>NZ_LJIB01000001.1:0-7090 GCF_001295785.1 Rhizobium sp. AAP116
CGGGGAAACGGTTGATATAGAGCTCACCCGCCTCTATCTCGTTCGCGGCCTTCATCACCTTGCGGTAGTTCTCGGTGAAGACGACCGAGGCGAGGCCGAACTGGTGGTCGCTCGCCATGGCAAGCGCATCATCGAAATCGGTATAGGGGATCACCGCCAGCACCGGGCCGAAGACTTCCTCCTGGACGATCTCCATGTCCTGGCGGCAGTCGGAGAGCAGTGTCGGCGGATAGAAATAGCCGTCGCCTGCGGGCAGGAAGCCACCCGTCTCGATCACCGCGCCATCGGCCTTGGCCCGTTCGACCATGTGATGGACACGCAGGCGGGCTGCGGCATTGGCAAGCGGTCCCATGCGGGTCGGGTCCTCGGCGCGGTCGCCATAGTGGCGGCGTTCGAAGGCGTCCTTGAGCTTGGCTAGAAGCGTGCCATGCACGGAGGCATGCACGTAAAGCCGCTCGACGGAGGTGCAGACCTGGCCGCAATGGGCCGTCTTGGCGGCCAGCACGCTTTTCGTCACCACGTCGAGATCGGCATCCGGCTCGATGATGACTGGCGTCTTGCCGCCGAGTTCCAGTGAGGGCTTGGCGATGTTGGCCTTGCAGTAGTCCAGAACCGTCTGACCGGCGGCGACGCTGCCGGTCAGGGTGATCATGCCGACCTCACGGCGCGTCGCCATCACCTGGGCCACCTCGTGGCTCATGGCCATGATGCTGACGAGGCCTGCGGGAAGGTCTGCTTCCTTGATCGCTTCGGCGAAGACGAAGGCCGATGTCGGCGTGTTGTTGCTCGGGCGCACGACCACGGCATTACCGGTGATCAGAGCCGGCGCGATCTTGCGTACCAGCGTGTAAACAGGGAAGTTGAAGGGGATCAGGCAGGCGACGACGCCGATCGGTGCGCGCTTGAGCATCAGGGTTTCGTCCGGCGTATCGCTCTCGATCACCTCGCCCTCGACGCGGCGCGCCCATTCGGCATGGTAGCGCATCAGCTCAACACCGTAGCCGGTTTCGGCCACGGCATCGTCAAGGCTCTTGCCGGATTCCTGCGCCAGTGCTGCGCCGATCTTTTGCTGATGGCGCTCGATGGCATCGGCGAGCCGGCGGAGTGCATTGCCGCGCTCGATGGCCGGCAGGCGGCCCCAGGGTTTCTGGGCAACAGCGGCAGCGTCCACCGCCTCGATGACATCGGCTTCGGTCGCCGAGGTGACCGACGCAAAGACCCGACCATTGGCGGGGTTCTTCACCTCGATCGTCTGGCGTGGCCCCGTCTCGCGAAACGATCCGGCAATGAAGTTCTGGAAGGTAGACATGGCAGGCACTCCGACAACGGACAGTCTGCCCAAGTAGGAAGCCGGGCTTGCCTCTTCGCAAGCGACTTATTGTCGGGTTGAGCATTCCAAAAAGGAATGTTTCAGGCGCTCGCTTGCCTCAGCAGGGCCACGGAGCTTCCGTCGATTTCCTGGCTCAGCCAGCGTCTGAACGCTCCGACATGCGGGGATTGTGCGCTGTCGGTTCGAGTCACAAGCCAGTAGGACTCATGCCCCTCGACTTCGACGTCCAGAACCTGGGTGAGGGCACCCGTTTGCATCAGGGGCGCCACCATTGAGCGGTCCGCCACTGCAACACCCAGTCCGTTGCACGCGGCTTCGATGACTAGGTCGAGAAGATCGAATTCCAGTCCGCCCTGCGTGTCGGTTTCCGTCAGGCCCGCCGCGTCGAGCCAGCGCTGCCAGGTGAGATAACGCTGGTCGGCGGAGGCCAGAACATGGAGGAATGTGAAGTGGGAAAGATCGATGGCCTCTCCGTCGCGCAAGTCCGCCAAAAGGTCGGGAGCGCAGACGGCAATATGCCGTTCGGTAAACAGGCGTTCCGACTTGAGGCTTGGCCATTCCCCATCACCGAAGCGGATGGAGCAGTCGAGCATCCCCCGTTCGGAAAGATTGTCTTCGAGGTCTGTGGTGATGCTCAGATCGACGTCGGGCAGGATGGCTCGGAGGCTCGTCAGGCGTGGCATCAGCCAGCGTTTGGCAAATGTCGGCGGCACGTTGATCCGCAGACGGCGCTTGTTGCTCTTCTCGCGAATATTGCGGACCGTCATCTCCACCGTGTGGAAAGCCTGCTGCAGCGAGGCGAGCAATTCTGTACCGGACGGCGTCAGTTCCAGGTGATGGTGCCTGCGGATGACAAGGGGCTCGCCGAGCTGCTCCTCGAGATTGCGCACCTGACGGCTGACGGCGCTCTGGGTGAGGTTCAGCAACTCCGCTGCACGCGTGAAGCTGCGGGTCTGACCGACCACCTCAAATACCTTCATCGCGGATAGCGCCGGCAGTCGTCTCATGATCCCTCGTGATGCTCCTATGAGCCTTTGATGATTAAATCAGAGGCCACAGACCTGCGCCATGCAGTTTTGACGCGAATGTGTCATGCTTTCCGGTATAGCTGATTGAAAGTGTCGGGTGACCGATGAGATAAGGATCCAGAATTTTATGCGTTCGGGGGAATCGGCATGAAGGTCGGTATCGTGGGTGCGGGAATGGTCGGCAGCTCGGCGGGTTATGCGCTGGCGCTGATGGGGCTTGCCAGCGAGATCGTGCTCATCGATCGCAATGAGGCACTCGCCATCGCGCAGGCGGAAGACATTGCCCATGCGGTTCCGTTCATGTCCTCGACCATCGTGAACGCCGGACAGTACCGTGATCTTGAGGGCGCGGGTGTGGTTATCCTCTCCGCCGGTGTGAGCCAGAAACCCGGCGAAACACGCCTTGAGCTTCTCGAGCGTAATGCTGCGGTTTTCCGTTCCGTTCTTGCCGAGGTGTTGCCGGTCGCACCGGATGCGATCCTGCTGATCGCCTCCAACCCTGTCGACATCATGACCCAGATCACCACACGGCTTTCCGGCATCGATCCGCGCCGGGTGATCGGTTCGGGCACCATTCTCGACACCGCGCGTTTCCGCAGTCTCGTCGGCCGCCATCTCGGGATTTCCCCGCAATCGGTGCATGCCTATGTGCTCGGCGAACATGGTGACAGCGAGGTTCTCGCCTGGACGAGTGCCCGTGCAGGCTCCGTCTCTTTGTCCTCTTTCGCCGCCCAGGTCGGCTCGCCGCTGACGGAGGACGTGCGCGCGCAGATCGACGACGGTGTGCGCAACGCCGCCTACAAGATCATCAACGGCAAGGGCTCCACCTATTACGGCATCGGCGCGGGCCTTGCCCGCATCGTCAAGGCGATCGCCCGTGATCAGCGCGACGTGCTGTCCGTTTCCATTGCAACGCCGGAAGTCGCGGGCATTCGGGATGTCGCCCTATCGATCCCGCGCGTGATTGGCGCAGAAGGTGTCGTCGTCGATCTTTTTCCCGATCTCGACGACGAGGAGTATGCGGCCTTGAACCGCAGCGCGTCGCTTTTGAAGGAACGAGCCGACGCCATTCCTTTATAGGGGGAACTGCCTATATAATGCCAGGATATGCAGGCGCAGAAGCGCCGTGACGATCAGATACTGCGCCCCGATTTCTGGATCACTTGATGAACGAAACGCCGCCACTCACCCCTGAGGCTCTCGATGATTTCCTGCTCAAGGCACGCGCCGCCAGCGGGCTTTTAAAGGCGCTATCGCACGAGACGCGTCTCTTGATGCTCTGCATGCTCTGCCAGGGCGAGAAGACGGTCACCGAAATCGAACAGTTCCTTGGCATCCAGCAGGCCGTCGTTTCCCAGCAACTCGCGCGGCTCAGAGGCGAGAAGGTCGTCCAGACCCGCCGCGAAGGACGCCAGATCTACTATCGGATCGCCGATCCACAACTCGCCGAACTGATCTCCGTGCTCTACAAGATGTATTGCGGCCCGACACCCGTCACGATCAGCCAGGCGGCGGCGCTCAGCGAGGCGTAAGCCCGAGAGGGCATCGAAGGGGCGGTGCATGATCGACAAGTTGGAATTCTTCATCGCGCTTGCCCGCCAGCAGCATTTCGGCCGCGCAGCCGAGGAATGCGGCGTGACGCAGCCGACGCTCTCGGCGGGTATCCGTCAGCTCGAAGAGCAGCTCGGCGTCATGCTCGTGCAGCGCGGTTCGCGCTTTCTCGGTCTCACCCCGGAAGGTCAGCGGGTGCTGGAATGGGCCCGGCGCATCGTTGGCGATACCCGCACGATGCGCGAGGAAATGCGCGCTGCCCGGCGTGGTCTTGCCGGCCATATCCGGCTTGCGGTCATTCCGACGGCGCTTGCCATGGTGCAGAAGCTCACCGAACCCTTTCAGGCCCGTCATCCGGACGTGACCTTTTCCGTCCTGTCGCGCACCTCGCTGCAGGTTCTGAGCCTGCTCGAAAATCTCGAGATCGACGCCGGCATTACCTATCTCGACAATGAGCCGCTGGGGCGCGTCACCAGCGTGCCCCTCTATTCGGAGCGCTATCACCTGATCACCGGTGTCGGCACGCCGCTTGCCGATCGTGACAGCATCACCTGGAGCGAGGTGGCCGATCTCAGGCTCTGTCTTCTGACCGCCGACATGCAGAACCGCCGGATCATCAACCAGCACATGGCAGAGGCCGGGGTGACACCGAAGCCGACGCTCGAATCCAATTCGATGATTGTGCTGTTCTCCCATATTCGTACCGGCAAATGGGCGTCAATCATGCCGAAGAACGTCGCTGAGTCCTTCGGTTTCGGCGAGGAGATCCGGATGATCCCGATCACCGCACCCGAGGCCGAGCATCTGGTGGGGCTGGTCGCCACCCATCGCGAACCCTTCACCCCGCTCGTCTCCGGCCTGTTGCATGAGGCACGCTTGCTGGCGGCCGGGAATGCCTTCGATAGAAATCTTCTATCGAGCGACGGAAGCGGCGTATTGACCTCCTGAGCCCTGACCCATCATCATCTTCCGACAGACGACCCCGCCAGAGCTCGGCGGGTGAGGAGGATTTCGATGAATATTCGTGTGGCTGCGGACGACGTCTCCGCCCGCATTTCGGCTGTGATCGCCGAGTTGCAGCATCTGGAGGGGCCGATGCTGCCGATCCTGCACCGTGTGCAGGAGGAATTCGGCTATATCCCTGAGATCGCCAAGCAGATCATCGCCAGCGCGCTGAACCTGTCGCGCGCCGAGGTGCATGGCGTGATCACCTTCTACCACGATTTCCGCGCTCAACCGGCTGGGCGACACGTTCTAAAGCTCTGTCGCGCCGAGGCTTGCCAGTCGATGGGCTGCGAGCCTCTTGCGGACAAGATCAAGGCCAAGCTCGGCATCGACTGGCACCAGACGACGCCTGACGGTGCCGTCACCCTCGAACCCGTCTTCTGTCTCGGCCTCTGTGCCCAGGCGCCTGCCGCGATGCTCGACGGTGAGCTGCATGCGCGGCTCGACGAACACTGTCTTAGCGACATTCTGGCGGAGGTGCGCTCATGAGCGTCCCAGAAACCGTCGTTGTCTTCGTCCCCCGCGATGCGGCAGCGCTTGCCGTCGGTGCCGACAAGGTGGCGGCTGCCATCGAACGCGAAGCCAGGGTACGCGGCCTTGACGTCACCATCGTGCGCAATGGCTCGCGTGGTATGCTGTGGCTGGAAGTGCTGGTCGAGGTGCGCACCGATCACGGCCGCGTCGCCTATGGTCCTGTGAAGGCCTCCGACGTTCCGTCGCTCTTCGATGCCGGCTTCCTTGATGGCGGCGATCATCCGCTTGGCCATGGCCTGACCCAGGACATTCCCTTCCTGAAGGGCCAGACGCGGCTGACCTTCGCCCGCTGCGGCGTCACTGATCCGCTGTCGCTCGATGACTACCGCCATTATCAGGGCCTGAAAGGCCTCGCCAATGCCATCGCGATGGCGCCTGTCGACATCGTCAAACAGGTGACCGACAGCGGCTTGCGCGGTCGCGGCGGTGCAGGCTTCCCGACGGGCATCAAGTGGAAGACGGTCGCGGATGCGAAGGCCGACCAGAAATACATCGTCTGCAATGCCGACGAGGGCGATAGCGGTACATTTGCCGACCGGATGATCATGGAAGGCGATCCCTTCGTGTTGATCGAAGGCATGGCGATTGCCGGCATCGCGGTCGGCGCCACCAAGGGCTATGTCTATACCCGCTCCGAATACCCGCATGCGATTGCCATGATGGAAGAGGCGATCGCGATTGCCCGCCGCGAGGGGATCCTCGGCGCCTCCGTCATGGGCTCGCCTTATGCCTTCGACATGGAAGTGCGCATGGGAGCCGGCGCCTATGTCTGCGGCGAGGAAACCTCGCTGCTGAACAGCCTTGAGGGCAAGCGCGGCGTGGTACGCGCCAAGCCACCGCTGCCGGCACTTCAGGGCCTGTTCGGCAAGCCGACGGTCGTCAACAACGTCATGTCGCTTGCCTCTATCCCGGTCATCATGGATCGCGGTGCGCAGTTCTACCGCGACTTCGGCGTTGGCCGTTCGCATGGCACGATCCCGATCCAGCTCGCCGGCAACCTCAAGCATGGCGGCCTTTACGAGACCGCCTTCGGCCTGCCGCTCGGCCAGCTGATCAACGAGATTGGCGGCGGAACGATCTCCGGGCGTCCGGTCAAGGCCGTGCAGGTCGGTGGGCCGCTCGGCGCCTATTTCCCGCCCTCGCTGTTCGACACGATCTTCGACTACGAGGCCTTCACCGCTGCCGGTGGCCTGATCGGCCATGCCGGTGTCGTGGTTTTCGACGATACCGCCGACATGCTGAAGCAGGCGCGCTTCGCCATGGAATTCTGTGCGGTCGAAAGCTGCGGCAAGTGCACGCCCTGCCGCATCGGCTCGACGCGCGGCGTCGAGACGGTCGACAAGATTGCGCGCGGCATCGAGCCGGAGAAGAACAAGGTGCTGCTGGAGGATCTCTGCAACACTATGAAATTCGGCTCGCTCTGCGCGCTGGGCGGCTTCACGCCCTATCCGGTCATGAGCGCCATGACGCATTTTCCGGAAGATTTCACGCCGGCCCCGGTTCGGGAGGCTGCGGAATGAGTTGTCTTCGAGAAACTCGCGAGGCTGCCGGATCTGGCTCCCTCTTCTCCCCAGCGGGGAGAAGTGCCGAACGCAGTGAGGCGATGAGGGGGCCGCTTGCGCTGACGCTAACCCCCCCCCCC
>NZ_LJIB01000010.1:0-21928 GCF_001295785.1 Rhizobium sp. AAP116
CGGCTTGCGGCCCGCCGGTTTCTCGGTGAGTTTGGAGACATCCATGTCGCCGAAGGCGGCGAGCACCAGCGTGCGCGGGATCGGCGTTGCCGTCATCACCAGCATATGTGGGGAGATGCCCTTGGAGGTCAGCCGCAGACGCTGATGCACACCGAAGCGATGCTGTTCGTCGACCACGGCGAGCGTCAGGTTCTTGTAGCTGACGGCATCCTGGAAGAGCGCGTGTGTGCCGATAACGATCTGCGCTTCGCCGGATGCGATCCGCTCCAGGATGGCCTCGCGCTCCTTGCCCTTGGTGCGGCCGGTCAGAACTTCGATCCTGAGTCCAGCCGGTGCTCCGAGCTTGGCAAGTGTCGCATGGTGCTGCCGCGCCAGGATTTCCGTCGGCGCCATCAGCACGGCCTGCCCGCCCGCCTCGACGGCGGCTGCCATGGCAAACAGCGCCACCAGCGTCTTGCCAGCACCGACGTCGCCCTGGACGAGCCGCAGCATGCGCTGGTCCGTCGCCATGTCCTTCAGGATGTCGTCGATCGCCGCCAGCTGGCTGTTGGTCGGCGTGAAGGGGAGGGTGGCGCGGATCTTTTCGCTGATCTCGCCGGTCGGCTTGATGGGGATGCCGGGAACCCTACGGAGCTTCTGCCGCACCAAGGCGAGCGACACCTGGCCGGCGAGGAATTCGTCATAGGCGAGCCTGCGTCTCGCCGGCGCCTGCGGGTCGATGTCCTTCTCGTCGCGCGGATTGTGAAGCGTCACCAGGCTTTCGCGCACGCTGGCGAAGCCTTGTTTCGTGGCGAGCGGCGCATCTGCCCATTCCGGCAGCTCCGGCATACGCTCGACCGCAGCCTCCACGGCCTTGCGCAGCACCTTGGGTCCGAGCCCCGCCGTCAGCGGATAGACCGGCTCGACCAGTGGCAGGTTTTCCGCCTCGCTCGCCTTCATCATGAGGTCCGGATGCACCATCGAGGGGCGACCGTTGAACCAGTCGACCTTGCCCGACACCATGACGATTTCGTCGACGGGCAATGCATTTTCGAGCCAGTTGCCCTTGACCCGGAAGAAGGTGAGCGCCAGTTCCCCCGTCTCGTCATGCAGCATCACGCGGTAGGGCAGGTTGCTCTTGCCCTTAGGCGGCGGCAGATGTCGGTCGACACGGCCGGTGATCGTTACCAGCGAGCCCTGTTGGGCGTAGGCAATGCCCGGCTGGTGGCGCCGGTCGATCAGCCGGTGTGGCGCGAGGAAGAGCAGGTCGACGACGCGTGCGTCCTCGGCATCCTCGCGCCCGAGCAGTGTGGCGAGAAGCTGGGCAAGTTTGGGACCGACTCCGCTGAGCGAAGCCACGGAGGCAAAGAGGGGATCGAGAAGATGGGGACGCATGATGGGGGCAAAATGCCTCGCAAAATGCCTGTTTGGCAAGCTGACATTTGCCGGTCGCTGCTCTATAGAGGCCCAAGAATTGGAAGGATGCCAAGATGACTGGACTGGTGAAAAGCAGTGCCGACCTCGATCCGCGCCGTCGGCGCATCCTGTTCCGCTGCTGGCATCGCGGTATCCGCGAGATGGACCTGATGCTTGGCCAGTTCTGCGAGGCCCATATCAGCGAGCTTTCTGATGAGGAGCTCGACGAGCTGGAGCGCATTATGGTCGAAGAGGACAACGATCTCGTCCGCTACATCACTGGTGCCGATCCCGTGCCGGCCCATCTCCAGACACCACTCTTCGAACGCATAGCCGCCCTGCGCCCGGATTTCTCACCGGTGACCGGCGAAGAAACCGCTGCAAAGTAACTGATATGTCCCTGATCGATGTGAAGCGGATTGTCGGCGCACAATCCGCGCTGACGCTTTCCCATGTACCCGACGGCATGGATGCCTTCATCCTCGCCGAACTGGCGCGTGAGGGGAAACCTGTCGCCTATGTGGTATCCGACGGGCAGCGGCTGCAGAACCTCGAGCAGACACTGAGTTTCGCAGCTCCCGATATCCCGGTCTTGAGCCTGCCGGCCTGGGATTGTCTGCCTTACGACCGTGTCTCGCCGTCCGCTGATGTTTCGGCCCGGCGATTGGCGGCACTGTCGGGTTTGATTGCACTCTATCTCAATCCGCATCCGGCAATCGTGCTGGTGACGGTCAATGCCATGCTGCAGAAGGTAGCACCGGCGGACGTGATCGACAGCCTCGGTTTTTCGGCGAAGCCCGGCAACCAGGTGCGCATGGACGACATTGCCGCACGTCTGGAGCGCAACGGTTTCGACCGCGTCGCAACAGTGCGCGAGGTCGGCGAATTCGCCGTGCGCGGCGGCATTCTCGACGTTTTTGTGCCTGGTGCGGAAGAGCCTGTGCGTCTCGATTTCTTTGGCGATACGCTCGAATCAATCCGCTCCTTTGATCCCGCAAGCCAGCGCACGATCGCACAGGTCCGTTCGCTAGATCTCAACCCGATGAGCGAGGTGACGCTGACGCCGGAGAGCATCAGCCGTTTTCGCAAGAACTATCTCTCGCTCTTTGGAGCCGCGACCCGCGACGATGCACTCTATGCCGCCGTCTCGGAGGGGCGCCGGTATGCCGGCATGGAGCATTGGCTCCCGATGTTCTACGACAAGCTGGAAACCACCTTCGATTATCTGCGCGGCTTCCGTATGGTCACCGACCATACCGTGCGTGAGGCAGCGGAAGAACGCGCCAAGCTGATCCGCGACTATTACGAGGCGCGCCTCAACTCGGCGACCCCCGGCAAGGGCCATCTCGCGCAGGGCACGCCCTACAAGCCGGTTCCGCCGGAGCGGCTCTATCTCGGCGCCAGCGAGTTTGGAAAGGCGCTCGACGCCTTCGATCCGATCCGCATCACGCCCTTTGCCGAAGCCAGTGGCGAGAGCCGCAAGGTGATCGAGGTCGAGGCACGACCGACACCGCGCTGGGCGAAGTCTGCCAATGAGGCGAGCAGCGAAGAAGGCAATCGTGCCAACGTCTTCGGCCAGGCCGTCAGCTATATCGCTGACAAACGTGCGGCCGGCTCCAAGGTCGTGGTGTCTGGTTGGTCGGAAGGTTCGCTCGACCGACTGCTGCAGGTGCTCAACGAACACGGACTGGAGCGGCTGGTGCCGGTCGCAGCACTTAAAGATGTCGACAAGCTGAAGAAGGGCGAGGCGGGCACTGCCGTGCTCAGCCTCGAAGGTGGTTTCGAGACAAACAATCTCGTCATCATCGGCGAGCAGGACATTCTCGGCGACCGTATGGTCCGCCGCTCCAAGCGCCGCAAGAGGGCCGCCGATTTCATCTCGGAAGTGGCTGGTATCGACGAAGGCTCGATCGTTGTGCACGCCGAGCATGGCATTGGCCGCTTCGTCGGTCTGCGCACCATCGAGGCCGCGGGTGCCCCGCATGCCTGTCTTGAATTGCAATATGCCGATGAGGCCAAGCTCTTCCTGCCGGTCGAAAACATCGATCTTCTCTCGCGCTATGGCGGCGAGGCGACCGAGGTGCAGCTCGACAAGTTGGGCGGCGGCGCCTGGCAGATGCGCAAGGCGAAGCTCAAGAAGCGCCTGCTCGATATGGCAGGAGCCCTGATCCGCATCGCCGCCGAGCGCATGACGCGGACGGCTCCGGTGCTCACCACCCAGGAAGGCCTCTACGACGAATTCGCCGCTCGTTTCCCCTATGACGAGACGGAAGACCAGGAAACGGCGATCGAATCCGTCCGCTCCGACCTCGGCGCCGGCCGTCCCATGGACCGCCTCGTCTGCGGCGACGTCGGCTTCGGCAAGACGGAAGTGGCACTGCGTGCTGCCTTCATCGCCGCGATGAACGGCATCCAGGTGGCCGTCGTCGTGCCGACAACGCTCTTGGCACGCCAGCATTTCAAGACCTTCTCCGAACGATTCCGTGGCCTGCCGATCCGCGTCCAGCAGGCCTCGCGGCTTGTCGGCACCAAGGAGTTGAACCTCGTCAAGAAGGAAGTGGCAGACGGCAAGACGGATATCGTCGTCGGCACCCATGCGCTGCTCGGCACCGGTGTCAATTTCGCCAATCTGGGCCTGCTGATCATCGACGAGGAGCAGCATTTTGGCGTCAAGCACAAGGAACGCCTGAAGGAGCTAAAGTCGGATGTCCATGTCCTGACCCTTTCGGCAACGCCCATCCCGCGCACCTTGCAGCTCGCCATGACCGGCGTGCGCGAATTGTCGCTGATCACCACGCCGCCTGTCGACCGCATGGCGGTGCGCACCTTCATCTCGCCGTTTGATCCGCTTGTGATCCGCGAGACGCTGATGCGCGAGCATTATCGCGGCGGACAGAGCTTTTATGTCTGCCCGCGTCTCGCCGATCTCGCGGATGTGAAGAGATTCCTCGACGAGAACGTGCCGGAGCTGAAGGTGGCAATCGCCCATGGCCAGATGGCCGCAAGCGAGCTCGAAGACATCATGAACGCCTTCTATGAAGGCCGCTACGATGTACTGCTCTCGACCACCATCGTCGAATCCGGCCTCGATGTTCCCACGGCCAACACGCTGATCGTCCACCGTGCCGACATGTTCGGTCTCGCCCAGCTCTACCAGATCCGTGGCCGTGTCGGTCGCTCCAAGGTCCGCGCCTTTGCGCTGCTCACGCTGCCGGTCAACAAGGTGCTGACCGCAGGTGCCGAACGCCGCCTGAAGGTCCTGCAATCGCTCGATACGCTGGGCGCCGGCTTCCAGCTTGCCAGCCACGACCTCGACATCAGAGGCGCTGGCAACCTGCTCGGCGAGGAACAGTCCGGCCATATCAAGGAAGTCGGCTTTGAACTCTACCAGCAGATGCTGGAAGAGGCGGTCGCCGAGGTGAAGGGTGTCGATGAAGTGGTCGATACCGGCTGGTCGCCGCAGATCCAGGTCGGTACGTCGGTCATGATCCCGGAAAACTACGTGCCGGATCTGCATCTGCGCATGGCGCTCTATCGCCGCCTCGGCGAACTCGACGACCTCAGAGAGATCGACGGCTTCGGCGCCGAACTGATCGACCGTTTCGGCCCGATGCCTGTCGAGGTCCAGCATCTCTTGAAGGTGGTCTATATCAAGGCACTCTGCCGCACGGCCAATGTCGAGAAGCTGGAAGCCGGCCCCAAGGGTGTCGTCGTGCAGTTCCGGGCTAAGCAGTTCCCCAATCCGGCAGCGCTCGTCGGCTATATCGCCAAGCAGGGCAGCATGGCCAAGATCAGGCCGGATCACTCGGTGTTCCTGACACGCGACCTGCCAACGCCGGAAAAGCGGCTGGCAGGCGCAGCGGTGGTCATGACGCAGTTGGCGGAACTGGCGAAGGGCTAAGCGCGTCTCAGTCGGCGCGCGGTGCGATGCGGCGGATCTGGAACCCAGTCTTGTTCTGCTCAAAACCGGCAGACCGGTAAAAGCCGAGTGTCTCGGGTTTCGTTGACCCTGTCAGCAGCATCACCTTGTAGCAACCATGGTCCCAAGCGGATGATACAGCTTGTTGCAGCGTCGCGCGACCGTAGCCGCGCCCGCGATGGGCGCTTGCGGTGACCACATTCTCGATCAATGCATAAGGCTGGCCCGCCCGCGTCAGATTTGGAATGACAATCAGCGTACAGGTGCTGACAATTGTCTCATTGAGCACACCGACATGTACAGCGCTGCCGGAGATCCCCCTGAGAGCATCGAAATGCTGTTCAGCAGTGTCGACAGACAGTTCTGCGTCATCGGGGTTGAGGTCGCGGTAAAGGCGCAGAAGCCCGGCTAGATCAGCCCGTTCTGCTAGTCGCACGAAAAGCGAGGTACTGTCGGCTGAGTGCGGCTCCATCGATAGGCCTCAGTCGCTCTGTTCAGGCTTGATCGCCAGCGCCGCATCCGTCTTGCCGGCTACCGGTGGCGGGAGCGGCGTGTCGCGCTTGCGCTCGCGGATCAGCGTCAGGAGCCCTGACCCGACGATCAGCACGATGCCGATGCCCATCGGCCAGTCGACCTCGTCGCCGAAGACGAGGTAGCCCAGCAGGATGGCCCAGAGCATCTGGCTGTACTGGATCGGTCCGACGATCGGAGCGGGGGCATAAAACGACGCCAGCATCATGAAGATGTTGCCGACGGCGGCGAGCAGGCCGAAGGCGGCAAGCAGCATCAGGTCATAACGGTCGGGTGCCTGGAAATCCAGCAGAGAGAAGGCAGCACAGATGATCACGCTGCCGAGCAAGCCCGCGCCGTAGAGCGAGATGTTCTTCTCCTGCGGGCCCATGGCGCGGAAGATGATGATCGTGACGGCGCCGGCAAAACCGGAAATCAGCGCTGCCAGATGCCCGATTTCAAGTTCGCGAAAACCAGGCCTCAGCACTACCAGCACGCCGAGGAAGCCGATTAGGACGGCTGCCCAGCGTTTCATACCCACCTCTTCCTTGAGGAAGATCACCGACATGATCGTGGCAAAGCTCGGCAGCAGGAAGATCAGGCAGAAAGCTTCCGCCATCGACAGCTGGGTAAAGGCAATGATGCTGCCGACCGTGCCCACGGCAGAACAGACGAAACGCAGGCCCCAGAGCGGCCAGTTCGTGCTGCGCACCAGATCCGTATAGCGGTCGCCGCGCTTCATCAGGAAGGGGATTGCCAGGAAGCCGAACAGGCTACCGATGAAACCTGCCTCGAAGGCGGGTACGCGCCCTTCCACCAGCTTCACGGCGGCATCGCTGAAGGAATAGGCGGCAAAGCAGATGAAGGCGAAGAAGACGCCTTTGAGGGTCGTGTCGGATGACAAGGTCATGATCCCGGGGAGGAGGTTACCTCTCCGGGATACGGCTGTTCGTTACAACCGTCAATTCAGATTGCGGAGAGCTTCAGCCTTCGCCTTGGCGATTTCGCGCAAGGCATTGGCGAGTTCCGCCGGCGGCTGGGCGCCGCTGACCGCGTATTGCTGGTCGAAGATGAAGAAGGGAACGCCGTTCACGCCCATTTGCTTGGCGGCTTCCACCTCGGACAGCACGTGGTTGACGTCAGCATCGCCTGACAGCAGCGATTCGATCACCGGACGCGACAGTCCGGCCTCGGTCGCGATGTCGAGCAGCACGGCGGTTTCGCCGATATTGCGGCCCTGCTCGAAATTTGCCTTGAACAGGAGATCGACCACGCGGGTCTGCGTCTCCCGGCTTTCCTGGCCGGCCCAATGGATCAACCGGTGCGCATCGAGCGTGTTCGGGCCGACTTTGATGGCTTCGAAATCAAAGGCAATGCCGACCTCGGCGCCGAGCGACTTCAGATGCGCATGCGCCTGGTCCATCTTGTCCTTGCCGCCCAGCTTCTTAGCCAGTTCCACCTGCTGGTCGACACCTTCAGGCGGATAGTCGGGATTGAGCTGATAGGGGCGCCAGTTGATGTCGACGCTGACTTCGTCTTGCACTTCGGCGATCGCGAGTTCGAGCCGCGCCTTGCCGAGATAACACCAGGGGCAGACCACGTCGGATACGAGGTCGATGGTGATGCGGTCCATGAGGGTGTCCTTTCCTGGCAGAGGTATGCCTGTCACTTAAAGCAAAGCGGGCCGGAGACAAGCTCCGGCCCTGAAACACAGCGTCAATCGCTTGGGGTTACTGGACGCGTGCGTCGAACCAGGTCGAGCGCTGGTAGCCATAGAGCGGGGCTGTGTCTGGCCGTCCGATATGCTTCCAGCGGGCGACCCATTGCTCGCCGATATGATAAAGCGGCACGAGATAGTGTCCTGCAACCAGGAGTCGGTCATAGGCGCGTACGGCCGCCTGGAAATCGGCTGGATCGCGGGCCTGCAGGAGCGCCTCGATCATGCGGTCGATGTCGGGATCGGCAACGCCGGCGTAATTGAAGCTACCCTGGGCGTCCTTTGCTTCGGATGCCCAGCGATTGACCTGCTCGGCGCCGGGCGAGAGCGACGAGGTGTATGCTTTGATGATCATGTCGTAGTCGAAGCTGTTGGAGCGCGCCTGATACTGCGCGTCGTCAACGGTGCGGATGGCCATGTCGATGCCGATCAGCTTCAGCGTCCGCTGAAACGCGATGGCCATCTTCTCCTGACCTTCGTTCTGGGTCATCACCTCGAAGGCGAGCGGCTTGCCGGCGGCATCGATCATCTTGCCGCCCTGGATCTTGTAACCCGCCTCCTGGAAGAGCTTCACCGCCTTGCCGAGCGCCTTGCGATCGCCTCCGGACCCGTCTGTGGCCGACTGCGTGTAGGTGCCGGCGAGAATTTCCGGCGACAGCTTCTCCCTGGCCGGCCCGAGCAGTGCCAGCTCTCTCTCGTCGGCGGCATTGCCATAGGCGCCGAGCGCTGAATTCTGCCAGTAGCTCTGGGTGCGGGTGAAGGCGTTGCCGAACAGGGTCTTGTTCATCGCTTCGAAGTCGAAGGCGGTGCTGATTGCCTCGCGTACCTTGACGTCCGAAAAGATCGGGCGGCGGGTGTTGAAGACAAAGCCGAGCATGCCGGAGGGAAGGCCAGGTTTGAAGGCTTCCTTCACGACATCGCCATTCTCTGCGGCCGGAAAATTGTAGGCCCGCTGCCAATGGTTGGAATCGCCATCCGGATAGATGTCGATCTCACCCTTCTTGAAGGCCTCGAACAGCGTTGCCTCCTGGAGGAAATAGGTGACGCTGATCTCGTCGTAATTGTCGAAGCCGACCTTCGAAGGAAGGTCCTTGCCCCAATAGTCGGGATCACGCGCCCAGGTGACCTTCTCGCCGGGTTTCAGCTCCTTGATCCTGTAGGGACCCGAACCGACAGGGATGGCAAGTCCGCCCTGATCGAAGGTCTCAGGATCGATCGCGTGTTTCGGCAGGATCGGGGTTGAATTGGCGAAGATCAGCGGTGTCTCGCGATTGGCCTTTTCGTTAAAGGTGAACTTGATGCCGTGGTCGCCGACCTTCTCCATGCTGGCGACGGCATTGAGCCGGCCGTTGAAGGGCGGTCGTCCCTTGTCGCGCAACAGTTCGAAGGTGAAGATCACATCTTCGGGAGTGACCGGCTTGCCGTCATGCCAGCGCGCTTTGGGGTTGAGATTGAACTGCACATAGGTGCGGTCGGCATCCCATTCGACGGTTTCTGCAAGCAGGCCGTAGAGCGTGAAGGGTTCATCGGCAGACCGGGACATCAGCGGCTCGTAGAGCAGATTGCCGAATTCCGGATCCCAGACGCCGCGCGCCGTCGTGCGCATGCCCTTGAGGACAAAGGGGTTCAGCGCATCGTAGGTGCCGACCACGCCGTAATTGACCTTGCCACCCTTCTTCACATCAGGATTTACATAAGGAAAATGCATGTAGTCGGCGGCAAGCGCAGGCTCGCCATGCATGGCGATCCCGTGCATGGGTTGTGCCTGAGCGGCAGCGGCAAAGGGTAGAATAAGCAGAGTGAACAAGAGACGGCGCAAGGCGGCGATCCTCCCCGAATTAGAATCTCGAATGTGCTGGGACGCTAGCACACTCACCATAAAACCAACACAAGCGGGTGAGAATGAGGAGATGTGAGTCGATCCGGCGTCAAAGAAACGCTGGATATTGTGGCCGCCGCGATGTAACAGGTGAGCCAGATCGCAGGGTCATGTATTTGCCTCATTTGAACCACAGGTGAGGGCAGACAAGACCGGTGAATGACGCGGCACACAAGTCCGCGCGACAGGGGTTTTCAGGAGACGGAATACGTATGATGTTCAAACTTAGCAACGCAACGCGGACGGCTGTGTCTGCAATCGCTCTGTCCTTCGCGGCAAGCGCCATGCCGGTCGTCGCACAGGCACAGGAAGCCGCCGCTCCCTCCGAGCCGCGGTGGTTCAAGACCTGCGCCAAGCAGGAAGAATCCGACGTCTGCGTGGTCCAGAACCAGCTCGTCGCCGCAAACGGCCAGCTGATCACCGCCGTCGGCCTGATCACGGTCGAAGGCAAGGTCAATCGCAAGCTGCTGCAGGTCACGGTTCCCTCCGCCCGTCTCATCCCGCCGGGCGTGATGATGCAGATCGATGGCGCCAAGGGCACCAAGCTCGACTACGCTGTCTGCCTGCCCGACCGCTGCACCGCCGAAATCCCGCTGACCGACGCGATCATCGACAGCCTGAAGAAGGGTGGCGAGGTCGTGTTCACCTCGATCAACTTCCGTCGCGCGCCGAACCCGATCAAGATCCCGCTGAGCGGCTTCACCGGCGCGTTTGACGGCGAAGCGATGTCGCAGTCGCAGGCCGAAGAGCGCCAGCGTCTGCTGCAGGAAGCGATGCAGAAGAAGCAGGAAGAGCGCAACAAGGCGATCACCGACGCCCAGAACGCTGCCAAGCAGGGCAACTGATCCGCTTCACGGCACTGAAATGAAAAAAGCCCGCGTCATCAGACGCGGGCTTTTTCGTATCAGGCATAGGGCTTGCGTTTAGTGCGCAAAGTTCATCTTCGGCTTGTAGCGACCCGTCTGCTGGGGTTCGAAGATCTGCTGGATCTGCGGATTGCGCAGAGGCTCCGGGCTCTGGTCGCGCTCAAGATTCTGCTCGGACACGTAAGCCACATATTCCGTCTCGGAGTTCTCCGCGAGCAGATGATAGAAGGGCTGGTCCTTGTGCGGCCTGACTTCGGCCGGGATGGCGTTCCACCATTCCTCGGAATTGGCAAACTCCGGATCAACATCGAAGATCACGCCGCGGAACGGAAAGAACTTGTGCCGTACGACGTCCCCGATACCAAATTTAGCGCTTCGTTGTTTCATGGTTTGACTTCCTTTCCCTGTCATATCTGGGAAGAAAGCCCGGCAAAATCAAGGGATGGTGTGTGACAGCGTGGCCGGATGCCACAGCTAGGCCGTTTTTCGCCCAGGTGCGGTTGCAAGGATAAGTCCGCCGGTCACCAGGACGATGCCTATCGCGTGATAGTGTTCGAAGCGTTCGCCGAGGAAGACGACGGCCATCAGGATGGACATCGGCGGCATGAGGTAAAGGGTCATTCCGGCGATCCCCGGTCCGAAGACCTGCACGGCATGCTGGAAGCAGTAGAAGGCCGCCAGCGAGGCAAAGAGAATGATCCCGGCGAGCTTGGCGAACTCCATCCAGGTGTTGGGCAGGGGGCCGCCCGAGGCCATTTCGATCAGTCCCGGCGGGATCAGGACAATCGCGCCGGACAAAGCCAAAAGAGCAAACAGAGGCAGCGGTGGCATTGCGCGGACGGAGGGGCGCCGCAGCAAGAGGGAATAGGCGGCAAAGGCGACTGCCGCCACGAGGATGGCGAGATCACCGATGTTGAAGGTGAGTTCGAGAAGCGCTTCGGGGTGGCCCTTCAGCACGATCGCAACGACACCGCCGAAGGCGATGATCATGCCGAGAAGCTCGCGACCGGTGATCGCGCGCTTCTGAAACAGCCATTGGAACAGAATGATGAAGAGCGACGAGGTCGTATAGATCAGCGTCGCGTTCGAGGCGGTGGTGAGGGTCAGCGCCCAGTAGACCACGCCGCCGCAAATGCCCATGCCGAGAATGCCAAGCGTCAGCCAGAGCGCGGTGTGTTGCCGGACAAAGGCCATGCAGGCCTGCCGCTGCTGCCAGATGAAGGGCGACATCAGGATCGCGGCTCCGACCCATCGCAACAGCGCCGTGGTGAAAGGCCCCACCTCACCGGTGATCCCGCGACCGAAGATCAGGTTCGACGAGAAGAACAAGGGCGCCAGGAAGAACAGCAGCCAGTCGTAAAGGCGCGGATCGGTGGTCTGGTGGGGAGCGGGCATGGAGGATCGCTGTCGCGGAGGGAAGGGCTATCCAAGTGCTAGCGCGTCACTGTCCTTCGTGAAAGCGGCATTTCCTCGAAACCGTACCCATGCGAACGAAAAACGCCGGCGGATCTCTCCGCCGGCGCCTCGTCATTGTCATTCTCGGACAATCAAGCCGAGTAGTACATGTCGAATTCGACCGGATGCGGGGTCATTTCGAAGCGCATGACTTCCTGCATCTTCAGTTCGATGAACGAATCGATCTGGTCGTCGTCGAAGACGCCGCCGGCGGTCAGGTACTTGCGATCCTTGTCCAGGCTTTCGAGCGCTTCGCGCAGCGAACCGCAAACGGTCGGGATCTTCTTCAGTTCCTTCGGCGGCAGGTCGTAGAGATCCTTGTCCATGGCCTTGCCCGGATGGATCTTGTTCTTGATGCCGTCGAGACCGGCCATCAGCATGGCAGCGAAAGCGAGGTAAGGGTTCGCGGTCGGATCCGGGAAGCGGACTTCGACACGCTTGGCCTTCGGGTTGGAGCCAAACGGAATGCGGCACGAGGCCGAACGGTTGCGGGCCGAATAGGCGAGCAGAACCGGTGCTTCGTAGCCCGGGACCAGGCGCTTGTAGGAGTTGGTCGACGGGTTGGAGAAGGCGTTGATCGACTTGGCGTGCTTGATGATGCCGCCGATGAAGAACAGGCAGCTTTCCGAAAGACCGGCATATTCGTCGCCGGCGAAGGTCGGCTTGCCGTCCTTCCAGATCGACATGTGAACGTGCATGCCAGAGCCGTTGTCACCGAAGATCGGCTTCGGCATGAAGGTCGCGGTCTTGCCATAGGCATTGGCAACCTGATGGACGACGTATTTGTAGATCTGCATCTTGTCGGCGTTGCGCACCAGCGCGTCGAACTTGATGCCGAGCTCGTGCTGGGCCGCTGCCACTTCGTGGTGGTGCTTTTCGACGACGACGCCCATTTCGCCGAGAACCGTCAGCATTTCGGAGCGCATGTCCTGCAGGCTGTCGATCGGCGGAACCGGGAAATAGCCGCCCTTGACGCGCGGACGGTGACCGAGGTTGCCGGTCTCATAATCGGTGTCGTCGTTCGACGGCAGTTCGGTCGAATCGAGCTTGAAGCCGGTGTTGTAGGGGTCGGCCTTGTACTTGACGTCGTCGAAGACGAAGAATTCTGCTTCCGGACCGACGAACACGGTGTCGCCGATGCCCGATGCCTTGAGATAGGCTTCGGCCTTCTTGGCGGTGCCGCGCGGGTCGCGGTTATAGGCTTCGCCCGAGACAGGATCGAGGATGTCGCAAAGGATGACCATCGTCGACTGGGCGAAGAAGGGGTCCATGTGGACGGTGGCCGGATCCGGCATCAGCACCATGTCGGACTCGTTGATGGCCTTCCAGCCGGCAATCGAGGAACCGTCGAACATGACGCCATCGGCGAACATGTCTTCGTCGACGCAGGCGATGTCCATCGTCACGTGCTGCAGCTTGCCCTTCGGATCGGTGAAGCGCAGGTCGACGAACTTGATGTCGTTGTCCTTGATCTGTTTCAGAATATCGTTTGCGGTCGTCATATTCTTATATTCCTCGCGTGAGCTGACGATTGAAACCCGACCTCCCTTGGTGTCGGGTCCGATTATATGGCGTCGATACCGGTTTCGCCGGTTCGAATGCGGACGACTTCTTCGACGTTCGAAACGAAGATTTTGCCGTCGCCGATGCGGCCCGTCTGAGCTGCATTGCGGATGGCGTCGATGACGGCCTCCACGTTTTCGTCGGCCAGTACAACTTCGACCTTCACCTTGGGCAGGAAGTCCACGACATATTCGGCGCCGCGATAGAGCTCGGTATGGCCCTTCTGGCGACCGAAGCCCTTGGCTTCCGTCACGGTGATACCCTGCAAACCGACTTCCTGAAGGGCTTCCTTCACTTCGTCGAGCTTGAAAGGCTTGATGATCGCTTCGATCTTTTTCATGAGAAAATTTCTCTCCGCTTCCTCAGTAAAGCAGGATGAGCCCCGCCCGCCGGGCTGGATGCAGGGAATGTGCCAGTTTTTCGCGAAAATCGCGCGAAAACCGTCGCCTCCTCCGTCCGACAGGGCAAATCTCCAGCAAAATGACCGGAAAAGCCAGCCCGTTTCCTGCAAAATATCGATTTTAGCCAATCTTTTTTCCAGGGCTGCTATACCACTAACATGCTGGCCTCCTTGCGCATTTTCTGATCTTAAAGCCTGCAAACTAGGCATTTGCACAGAAAGACATCAATTGCCTTTGCCCAAAATCGTGCAGCGTTGCGCAAGGCGTGGATTCTGCTCTAACCTTGATCCATGACCCGCCCAAGCAAGCACGCCCGCCCCGAGATCCTTCTGACACCGGATGCCATGGCCCGTGTGGATGCGGCCGCTGCTTCGTCTGGGATCGACAGCTTTGGGTTGATGCTGCGTGCGGGGGAGGCGGTCGCGGCGGCAGCCCTTCGTCACTTTCCCGGAGCCTTGAGGTTCGTGATCTTCTGCGGGCCGGGAAATAATGGCGGAGACGGATATGTCGCGGCTTCTGCCCTGGCGCGCTCGGGCGCCGATGTCCACGTCTACAGTCTGGTGGAGACGGCGGCGCTCAAGGGAGATGCCGCTCGCGCGCATGCCGCCTGCCCAATTCCGGTGATGGCCATCGAGCGGTTCCACCCTGATGCAGGCGAGGTGATCATCGATGCACTGTTCGGGGCGGGCCTGACGCGGGATCTTCCGGACGCCGTGCAGGCGCTGATCCGTGCGGTCCGCGAGGCGGGACTGCCGGTGCTTGCCGTTGATCTTCCGTCCGGCATCGACGGTGCAACGGGGGAAATCAGGGGAGAATCCTTCGAAGCTAGCCACACTGTGACCTTCATGACGAGGAAGCCTGGGCATGTGCTCCTGCCAGGGCGTCTCCAATGCGGGACCCTTGAAGTTTTCGACATCGGCATTCCCCGGCGGATCGTCGAGGCGGACGCCCGACCGCTCTGGATCAACGGTCCTGCGATCTGGGCGGGGCATGCCCGACACAGTTCGGTGCACGACCACAAGTACCGCCGTGGCCATGTGACTGTGTTTTCCGGTCCGCAGACGGCGACCGGGGCAGGGCGCCTTTCTGCGGTGGCTGCGTTGCGGGGTGGTGCCGGACTGGTGACGCTTGCGTCGCCATCGGAGGCGCTTGCGACCAATGCCGCACACCTGACGGCCGTGATGCTGAGTTCGGTCGACGGTGTCGATGACTTGTCCGAATGGTTGTCCGACACGCGCCGCACCACATTCGTGCTTGGCCCGGGTTTCGGTGATCGGCATCGCGCCTGCGCCTTTGCGGAGATGATCGGCCGGGCCGGACGCAAGCTCGTCCTCGATGCGGACGGTATCACTGCCTTTGCGGGTGCCGCCGAGCAACTGAATGCGCACTTCGGTTCCGATGAACCGAGGCTGGTCGTCACGCCGCACGAGGGCGAGTTTTCACGCCTCTTTCCGGAGATTGCGGCGGACCACAGCTTGGGCAAGTTGGAAAAGGCGCTGGCCGCTGCCAAGTGCCTGGGTGGCATCGTCGTCTACAAGGGAGCGGATACCGTGATTGCGGCGCCGGACGGGCGCGCAGCCATTGAGGAAAAGGCGCCTGCGACCCTCGCTACTGCCGGATCAGGTGATGTCCTTGCCGGCATCATTGGCGCAAGGCTGGCCAATGGGATGCCGGCGTTCGAGGCGGCCTGTGCGGCTGTCTACCAGCACGGTCAGGCGGCGCTCCGTGCCGGTCGCACGCTGACGGCCGAAGACCTGATCACCCAGATCCAGGCGGACTAGGCGTCAGCAACCTCGACTTTAGCGCTCACAACTCCGCCGGTTGCATGAGGCGGCTGCGCCGCAACATGCCTTCGCCCTCGAGCAAGGGATAGGCGATCGAGACGAAGAGGGAATTGATCTCCTTCAGATCGCGCATGGTGTCGATATGCAGCGAGCTCGATTCGAAACTTGCGGCATTGCCCTGGCGCAGGCGCTGAAGATGGCTCTCCTCACTGGTCTTCACCAGGTTACGGATCGCTTCCTTGCGGGCGACGAGCTGGCGGGCATGCTCGAGATCGCGGGTGACGAGCAGGTTGAAGGCGAGATGGGCATTCTTCACCACCTCGTTGTGCATGGCGCAGAGCTCCGCCCAGCCCTCGGCCGAGAAGCCGACGTTGCGCTCCTTCTTCTTGCGGGCGCGTGTCAGCATGTTCTGCGAGATGATGTCTGCCGCCTGCTCGATCTTGATCGTCGCGCCCAGGAGGTTCTGGCATTGCGCTGCCGACGTCTGGTCGAGTGCGGTTGCGGAAATGCGGGCGAGGTAGAACTTGATGTCGCGATGGATCGTGTCGATCTGGTCGTCGAGCGTTTCAATCCGCTCCATCTTCTTTGGATCCCAATGCTCGAAGAGATCGAAGATGCCGTCCAGCATGACCTCGGTCTTGTCGCAGACAGCCAGGACCTCGCGGGTGGCATTGGAGATCGCCTGTTGCGGATTGCCGAGATCCATCACGTTCAGGGCAGAAAGGCGATCGTCATTGGCCGGCCGCTCCTCGCTGCGGGCGAGCATGCGCTCCAGAAGGCCTGCAACGAGCCCGGCAAAGGGCAAACCGAGCACGAGCACGGCGCCGTTCATCGCCAGATGCACCATGACGACGGCATCCCCGGGAAGGGCGGCAAAGACCGTCGGGCTAATCGCAAACACAAACTGGGCCGCGAGCGCGATCAAAGTCATCATCCCACGGATCACAACATTGCCGAGCGGCACGATCCTGGCGTTCGGCGCGGCATTCTTGGTGAGCAGTGCAGCGATAATGGCGGCGCCGAAATTGATGCCGAGCACCAACGGAATGATCAGCGCATCCGGCAAGAGATGCTGGTCGGCGAGCGAAGCGACCAGGAGGACGGCGGCGACACTGGAATGGAAGGCCCAGGCGAGCAGGGCTGCGAGCGCAAAGGCGCTGATCCAGTCGCTGGCGAGATAGTTGAAGAGCACGGGCAGGATCCGGCTCTCGCGCAGCGGTTCCGACGCCTCGCCGATCAGTCTGAGAGACAGGAGCAGCAAGCCGAGACCGAACAGGATGCGGCCAATCTGCCGCCAGCCACGCGCCTCGGATGTTCGGAAGGCGACGGTGCCCGCGAGAAGCAGAACGGGAACAAGCAGCGAGAGATCGTAGCGCAGAATGCGCACGACAAAGGCAGAGCCGAAGTCGGCACCAAGCAGGGTCGCTACACCGATGGCCGGCAGCACATAACCGGCTGCGGAAAAGGACGAAACGATCAATGCGACGGCGGTTGCACTTTGCAGCGCTACCGCGAACAGAAAGCCTGCGAATGCCGCCGAAAAGCGGTTGCCGACGGCATGCCGGAGCTTGTCCTTCAAAACGCCGCCATAGGCGCGCTCGATCCCGGTGCGTACCATGCGGGTCGCCCAGAGAAGCAGCGCAACGGCGCCGGCGAGATGAATGAAGACGGCAATGCCCGACATGAAAGTGCCCCGAAAATTCGCAATGGTGGACGCGCACGTCCAAAACGGAAACCATGCCGGCCGAAGTCGCGGTCTTGTCCGCGACTCTGCGACCGAGCCTAGTCCAAATTCGCCATTGTCACAAATTGATGACTGTCAGTCGGCTGGAGCGCTCAACCAACCTTCTTTTGCAGCTCCATCGCGCCGCGCGGCGCATTCACCTTGCCGCCGGAGATGAAGAAGGCAAAGACGTCGCGAGGTTTTTTGGTCGCTGCACTGTCTTTGGCAATCAGCGGGAGATCGTCGGGCACACCGCCGCTAGCGTAGGTTTTCAGCCGTTCTGACCAGGCATCGAGTTCCGCCGGTGGGTAGCAGGTCGGCGTCTCGTCCGTGCCCTTTTGCAGCCGTGCATAGACGAAATCGGCCGTCGGATCGGCGAACATCGGGTAGTCGTGATGATCGGCGCAGACAGCGGCCACGCCATGGCGCCTCAGCATCTCGATGAATTCTGGCGCCTGGAAGGAAGCATGACGCGGCTCGACGACATGGGTGAGGGGACGGCCCTCCAGGGTCCTCGGCAGGAGCGTCAGAAAGACTTCGAAATCCTCGGGCTCAAACTTCTTCGTCGCCATGAACTGCCAGAGGATCGGTCCGAGATTATCCCCGAGTTCGGCAATTCCCTGGTTGACGAATTTCTCGATCGACGGACCGGCCTCGGCCAGCACCTTGCGGTTGGTGCAATAGCGGCTTGCTTTCAGCGAAAAGACGAAACCCTCAGGCACCTCCGATGCCCATTTGGCGAAGGTCGCCGGCTTCTGGCTGGAATAGTATGTGCCGTTGACCTCGATCGCAGTCAGCTGCAGGCTGGCATAGTCGAGTTGCCGCTTCTTGGGCAGATCGGACGGATAGAAACTGTCGTCCCAGGGATCGAAGGTCCAACCACCGATGCCGGTGCGGATCGTGCCGGATTTGGTCATGAAACCTCTCTTGCGAAATAAATTTAGGCAACTGGCTAAACAAAGAAATACCAGCTTAGTAGCCGAGACGTCCCAGCGTTCGAAAGCGCGGGCGGATCACTCCGCCGCCTGCACCTTCTTCACCGGCCGCCGCTGCAAAAGCTCCTTCAGAAACTGCCCGGTATAGGAGGCCTCGACCTTCACCACCTCTTCCGGTGTGCCCTGGGCGACGATCTGGCCGCCGCCATCGCCACCTTCCGGACCGAAATCGAGAATATAATCGGCGGTCTTGATGACCTCGAGATTGTGCTCGATCACGACGACAGAATTGCCCTGGTTCACCAGTTCCTGCAGCATTTCCAGAAGCTTGGCGACGTCGTGGAAATGCAGACCGGTGGTTGGCTCGTCCAGGATATAGAGCGTGCGGCCCGTCGAGCGCTTCGACAGTTCCTTGGCGAGCTTGACGCGCTGCGCCTCGCCACCCGACAGCGTGTTCGCCTGCTGGCCGACCTTGATATAGCCGAGGCCAACATCAAACAGCGCCTGCAGCTTGTCGCGCACCGCCGGCACCGCCTGGAAGAATTCGACACCTTCCTCGACCGTCATGTCGAGAACGTCGGCAATCGACTTGCCCTTGAAGGTGACGTCGAGGGTCTCGCGGTTGTAGCGCTTGCCGTGGCAGACGTCGCAGGTGACGTAGACGTCGGGCAGGAAGTGCATCTCGATCTTGATCACGCCATCGCCCTGACACGCTTCGCAGCGGCCGCCCTTGACGTTGAACGAGAAGCGACCCGCCTGGTAGCCGCGCGCCTTGGCTTCCGGCAGACCGGTGAACCAGTCGCGGATCGGCGTAAAGGCACCGGTATAGGTCGCCGGATTGGAGCGTGGGGTGCGCCCGATCGGTGACTGGTCGATGTCGATCACCTTGTCGATGAATTCGAACCCGTCGATCCGCTCGTGCTCTGCAGGATTTTCGCGCGCACCCATGACACGGCGGGCCGCCGCCTTGTAGAGCGTCTCGATCAGGAAGGTCGACTTGCCGCCACCCGAAACGCCGGTGACTGCCGTGAACACGCCGAGCGGGATCGAGGCGGTGACGTTCTTCAGATTGTTGCCCTTGGCGCCGACGACCTTGATCTGCTGGCCCTTCTTCGGCTTGCGCCGTTGGGCTGGGACACTTACACCCATCTCGCCGATCAGGTACTTGCCCGTCAGTGATTTCGGATTGGCCATCACGTCCTGCGGCGAGCCCTGCGCGATCACCTGGCCGCCATGGATGCCAGCCGCCGGGCCGATATCGACGACGTAATCGGCGGTCAGGATCGCATCCTCGTCATGCTCGACGACGATCACGGTGTTGCCGATGTCGCGCAGGTGTTTCAGCGTGTCGAGGAGCCGCGCGTTGTCGCGCTGGTGCAGGCCGATCGACGGCTCGTCCAGCACATAGAGCACACCCGTCAAGCCGGAGCCGATCTGCGATGCCAGACGAATGCGCTGGCTTTCGCCGCCAGACAGTGTGCCGGAATTTCGCGACATGGAGAGATAGTCGAGGCCGACATCGTTGAGGAAGCGCAGTCGCTCGCGGATTTCCTTGAGCACGCGCACGGCGATCTCGTTCTGCTTATCGGTCAGCTTCGCCGGCAGCTCCTCGAACCAGGAGCCGGCATTGCGGATCGCCATGTTCGTCACCTGGCCGATATGCAAGCCATTGATCTTGACAGCGAGTGCCTCCGGCTTCAGGCGGAAACCATTGCAGGCCGGGCAGGGGGCGGCCGACATGAAGCGCTCGATCTCCTCGCGCGCCCAGGCGCTGTCGGTCTCTTTCCAGCGCCGCTCAAGGTTCGGCACGATGCCCTCGAAGGTCTTGGTCGTGGTGTAGGAGCGCGCACCATCGGCATAGTGGAAGTCGATCTTCTCCTCGGTGCCGTGCAGAATGGCCTTCTGCGCCGCCTCCGAGAGGTCCGACCACTTTGATGTCAGCTTGAAGCCGAAGGCCTTGCCCAGCGCTTCCAGCGTCTGGTTGTAATAAGGCGAGCTGGATTTGGCCCAGGGCGCAATCGCCCCGTCATTCAGCTTGCGATGCACTTCCGGAACGATCAGCGCTTCATCGATCTTCTGCTGCGAACCAAGGCCATCGCAGGTCGGGCAGGCGCCGAAGGGATTGTTGAAGGAGAAGAGGCGCGGCTCGATTTCCGGAATGGTGAAGCCGGAGACGGGGCAGGCGAATTTCTCCGAGAACAATACGCGTTCATGCGTTTCGTTCAGCGACTTGTTGGCCGAACCGCCGGCAGATGTTTCCTCTGGCGGCAGCGGCTTGTCTGCAAATTCCGCGACCGCCAGGCCGTCGGCCAGCCGAAGGCAGGTCTCCAGACTGTCAGCCAGGCGGCTCGCGATGTCAGGCCGTACAACCACGCGGTCTACGACCACATCGATATCGTGCTTGTATTTCTTGTCGAGCGTCGGGGCCTCGGCGATCTCGTAGAACTGCCCGTCGATCTTGACGCGCTGGAAGCCCTTCTTCATCAGCTCGGCGAGTTCCTTCTTGTACTCGCCCTTGCGGCCACGGATCATCGGCGCGAGGATGTATAGACGGGTGCCTTCCTCGTAAGCGAGGATCCGGTCGACCATCTGGCTGACCGTCTGGCTCTCGATCGGAAGGCCAGTTGCGGGCGAATAAGGCACCCCGACACGCGCAAACAGCAGGCGCATGTAGTCGTAGATCTCGGTGACCGTGCCGACCGTCGAGCGCGGGTTGCGCGAGGTCGTCTTCTGCTCGATCGAGATCGCCGGCGACAGACCCTCGATCTGGTCGACGTCTGGCTTCTGCATCATCTCGAGGAACTGGCGGGCATAGGCCGAGAGGCTCTCGACGTAGCGGCGCTGCCCCTCGGCATAGATCGTGTCGAAGGCGAGCGACGACTTGCCTGAGCCGGACAGCCCGGTCATCACGATCAGGCTGTTGCGCGGCAGATCGAGGTCGACGCCCTTCAGATTGTGCTCGCGCGCACCACGGATGGAAATGGTCTTGAGTTCGCTCATGTCAGGCTCTGATCGGCAAAGGGAGGGGACGGTCCTTGGGAGAACTGTCCTTATGTAGGCAACGGCGCCCTTGAGTCGAGGCACAAGGCGCAACGGCTGTGGAATTTCGATTCTGTTGACAGGATCATAGAGAAATACTAGAACAAATAAAGAACATTTTCGCTGTGGATTTAGCCGCCTGTTCTCCCACTCGCGGGAACGGATGGGATAAGGTGGCATTTGATTGGATTTTGAACGCCGCGGCGGCGCGGCAGTAAGGTGAGTGTCATGGCTGGTAGCGTCAACAAGGTCATTCTGATCGGCAATCTCGGTGCCGATCCCGAAATTCGCCGGACCCAGGACGGCCGGCCGATCGCCAACCTGCGCATCGCGACCTCGGAAACCTGGCGCGACAAGAACAGCGGCGAACGCAAGGAAAAGACCGAATGGCATTCGGTCGTGATCTTCAATGAAGGCCTCTGCAAGGTTGCCGAACAGTATCTGAAGAAGGGCTCGACCGTTTACATCGAGGGCCAGCTGCAGACCCGCAAGTGGCAGGACCAGAGCGGCGCGGACCGTTACTCGACGGAAGTCGTGCTGCAGGGCTTCAGCGGCAACCTGACCATGCTTGGCGGTCGCGGTGATGGCGGCGGCGCCTCGCGTGGCGGCAATGACTTTGGCGGTGCCGATTACGGCGGCGGCGGCGGTGGCTACGACGGCGGCTACGGTTCGCCTGCACCTTCGCGTGGCGGCGCCTCCGGTGGCGCAAGCCGAGGCGGCAGCGCCCCTTCCGGCGGCTTCT
>NZ_LJIB01000011.1:0-323043 GCF_001295785.1 Rhizobium sp. AAP116
AGCCCGGTAGCTCGTCAGGCTCATAACCTGAAGGCCGCAGGTTCAAATCCTGCCCCCGCAACCACTGAGACTTGCAAATTCTCCCACTCCGGCAATTTGCGAGACAGTTCATCGATATAAGCCTCGATGAGCTTGTTCTTTTTGGCCTCCGTGTCGATCTCGCCGGATGCCAGGCGCGCCATCAGGTCGTTCTGGGCGGCAGCGAAGAACTGCTGCTGCAGGACATCGATCGCGTCCATGGAAGCCATGATGTGGGCGATGTCGCCATGCACCTGCAGGCTTGCCGGCTGGTGGCCAGGCGTCTTGCCGATGAC
Source organism: Rhizobium sp. AAP116 (assembly GCF_001295785.1). Taxonomy (NCBI): domain Bacteria; kingdom Pseudomonadati; phylum Pseudomonadota; class Alphaproteobacteria; order Hyphomicrobiales; family Rhizobiaceae; genus Rhizobium; species Rhizobium sp. AAP116. The sequence goes on from NZ_LJIB01000011.1 coordinate 315, forward strand.
GACGGTCTGGATGAGGTCACGTACGATCGGCATCAGCCGCTGTTTGACCGCTTCGTCGGCGTTGTTGCGCGCCAGGAAGATGAGTTTGCGGATCCCAATCTCGATGTTTGCCGGGTTGAACTGCGCCTTCAGCTTCTCGATCTTCCCCTGAAAATCCACTGCCGGCTCCTCGACTGTCGCGAGTTCCCGGGCGAGCTGTTCGCGCTTGACCTCGAGTTCGTCGAGCTGATCGTCGAGGATAGCAAGCCGCGGCCGGCCTTCGGCATGCCGATCCTGGATCTGCTGCATCAGGCTCGTCTGTGTTGCTTTGATCTTTGCGAGTTCAGCCTCCACTTGCGCCTTGCGGGAAGGGGCGCTCTTCAGTTTGCTCACCTCGTGGGCGATCATCTTCTTCGAAATCCGGTCGAAGATATCGACCGAGTAGAAGGCGACCGGAAGGCAGTTGAGGACGCGCTCTTCCAGTTCATGGCGGGTGATCGTCTTGCTGTTGGTGCAGCATTCCCCGTCAAGCTCATCAATCGGCAGGCGCTTCTTCCGGTTGGTGCAGCTATAGCGATCCTTTCCGCTGATCGCGTAGGGCCCGCCGCACTCGGCGCATTGGAGCATCCGGCTGAGGAGATACTCCGGACGGTGCGTCGCGTTGAGACGGTTTGTCGAGTGCCGGTCAAACTCTTCGCGGCTTTCGGCCTGACGTTGCTTTGCACGTTCCCACAGCTCATCCGAAATAATGCGAAGCTTTGGCTCGTCCCTGAACTCCCATTCGTCTCTGTCGTTTGGACGAGAGGTTCGCCGTTCTGTCGTCGGGTCCTTGCGGAACTTCTGTTTGTTCCAGACGACTTTCCCGACATAGAGGGCGTTATTGAGGATGCCGGTCCCGTCAGTGACACTGCCCCGGATGGTGGTGTCGCGCCAGTATTTGGTACGTGCACCCGGGATCCCCAGGTCGTTCAGCTTTTGTGCAATCGCGGCCGGTGAGACCCCGTTGACGTAGTCCTTGAAGATACCCCGCACGATCTCGGCCTTGACCGGATCGATCTCCCTCAACCCCTTGAGGCGGTCACCATTTGGGTCGCGCTGCTGAGAAAGCCTATAGCCGTAGGAGAGGCATGTGGTTGCCTTTCCCTTGCGAACGGCCGTCTTCATACCCTCGCGGGTGCGTGTCCGGCCCTGCTCGACGAGTTCATGGCTCATGGTGGAGCGCATGTGCAGTTCCATATCGGTGACGGCCCGGCCGGCTTCGACGGTCCAGATGGCGCAGTCGTGGAAATTGAGATCCTTCAGGATCTTCGACGTGTGCTCGACATCGCGCGACAGGCGGTCGACGTTGACGCAGAGCACCACATCGATCTGTTCCCGCTTCACGTGCGCCAAGAGCTGCTGGATGCCGGGGCGAGAGGTGAACGAGGTTCCGCTGATTGCGGAGTCGGAGTAAGTCGCGACCAGCCTCCAGTCCCTGTCGGCGACGAACTTTTTGCCGAGTTCCGTCTGGGTCTCGATCGAGACCTCGTTCTGACGGTCGGTGGAATAGCGGGCGTAGAACAAAACTTTCTTGGGCATTGGGTGCTCATTCGTAAACAGATTGCGCGTGAGAGACATGCTTAGCCTGGCCGGGACAGCTTGGGAGCCCCGGCCAGAGCCAGGTCGTCATGACCTGGCGCTTCGCGTTTGCTTACGGTTGGGGGAACAGCTTCGTCATGTGGTGCGCGGCCGAGTAGACCTGATGCTGGACAGTGGACACGAATTGCATCAACAGCCCACGGGCAGCCTCCTGGTCGATCTTTGCCAAGCGCTTGTTCACCGACAGCAGATCGCTAATGCGCATGCATCCGACAATGTGGGCGACGGTCAGGGCTTCTGCCGAGCGCTCACCCAGACGGCGCTCGCAGATCTCGAACTGAACAAACGTTCCGGGACCGACCAGGTCCTTGCGCCGTGGCGGCTTGGGCGATGCCGTGAAACCTTGATCGGTCACGGTTACCCAGATCGGCTTCCGGAATACGTGGTAGCCGTCCCGCACAATGCCGGGTGTTTGCTCGATCAACTCAAGCAAACGGTCTACCGCAGACTCGTTTTGCCGGTGGTAGTCCTCGATCCGCCGGTTGTCATCCTCGGAATAGATGAACCTGAACGTCCCGCTCGGTGATTGGGGTGCATGCAGCATAGTGGCTCCTTTCGTGCACAGATCTTCGCCGTCGTATTCGACGGCGATCTGCGCCGAGAGCCTTCTCGGGCATGCGGCCGGTGCAGACCCCGAACTCGGGCGTGGTCTGGCACTCTGGGTCTCCTGACGGCGGCATAACGGCGCCAGTGACATGGCCGTAATCGAACATGGGCGCCTCCTTTCCGTTCCTTGGACTGGCCTGGGTTGAACACTGCTGCCAGCCAGAGAACACAGGAGTTGAGGTCACGCAAGTGCCTGTAATTGTTTGCGAGATGGATGAAGCTTGAGCAAAATCCGGCCGATTCCCAAAATGGGACAACGCCTTTGCCTGAAAAGTTTGAGCACTTTACCGGCAGCTTATGGTTGTTAACCACATGGTAATCGTTGACTTAGATGGGGCAGTGTTGCGTGCGCGCAACAATATGACGGTCGCCGGGGATTGGCCGAAACCCTCTAGAAATCCGATTCAGAATCAAACGCCGTTTGGTGAAGTAACGGGGGGAACGTGTCAGATCTTGCAAACGGGGTTTGTGAAAGGCGATGCGCGATAGCGCATCCAGCAGGCACCGACTGAAGGCAGGCGAGAAACCTGATCAATCCTCGCGTTCGGCACCGTCTGCCTCGCCCAGGTGAAGCTTCCGACGAAACGGCCACTCGCCCGTGCGGTACTTGGCGGCAAGCTCATCGAATACGGCATCCGATGCTCTCTCATCGAAGCCCTGTTTTACCAGAAGAGCGACGACGCGATCCTGCAGCTCGTCGAGTTCCGCTTCCGCCCGACGTTCCGCCATCGCAGAAACGATCATGAAGAGGGCGGTGCGGGCGACATCGTCGCGGTTTGGCCGCCTTGCCTTGCGATCGGCATCGCGCAGTCGCTGCTGACGCTCGCGCTGTTCCCGATTGCGGATCTCCTCCGATTTGCGTGCCATGCAGTCCCCTCAATCCAACATGTGGCCTGCATGCCAGACCGGCATGAGTGCAGCAACCTCGCTCGCGGCTGAATCGAAAATCCCGGTTGATGAATCGGAAATCCTTAACTCTGAATCAGGAATGCGCAACTTGAGGCAGGTTGCGGGCACTGTGCGGCAGGTCGAGATGACTTGATCCATGCAAACGGCGTTTGTGAAAACGCCGTTCCACTGTTCTGAATCGGATCTCCAGAGTTCGGAATCGTTGATGCGCAATTTGTCTCGATGTGAGACGGCGGCAGGATGATTTGTCTGCAAATTGAGACGGCTTGCGCGCTCTTGCGCCACCGGCAGGATTAAGGCTGCTGCTGCGACCCCAGAAGCTGTTGCATCATCGCGCGAACTTTGAGGACGTCAGGCATAGAGCTCTCACTGACATCATGGAGCTCCCCTAGACTATCAAGAAGCTGGTTCCACGGAGACGACTGGGGCGGCCAGGCCGGGAACATGTGGCTAGGGCTCGAGGCGAGCGGATGCGGCAGCAGGATCAGGTTGTCGATCATTGTATCCAGGTGCTCGTGGGCGATATGCAATTGCCTCCGGATGGCTTCGGATTCGTCGTGGTCAAAGCCGACCGCTTCGAGGCGGTTGATCATCTGAATGGTGCGGCTCAGCATCTCCCGGAAGATACGAAACCCGCTGCGTGTCTTCATGACTGCTAGCTCCTCCATGCTCGTCATATCGAAGCGGAGGATTGCATGGTGTGGCGCTTGATAGGCGCGTGGTGCGACGCTCGAGTTCATCAGGATCTGCAGGTCGGCCAGAGAGATACCGTCATAGGTTTGAAGCGCCTGCGCGCCGCGGTCAACGTCTTGCTCCTCTCCGTCAGCCAGAGCGGCGACCACTTCCGCGGACACGCCCATGCGTTCCAGGTTCGGGCGATGAGGAGTAAGGACGAACTCGGCGTACAAAGCCCGCTCTATAACGGACCGTTTGATACCGGTTCGCTCTACGATAGACGACACCACCTTCGATGATGGCTTCTTGTCAAAAACTTCCGAAAGCGCAATCCCGATGTCGATGAGCGCCATTGGAGCGGTTTGGTCGATCGTCTCGATGGTTCTGAGCGCGGATTCCAAGGCCTCGGCCCGGTCGGCGGCAATGTGGCTTCTTTTACTCATCGGAACTCCTGATCCCCAAGCGGAACGAATGCGTCAGTCGCCACCGGTATCGGCGAGAGTTTAAGCGCTGATGAATGACGCAAGCGTCCGGTGGCCAATTCTGTTGGTGTCCACAATTCGATCACTTCGACACGTGTGGCTGAACTGGTCGGCGAGGCAAGGCACGCTGCGATGACCGCATCATCGCAAACGGCGTTTGCCGAAACGCCGTTCCAGCGTTCTGAATCGGATGTCCAGAGGTCGGAATCGCTGATGCGCGATTTGTCTTGACGTGCGTGCACGTTGAGCAGACGCGCGATGACTTATGAGGGTGGACGCGAGCCGTCCCAGCCGTCGCCGCGACCCTCGGCGGCTTTACCTTAGGTAATCTAGAAAATACTTCGAGCAGCCGCTGGGTGGAAAAAATGCTCTTTGACTACCCACAGGAGGCGGCCGTCGAGCGAGCAGGACGCAGGCGTGGCTGCGAAAATGTACCTGCACCTGTTTGGTGATTTATGTAATTACGCCAAAAATAGAATCATGAATGTCTGAGCCGTCGATTAGTATGGTTAACGTCATGTTTAGGTAATAGTATTTATGGAGGATTTGGGTGCGAGTGTGGGTGTGTTTACATGAATTTTGCTTATAGTGCATTTTGGTACGATTTGCATACTGTGATTATCTGGGCGATAATAGCTTTATCTGATGCCTTCGTGTGTCGGATGATTGTAACGCGTAACTGGAGTACCAGATGAACACCAAGACCAAGCCCAAGGCCCCCACCACCCCCGCCCACACATATGAAAAGCTGAAGATCGATCCTGAGCTTCAGGGCCTTCTCGAGAACAAGGCCGAGCGCATCTTCGAGCTCGGTCGCCGCTCGACGGAGCAGACCTTCCTGATCGGCGACATTCTCAACGAAGTCGCTGATGTACTGGAGGGCCCAACGTTCGCCAAATGGGTAAGCAGCCGTTGCGGGATTGCCCCGCGCACGGCGACCGGCTTCATTGCCGTCTCGCGCAACCTCGAGCCGTTCCGCGACGAGATGATCGATCTTAACGTCAGTTCGACCGTCCTGTTCACGATCGCCCATGCGGAGCCGGACAAAATCCGCGATGTTCTGAAGCATGCCGAGGAGCACGGTCAGGTCCGGGTCTCGGATGCCAGGGCCATCGTGTCTGATGGCCAGGAGAAACCCCGCGTCAATCCTTATGACATCGGCGGCGTGAGCGGACTTCAGGCGCTGATTGCTCTCAAATCCCGTGAGGGGCAGAAGCTGTTCCTCGCCCGGCTTCAGGCAATCGTCGGGATCATGGATGCGGCTTTGAAGGGCAAGCGGCTCTATAAAGAGAAGCTGCAGGATGCACTCATGCTGTCGGCAGGTACCGCTCGAAACGAGCTTCGCAATCTGACGCAGTTTGTCGGCTCGTCTGAGGCGAGGACCGAGCACATGAGCCTGGTGATGTTCCCGAATGGAAGCCAATGGGCGCGGGTCGATGCCGTGCTGACGCGGCTATCCGACAAGGATCGTTGGCCAAAAATGGTCGACCTGCGCAAGTGGCTTGAGACCGAAGCCGTGCCGGTCCTGTCCTGGGCGATCTCGAAGGATCGGAAAGCAAAGCTGACCGGCCCCGACGTGGTGGACGCTGTCGAAAGCGATGGCGATGTCGAAGGTCGTCAGAGGCTTGAGGCGGTTCCGCCGCTCGACGCCTCCGAGATGGTCGAGGTCGACTTTGAGGACGAAGCTGACGTCGAAGACGAAGATCTCGACGAGGTGGTCTCGCCTGTGATGTCGATGTGACCGGCATCGAGATTGGGAAGGCGGCAACATTGCCTTCCCCCAAACCCCCCTGGGGCCGCTTGTCGGCCCTTTTTTTTGTTTGGGTACCTGACCGGCTTAAAGCGAACTGAGCCACCCACATTCGGGGACGGCTAGGGGCGTCTCGCGGTAGGTCGTGAGCCCGGCGTTAACCTTGTACCGGCTTCGTTCTCATTTTGTTAGTTAGGGTCCTTGAGCCCGATCCCGGGTCCTGCCAGGGTAAGCGCGTTCCGGATGACCGGAACAAGCGGCCCAAGCCGATGCGCCAACATCGACAAGGGCCTGACCGTCAACCTTGGTTAGAAGGAATCGGGCTATGAGCACGAATACCGCTTCTGTTCCCTATGGGGAAGTTCTCAACTCACTCGTCAACGCGAACGCATCGGCCATGTCAGGCTCCCGCCCGCGCCCGTTTGGTTTTGGCCGCAACGTGGCTGCCGCGCCGATCCGTGAGCCCGCCGTGTTGCGCCGCCATCCGCACCTCGTCCGCTTCGAGGACGTCGAAGCCGATCTCGATGTGCTCATCGATCGCGCCATCACTGCGATCACCGATGGCGAACCGGCGGAAGACGAGATCCTGGGGCACTACGTTCACATCGCCTCGCTGGTGCGTGCGGTGTCGTTCCGGGAGGGCAAGCTGCTTGAATATGCGTTTGAACGAGTGGCGCGGGCGAATCCAAACGTCTTGGTGCTGACCCAGTCGCTCAAACTGCCATTGGTCAAAGCCGCACTTGAAGCCGTCTCAGGCAATGATTGGTCGAGCCTCGACGGCATCAAGCTCGATTGCGAGTCCCCGGCAAAGGGCAGCTACACGCCGGACTTGATTGTGGTGAACCGCGCGCGACACACGGCATACATCCTCGACCTCAAGCGCTCGCTCGCGTCCTATGGCGACACGAGCCGTCTCGAGGAACTCAAGACCAAGATGATGGCTTCGGCTCTGGTGTTGCCGGACTGGCTCTATAAGAACCAAAAACGCATGATGGTCGATACGGTCGAGGTGGCGATCGTCGATGGAGCCAGCCGTCCGAGTGATCACGCCACCGGCATCTGGGCTCTCTCCGAAATCGACGACCTGCTGGAGATCGATGGTGCCGCAGCATGCATGGCCGAACTGCGCCGCCGCTTCGGCATTCGGGTGCAGCAGCTTCTCGAGGTCGAAGCGCGCAAGGCAATCGGGATTAGCGAGAGGTTCGTCGGGACCGCGGGCGATGCCGTGGCGCCGCTGATTGCGCCGAAGCCACCTCGGATCAACCTCAACGGTCCGAGCCGAACATTTGAGGAAGAGATGGCGGCCCGATCGTTTGACGAAGATTTGGATCGCGACCCTTGGGATGATGATCGCTTCGATCCGGTCGATACAATAGACGACGACGAGCCGCGTCCGGTCTTCTTCCGCATCGGCTATGCCAGACGCCGTGGGACGCACTGACCCAAACCGCTCGATGATCTGAACGCTGTAGCCAGACGCTTGCCGTCGGGCTGCAGGCGTTGGCCGCAATGGCTTTGCGCCCGCGGCTTTCCTCACCATTCCCCATTCCACGTTTGCGCTGGGCCCGGCTACGGTCCGGCGAAGGAGATCTCATGTCTTCTGACATCCATTCGGAGGGGCTGCCGCACTTGCGTTGCGAAGCGGTCACCTCGACCAACCGGCCGACGACACTCGACTGCCACCGTGCTCATGACGCCTTTCTCCGCACCCGGAGTGCCCCCACCGATCAATCGTTCACCGATGATCCTGCGGCCGTCATCGGTCTTGCTCTCGGACACGTCCAAACAAAAGGGGGCCTGACCGGCACCGTGCCGCCACGCATCATCGCGAACCTGCTTGTACACGTCGAGCGGGGCGATCCAGCCTGCGAAGTGGTTATGGACTGGCTCGCCAAGCGCAGCCGCAACGTCGCAATGCAGTGCCAGCGTCGCAAGGTTCGAGAGCGTCCCCGGCCGGAACCGGGCAGTCTCAGGAAACGCGCATCTCGGACGCGAGACCTTAACCGAGCCGACTTGGCAATTATTGCCGAAACCGCAGAGGGCAAAAGTGATGAGTAAGATTGCTCGTTTGTTTGTTCGCCGGCTCGACCACCTCGCTCGACGCGAGGCGAGGCGCAATGCGCTACTCAATGGATTGCTGGAGGTGAAAGCCATCGAAATCGGTGGCTGCTTGGTCCGGCGCTACACACCCGTGTTCGACACCTCGTCCCTAACCGGGGACCGCGAGAATGATCTCGCCTGGGTACGGAGGCACTTTGGCGGCTATCTGCAGCCGTCACCTCAGCCATTTGACGGCATCAAGGTCGAAGCTACACCCGCAGCCTTGGGGCCACAGTCGGCGTCCCGGAGGAAGTCTGGTTCCAAGGGTGAGCGCCTGTCTGACGCTGATCATGCAAACCGCGCCTATGCCCTAAGCCTCATTGGCCAAGCGGGCAAAGGACCCCTCGTCACCAACATCATCGCTGCCATCGTCCTTGCGAGGACGATCGAGAGAGCCAGTGTGACCCTGGCTGCCGTGACACGCGCGGCCGCCATGCCGGCTCCGGTGATCGCCATGCATGCGCCAATCATCGGCTTCGAACCCGCCATCCGACGGCTGATCGAAGTCCCGGGCTTTGTACCCGGTGGCGATCTTAAAGGTCTCGATGGTGAGTATGTTTATGACGACATGACCATCGCCGGCGACGAAGGCCCTGGACGAACCTACGTTCTGCTGCTTGGCCACCTCTTGCGTCGCGTTGCCGGCGGCAATCTGCAGCGTCGGCTTCTCAATGCGCTGCGCCGTGACTATCCCGTCGTTGCAATTTGCGAAGATGCAAAAGGTGCTCCGGAGGAGATTGCCATCGCAGCCGATATCAATCTGATCGGCGGGAGATTGGACTATCCATTCCTGGTCCTAATGCTCGAAGCCATCTACGGCTCAAACGGAAGGTCAGCGCTCGATCGGTGGACCAACGCGTATGATGTTCATTACCTCACGATCGATGACGTGGTGCTCGCATTCCGACCGGGGCGCAGTGCCGCCGAAGTCGTTGCGATCCTTGCGTCGCTCACCGAGCGCAATCGCATTGCGGCGCGCGACGGGGAGAATGACGAGGATGAGAGCGACGGATCCTCAAGTGGCTCCAAGACGTCGAAGCAAAAGCCGGGCAAGGCGAGCCATGACGCGCCTGCTTCGGGGCAAGACAGCAGCAGTGGCGGGTGGAAACGCGACAAGCCGTCTGGTGCCGAGGTGATCCAGCCGGAGCCTTGGGGCGAAGACGGGAGCCCGCCGAGCCTCGCGGTCGAGACGCTTCCTGGCTACGGCAAGGCAAAGACCTGGGCACTCAATCTGAAGGCAGATCTTGATGACTACCGCGCCTCGATCCTTCCATGGTCTGACATGAGCACGAAGCTGCTTCTTTCTGGACCGCCCGGGACCGGCAAGACGACATTCGCCCGGGCTCTCTGCAATAGCTTGCAGGTACCGCTGGTCGTCAGTTCGGTCTCGACCTGGTTGCAGGGTGCGCATCTAAGCGACGTGCTCAATCGTATGACCCGGACTTTTGCCGAGGCGCGTGCGGTTGCACCTGCCATCCTCTTCATCGACGAAATCGACGGCATCGGAAAACGCCAGCCGGCAGAGCGGGAGTACGCCGACTACTGGAACGGTGTCGTCAACAAGGCGCTTGAACTGCTGGATGGAGCGGTGAAGGGCGAAGGCCTCATCGTCGTCGGCGCCACCAACAGGCCGGAGCAGATCGACGAGGCCCTAAAACGTTCCGGGCGGCTGGAAACCCAGATCGAAATCCCCAGGCCTGACACCGCGACACTGGCCGAGATCTTCCGGCATCATCTCGGCGAGGATCTGAAAGTGCTGGTCGCCGAGGGGCAGGTGCCAACCAAGGAAAAATCCGAGAGCAGCGAGCCGTCCCAGGATGCGGACGATCACCTGAGTCAAAAAGCAGCGCTGAACGGAGGCAGCCAATGACCGAGCAAGACATGACTAATACCGGATCAAGTGAGAGCGACGTTCAAACGGCTCTTAAGCGGCTGGGGACGCGTGCCATGGGGCTTACGGGTGCTGATGTCGAGCGCATCGTCCGCGAGGCCCGTCAGGTCGCCCGCCGTCAGAAGCGTTTAATGCGCTATCAGGACCTTGAGGATGGCATTCGGATGCATCGACCTCAGTTGCCCCATGATCTGCGTTGGCGCTTTGCCGTACACGAAGCGGGCCATGCGATCGTCCATCACGTCCTCAAGCTCGGTCCGATCCAGGGGATTACGATTGATATGCCCGATGGCGGGTATAGCCTTCTCGCCTTCCAGAGGTCCGGAAGTGACATGCTGAGCTACCGGGAGGACTTGCTGGTGATGCTGCTGGCCGGGCGGGCGGCAGAGCAGATTGTCTTCTGTTCGGTCTCAGTTGGTTCTGCCGGATCAGACGACAGTGATCTCGCGCGTGCGACCGGGCTTGCGCTTGCCCTTGAGCGCAGTCTTGGCTTTGGGGCGGTGCAGCCGCTCCTATACCGGGACGACAAGGACCCGACGCCAGTCCTCGATGCGCATCCGGATCTGGCCGCTCGCGTCCATGCCAGGCTTGAGAAAGCGTTGGCGAAGTCGATGGATGTGCTCAATGGAAACCGGAAGCGGCTTGATCGGCTGACGGCGGCCTTGTTCGAGCAGCAAGTGCTTGATGGGGATGTGGTGCTCGAAATCCTCAATGAGGGGTGAGGCAATGACGGGCGGGAAGGCAGTTTGGCGCCCTCATATTGGCCTTTGGCATATTCTGGCGTTTGCCCGGAACCTGCCGGTCCGCTCGCCCTGTCTGCAAAGCTCTGATAGGAGATATGAACTGTTTCAAGGTTGGCGGCTGGAATGGGGCCGGAAGCTGTCGGTCCGATTCAATTGGGCGAACCAAGATAAGCAGACAAGCCGCGTTCGGCGGACCTCGTAAGTTGGAGGAACAGGCGGCCGGGTTGAATGGCTTGGTCAAAACTTTCCGTTTGCCCACGAGCGGAGACTTCAGCACAGAGACACGCCAGCGCGTCACTCTCATTGCTTAGCAATTGTTGAAGATAAGCAAGGCTCGCGTTAACTTGTTGACACCGAATGTCTTGATGGCATTCCTGCTGCGTCAACAGGGAGTTTTATAGAGTGGGCGAGAAGCGAAAGCGCGTTTACGAAGCAATGGTCGATGGGGCGACCGAGGGGTTGTCCGGGGATCAGTTGTTCTCTTACATCAGAGAACGCTGCCCGAAGGTCACGAGCAAGAAATTGGTAAGGTCCGCTCTGCTCGCGCTGACCGATGACGATATTACGGATAGAAATATCCTTGACACCATATACGCCTTGGCGATCAAGCATCGCCTCGATCCAGTTGACCCGGACGCTGCCTATGACGAAGAGGATGACGCATACGACGAAGCGCCCAGCCTCAAGGCAATAAAACACGATATCATCAAGATCGTTGCTGCACTCGACGACGCAGAAGCTACGAAAACGAACAACTCATAGGGCCATTAGCGCGACACACCGCTTCAGATCCGAGAGTTCAGCTTTCCCAACGAGCGATGACGGCTCGGCACATCTCTCAACGCTGCTGGCTTCCCTATCAGATAACCTTGAATACGATCTGCGCCAGCCAGAAGTGCGAGGCTATGATGTTCTTCGGTCTCGACACCCTCCATCACCACGCAAATTCCAAGCGTTTTGCAGACTTGGCAAACTGCCGTGACAAAAACCTGAGCGATTGGATCTGTCGCCATGCCTTGTGAATAGCTCTTGTCGATTTTGACGATATCGACCGGTATGGAGCGGAACATATTGAAAGAGTTGTTGCCCGTCCCGAAGTCATCCAGAGCAATCCGGAAACCAAGTTGTCGGAGAGCTTTGATCTGCTCAAGCACGAAGGGCGTTGCGGAAATCACGGCCGTCTCGGTTATCTCCAAGATGAGCTTGTCGGCTTTGACGCCCTCTTCCCGAAGAATTTTCTGAATCTGATTGGGCAACTCACCGTGGCGAAACTGTGCTCCTGAGATATTGACGGCGACAGTCTCGATCAGGCCGGACTTCAAGTCCTCGCAAGCGCGTCTTAGAACCCAGGCACCCAAACGATCTATGATACCCGACTGCTCTGCGATCGGAATGAACTGATCTGGCGGGATCATGCCGTTCAACGGGTGTTTCCACCTCAGGAGCGCCTCAAACGACGCTAACTCTCCATCACGCGAAACTATCGGCTGATAGTGCAGTTGAAACTCGTTCAATAGGACAGCAGCCTTCAGATCTCTGGCCACCTGTCGAGCGCGACCATGCTCCTTGCGCATCTCAGGATTGAAGAAGGTGAGGCCTCCTCGGTTTTCCTTCTTTCCTTGGTAGAGAGCCAAGTCAGCAAGTTTCAGAAGTTCATCGGCAAAACTGGCATTCATGGGCGCCGACGCGGCACCGATCGTCACACCAGAATAAGCAAGAATTGCCTTTCTTCTGTGTAGGGCATCCCGGAGGCCTGCACAGTACGCAGCAACGTCGTTACCGAGCTCTCGGTGTTCGTGTCCTTCAACCAAGACCGCGAACTCATCTCCTCCAAGCCTACCGATTTGCCACCCGGGCCGCGTCTGTGCTTGCTTCACGAGTTCGACCAAAACATCATCACCAGTCGAATGACCGAAGCCATCGTTGAGCTGTTTGAAACGATCGACGTCAATCAACAGCAGGGTCAGTTCCGGCGGCGCTTGATTTCTGCTTTCGGCGTCCCTGATCCTTCTCAGTTGCAACTCGAGACGATCAAGAAATGCACCTCTCGAAAGAGCGCCGGTGAGATCATCCAGGTCGATGAGTTGCTCAGCATCTCTCGCCTTCACCGACAACGCTGTGGAGCCGGTCGAAAACAAGCGCGACGCAAAGAAACCAGCAGCGAAAGTCGCTCCAAGCAGCCAGGCGAAGTGCCCTGCGCCTTCAACCAGTCCGAACATGGTAGCGCTGGACACGATCACCACGACAAGCAGACCAAGCGCGATACTGGAAACAGAAGATGCCAGGTTTGACAAAGATTTATACCTCGCATTTAGCCATCGGCTCGGGTCAGAGCCGTCTCATCGTGTTGGCATCTCGAAACCAAGATTTCCGGACATGACGTTAAATAAGAAGTCCTGAAAATGAGTGAATTTACGCAGCAGTTCTGAGCGTCAATTCTGGAGTCGTAGCCGTTGTTTTCGCCGCCATTCGGTCAGCAGTAGCCAACTTGTGGCTCACAACTTTCCACTTAGCACAGTGGAAATCTTGTTCTGACATTCCTGACAGCGCGCGCGGCATGAGGACAGAAACGAGGCTTGCCAAGGCCGGGTGCTTTACCAAGACAGGAGGCGTTTCGCGCAGCGACGAAACCCTAGGCGCAAGATCCTACGCGGTCTTCAACGATCCTGCCGTCCTCCAGCGTGATGATGCGATCCGCGAGATCGAGGATGCGGGAATCATGGGTGACCATGACGGTCGTGGTACCGCGGGCGCGGCCGAGATCCTTGAACAGACGCACTGCCGCCATTCCGCTGACCTTGTCGAGCGCTGCGGTCGGCTCGTCGGCGAAGATGATGTCAGGGTTCGAAACGAGCGCACGCGCAATGGCCACCCGCTGTTTCTGCCCGCCAGACAGGTTCGCCGGACGGTAGTCCAACCGCTCGCCAAGCCCAAGGAGACCCAGAAGATGATCCGCCGCATTGGCGTGCCTCTTCGCATCGCCCCGGCCATGGACCTGTAGGCCCATCATCACGTTCTGCCGTGCCGTCAGGCTGTCATGCAGGTTGTGAGCCTGGAAGACGAAGCCAAGGCGCCTTCGCATGTCAATGCGGGTGATCTCGTTCGATGCAAACAACTCCTGGTCCAGAAGTCGGATGCTACCAGCATATACCTCGCGCAGGCATCCCATGATGGTCAGCAGCGTGGTCTTGCCCGACCCCGACGGCCCCATAAGGATCGTCAGCGATCCGCGCCGGATCTCAAGGTTGATATCGAACAGGGCCTGTTTGCGGGCCTCGCCCTCGCCAAAGAAGTGGTCGAGACCTCTGACTGAAATGGCTGCGTCTGTCATGGGGCCTCAGAACAGGTCGGCCGGCTGGGCGGCGGCGAGTTTGCGCATGGCGAGAAGGCCGGACAGTGTGCAGGCCATGATCGTCCCGATGAAGACCGCGACGGCGCGCTCCGGCGTCATGAAGATTGGGATATTCGTGAGATAAGCCAACGCCTCATAAAACAGGTGAGAAAACGCCAGGCCGGGCCAGAAGCCGATGGCCGCAAGGATGATCGCCTCTTCCAGGATGATCCCGACGAAGAAGCCCTGGCGGAAGCCCATGGCCTTGAAGGTCGCGTATTCGCGGATGTGATCGGCAACATCTGAGGACAGCACTTGATAGGCAATCACTATGCCGACGACGACGCCGATGGCCACGCCAAAGGCGAAGATCAGACCGGTCGGACGCTCGGTCATCTGGTAGCGGATCTCGTGTTCCATAGCTTCCGTTACAGAGCGTATCCGAACGGTGTCGAGCGGGTAGAGCTGCATCAACTCGGCTGCAACCCGTCCGGGATCTGCGCCGGGAGCAAGCGTCAGCAGAATATGGCTCGGCGTGGCGGAGCTCCGCTGTGGGAACAGATGGAAGAAGGTCTGATCGGAGACAAGGAAGACGCCGTCGCCGCCGAACCCGCCACCGATCGACACGGTTCCGATCGCGCCGATCTGACGATTTTGCATCTCGAATGACACCGGTGCCTCCGGACTTGCCCCGGAAAAGCTACGCATATCGACAAAGCGGGTCAGCCTATCGACAAGCGCCGTGTCGGACAGGGACAGGCTGATCAGGGGATCGACCAGCGCGTCGTCTACGAAGGATCCGGCGTCCGGCGAGAGCCCGATGAACTGGATCGAGGATGACGCGTCATGACCCGAGATCCAGGTCGAGCGCCCCATGTAGACAGGCGTACCGCCTGTTACATCCGGGTGCACTTGCGCCTGGAAAAGTCTTTGTCGCGCCAGTGTGGCTGCATCGGACAGTGTCTCGGATTCGACAGGTGACATGATCAGAAGATCGGGCTTGAAGAGTCTGTAGGGGATGGCCACTGATTCCGCCATGGATCCGGCCAGACCGAGCTGGACGAAGACAAGCACATTGGCGAAAGCCACGCCGGCCAGCGCTGCCATCAGCCGGCCCGGGTGATGCATGAGCTGAAGATACCCGATGGGGAGCCGACCAAGAAGACTTGAGAGCAAGCCGGTCATTGTCCGCTTCCCTCGTCAGGCGTGGCCGACGCGACAGCAATCCGGCCAACGACCTCAAGGTTGACGTAAGACGCGGCACGGAGACTTGAAGCCTCGTCGAGAGAGACCGTGACCAGAAGCACGCGGGCATCGGTATTCGCCGCCGGATCGTCCGCTGTTACGCTCTGCCGCCCGACCAGCGTGCCGATGCGCGAGACCGTTCCTGTCAATTGTTCGTCGCCAAGCACACCGGAGACGAGCGAAACGGTCTGACCGACCGCGACCCTGGGAACCATGGTCTGGAACACTTCGAGTTCAGCCTCCATTCGCGCCGTGTCGCCCATCCGCAAAAGCCCGTCTGCAGGCGGCCGTTCTCCGGCGCGCGCCGACACCTCGATAATGGCCCCATCCTGCGGCGCCAGCACCCGGGCCCTGTCGAGGTCACGGCGCGCCTGTTCGACGGCGGCTTCTGCTGCCGCGAGATCCGCAGTCGCCACAGCGATGTCGACCTGCTGGTCGTCCGGTCCGGACTCATAACGGGTCATCGACGCCCGCAGTCGGTCGAGATCGGCACGGGCTGTGTCAGCGGCCCGTTCTGCCTCCTCGAGGGCCGCCTGGGTCGAGACACCAGTGCCCAGCAGGGAGGTCACGCGGGAGAGTTCGCGCTCGCTCCTCGCAAGCGATGCCTCTGCTCCCCTAATCTGCGCACGAAGCTCGGCTTCGGCCGCTGCGACCTGAACCTTTACCTGGGAAAGTGCTGCACGCCGGATTGCGAGCGTGCTTTCTGCGCTGGTCAGAGCCGATTCAAAAAGTACGAGACTGTCGAGCACGGCCAATACATCGCCTTTGGCAACGACATCGCCGTCGTCGACCAGGATACGATCGATGCGCGCGTCGCCGGCGCCTTGCGGAAGTGCCACAGAGACAATGCCTCCGGCCGGCTGAAGACGACCGAGAGAGACAACGTCACCGGTCGCCATCGCCGCGACGCGTTCGGGCGACGGCACACGTTCGACGGGCAAGGCGATGGGCTGCCGAGCACCGGCACCAGGCTCGAGCTTCGTCCAATCGAAGACAGCGCGTATCGCAGGCCCCTGAAAGTAGAGACCAATGACGCCACCGATCAGGAGAAGCGATGCGGCGATCAGCCCGTTCAGCGCCCAACTCGACTTCTTCCGCTGGTTGATCTTCGACGAGGACCGATCCTTGCCATTGTCGAGCAGTGGCAAGGTGCCGGATCCGATCACGTCTTCCGAGGGGTGATTGCCGGAACTCATCGCGCCAGCGCTTGCAATTCTTGCTGCGTCACCATGCCGTCCCCATCGGCGTCGATTCGGTTGAAGGCCATGTCCTGGCGACCAAACTTCACGATCTGGCCAGCCCTACCCAGGTTGTCTTGTGCATTGAGCGAAAGAAGAGAGTGAAACTCCGAGCGCGTCAGAGCCTTGTCGCCATCGGCATCCGCCTGGACATAGTTCTCAGCCAGTTTCTGTCTGTCGGCATCAGAGATCGTCTGTGCCTGAACGCCGGACAGCGGCAGGGCAACGCAAGCGGCACAAACCAGCCGTGCCAATACATTAGGTTTCATGTCCCTATTTCTCCTCATCAGATGAATTGCGGTTTGCAGTGTCTGGCGCGCCCATTCCAACGGACAGAGTGAGGGCCATGACCGTCGTTGCGACCAAGGTGTTCTTACTCCGCCGACGGGCTGTCCCGCAGGTGCCCCGGCGATGGAGGCGACTGACGCCTTAGCGGCTGAAGGTGCGGGTTCCGGTCGCAGTACCACCGGCCGGGCCAGTGCGCGTCATGTTGCAACTGCGGTCATTGGCGCTGCAGTTGCGGACGCGTGAAGCGGAATTACCGAAACGTCCGGTGGTCTCGCGGGTCGCGCTGCATTCACCACCGGCGCAATTGCGGGTCTGGCTCGTCGTTCCACCATAAATTCCCGTCGCCGTGCGTGTCCCCGCGCAGTTGCCATCAACGCATGTCGCGCTTCGACCGTAGGTCTCAACCCGTGGTGCGACCGGGGCATAGGGGCGATAATAGGACGTCCAGGACCTGTACCAAGGCTGGGCCACGTAATGGGTGTTCCAGTAAGCGCGGTCATAGGTCACCACGGTCACGCCGACGGTGGGAGCGACCGCGGCGGACAAGACGACCGGGCCGCCGTTATAGACCACCTGAATGTAGCTGGCAGATACCCAGCCCCGGTATTGGCCAAATGCAACATCGCACCATGCATAATCAGCAACACAGCCATGGGTGACGATGCGCGCGCCCTGGGGCAATACTGTCACCACCGGATAGCTTGTTGCCGGTCCGGCGCGCAGGTTGACGTTTGCCGTCGATATAGCAACGGTTGAAGCCGAGGCGACCGTTGCCCCGCCCATCACGAGGGCCAATAGTACAAAAATCTTCTTCAGCATAATTTGCTCCATCTCGGACGATGCAACTTTTTCGTCTCATGAGCAGCGATTTGCAGGAGCTGAATTTCAGGGGTGTTACGGATTTCGAGCGAGATGTGACAAGGTGTTTCAAAGGAGCTTGTCTGTCATGTTTTGACATAACTCGATCTTGCGTTGCGTCTCGCATACGTGACACGATCAGCGCCATGAACGGTAAATCAGACAGAGTGATCGTCGTGGACGACGACACTGAACTCCGGGCGCTGCTACGCCGGTTCCTGACGGAGCATGGATTCGAGACCCGCGCCGTGGACGGCGGTAGCGCGCTTGACAGGGAGCTGTCGCGAAACCCGGCGGATGTCATCGTTCTCGACCTCATGATGCCTGGCGAAGACGGGCTTTCCGTCTGCAGGCGGCTTCGTGCAGCGGGCGATCTCACGCCGATCGTGATGCTCACCGCGCGCGGTGACCCGATCGACCGCATTGTCGGCCTCGAAACCGGCGCGGACGACTACCTGCCCAAACCCTTTGAACCCCGCGAACTGGTAGCCCGTCTGTCGGCTGTCCTCCGACGCACGCGCGGTTTCCGGCCGGTGTCCTTGGACGATATCGTGACGGTCGGTTCTCTCGAGATCAATCTCTCGACCCGAACGGTGAAACGCGAAGGCGCGTCGTTGAAGCTTTCCACCCGTGAATTCACCCTGCTGGAGGCCCTGTTGCAAAGTCGCGGACGCCCGCTGAGCCGGGCTCAACTGATCGAACGTGCGCTTGGACGCAATGCGGAGGTCACGGACCGCGCGGTCGATGTTCACGTCGCACGGCTACGGCGCGCGATCGGCGACCGGGCCGACGCGCCCAAATTGATCAAGACGGTTTGGGGTGTGGGCTACGTGTTGGTGTCCGACGGTGCTTGACTCTCTTCTGAAGCAGAACATCGCGGTTCTTGCCGCAGCCATCGTCGGCGCACTTCTTGTGTCGCTCCTTCTGATCGCCGGATACGTGATACGGCCCCAGATCGAACGCTCGGCAGCCGATACAGCTCAGACGATGCGAAATCTCCAGCTTTCTTTGACACAGATGGACCCGTTCCAGCAGATCCTCTTCACCGAGGCGCTGCGCGCGGACGACGAGCCCGGCATGATTCTGGCCGAAGCTGCGCCTGACGAGGCAGGCGAACCACGCAGTTGGTTCACGGAATACTTCCTGCGAATTCTGTCTGAGCGGTACGGGATCACAGGCCCCGATGTCCTTATAGATCGCGGGGGACGGGTTTGGGTTCGGATCGTCACAGCGGATCAACCCTATTGGTTGACCGTCAGGACATTGCCGACGACCGATCCAGTGGTTAGTGTGCTCTTGGCATCCGCAGTCGCATTGCTTGGCTCTCTCGCCGGCGGGATCACACTGCAACGAAAGATCGCTCGACCGCTGAAGCATCTGGAGGACGCGGTCGGTGTTATGTCCAGCCCGTCGTATATCTACGAAAACGACATCCGTAGTCCGCGGGAGATTGCTGCGGTCTCCGGCGCACTCAAAGATATGTCGGAACGGTTACAAACGGCAGAGGCTGACCGGGCGCTGATGCTGGCGGGGGTCAGTCACGATTTGCGGACTCCGCTGACCAAGCTGCGCCTGTCTCTTGCCATGATGAAGAATGCCGATCCCGATCTCGTTGCTGGTGCGGAGCGCAACGTGATCCGGATTGAAACTATGCTGCGCCAATTCCTTGACTTCGCCCGTGGGTTCGAGGTGGAAGAGACGCGGGCTGTTCCATTGCGACCGCTACTTCAGCAGGCAATCGAGGCGAGCGATCGACCAGACACCATAGCACTCGACGCGCCGACCAATGACGTGGCCTGGGTTCGGGAAGCAGCCCTTCTCAGAGCTGTTGAGAACCTTCTGACCAATGCGATCCGCTACGGAAAAGCCCCGATCAGCCTAAGCGCACGCACTGATGGGGAATATCTGCTGATCGAGGTGCGGGATTCGGGGCCTGGCATTTCACCCGGAGAAGCAAGGGACCTGATGCGCCCGTTTGCGCGAGGCGATGTTGCCCGCGGTGGAGAAGGCACAGGCCTCGGATTGGCGATCGTCGACCAGGTGGCAAGGGCTCATGGCGGAGCCCTCGAATTCGAACAAGCCGCCGAAGTCTTCACGGCCCGTCTGCGTCTCCCTCAATCGAGGCAAGCCTGAGCGGACTATGGCTTGTTTCTCGCGCGCATCATTCCGGAAGGACGGAGCTTAACGTTTCAGGATGCATGTCTGACGAGAAGGGTAGATCTGGAGGTAACGCTTTCAAGTGCGGCTCGAAACCTATGTCCGCTTCCGAACATAAAATGTGGAGGCCTCTACGTCCGAAATGGAGGCGCGAAGCGGAAATCATTTGGCCCTAGGCGGAGATGGAGGCGAACGTAGTCGAGCACTGCTTTGCGCCCTCATATCGGCCTTTGGGCTCATTCTGTCGTTAGCACGAACCTGCCGGTCCGCTCGCCTAGTCTGCAAAGCGCCAAAAGAAGCCGGACCATTTTCCCTAGGGAACGGCGGCTTCGTAAAAGCTTCACTACTGGATGGACCGATATCTGGTAGATTCGCATGCCGAACAGGGATGATTTTATGGCAAGACAAGACCGAGAGACGCATTGGCAAAGGGTATACACTACCAAGTCTGATACCGAGGTCAGTTGGTATGAAGAGACCCCGGACCTATCGATGACGCTGCTGCATGAAGCAGGACTGATACTAGGAATGTCAGCAATCGACATTGGTGGTGGAGCGTCGCGGTTGGTAGATGCGCTAGTGGACGCCGGTCAGGCCCACGTTAGCGTCCTTGATCTTTCTAGCGCGGCACTCGAGGCAGCCAAGTCCCGACTGGCAGACACGGCTCATGTGCAATGGGTTGTATCGGATGTGACCGTATGGACGCCTGACCGCGAGTACGATCTCTGGCATGATCGGGCCGCCTTCCATTTCCTGACAACAGCCGCCGAGCAGCAAGCCTATGTTCGCGTGCTGGCACGGGCTCTCAAAGTCGGTGGCAAGGCCGTGATTGGCACCTTCGCAATGGATGGGCCAGAGAAATGCAGCGGCTTGCCCGTTGTCCGTTACGATCCGGAGAGCCTGCAATCTGTTCTCGGCGAACAGTTTAGGCTGGTTACGACGCGGCGGCATGAACACACAACCCCATGGGGGACGGTGCAGAAATTCCAGTTCAGCACTTTCGAGAAGGTCGGAGGCCAAGCGTCTCGCCATCAGCTTTGATCCCACAACGACACTCTGCTATGGGCCGAACTCGGACAACATTGCGAGAAGGCGAATTTCGACCATCGGCAGAAGGCGCCTAAGATCGGAGCGCGCCCCTCTGGCGGTCCCATTGCCTCGAATTCGGGTGTTCATGCTTCAGACTGGTGCTCCCTGAAAACCGTCATTCGGCTTGCTCGTCCTTGGACATCCGACCGTGGCGGTTGGGGCGTTGCGTTCCGCCATTTGACGGATTTGAGCCGAAGCTTGCTCGATGGTGACGATACCGATTGATCGTTGACCAAGCGACAAGCGGATGATGCTCCGTCTTGAGGCAATGGTCGGCATATCATTTTGACTGCAGGAGGTTCAAGGGTCCAAAAGCGAGAAGCCGTTGAACTACGCGGTTTTCCGTTTCGATCTGCCGAAGCTTGTAAAGCATGGCTATTCTGGACCGCTACACAGACCGCGTCGTGACCACGGCTGATTTCGGCCGATAGAAGCTAGGCTTGCGCAGTTTTGTCGCATCTTTCCTGGCCAGACCTCCGCTTGGATGTCTAGCCAGGCTCGCAAATGCGCAATATCAAACACTAAAAATATATGTTCTGTGATATGTTTCGTTGCAGGCTGATCGCCGAGGCATCCTTGCCGGTTGGCAAGGCCGGGACGAGGGTATTGAAGTCAACATCCCATTCAAGATCGACAGGAACGAGTGACCTGCAATGTCAGCCACTGATGAAAAAAGCCTCCCGATCAATCTGAACCTGTCCGAGCCAAAATCGACTCGCCAGCGCCGCTGGTTTCGCAAGCGGTACCTGCTGGTGCTGCTGGTCCCAGTCTTCATGTTCTCGGGCGCTGTGCTGGGAATGTATTTTCAGCCGACGGGCTTGCAGAAGTTTTATGCGCTGACCGGGCTTCAACCCGGCGGCGGCTCTGACTCACCCATTGCGTTACCACCTGACATCGAGCTTCCACCTCAGATGGTGGAAACCATGCTGCCATCTGACGTGGTGGGATTGGCGCGGGTGATGCCGCGTGGCGACGTTTCCGTCGTGGCGGCGCCCTATGGGGCTGGCGATGCACGCATCGCGGACATCCTGGTTTCCGTCGGCGACCGGGTGGAAAAAGGTTCCTTGCTGGCGCGGCTCGACAATCATGCAGCTCTCGCTGGTGCCGTTCTGACTGCGGAGGCAAATCTCGCCGTGCGCGAGGCCAACCTCATCCAGACCCGGGCGGCGGTCGAGGCTAGCCGCAACGAAGCAAAAGCCGCACTCGATCAAGCACTGTCCACGGCTGCAGAAGCTGCATCGGCGCTGGTGAGAACGGAGGCGCTCGCGTCGAACGCTGTCAGCACGCAGGCCTCACTCGATGCAGCCCGCGCCGCGGCAGAGGGCGCCCAACTTTCAGTGGTGCGCGCCGAGGCGACGTTGACGCGCTATGCCGCAGTCACGCTGGACGAACAGCCCGATGTGATCGTCGCCCGCCGCAATGTCGATGCCGCCAGATCCGAGCTGGCCCGTGCTCGGCTCGACCTTGCACGCGCCGAAGTCGTGGCGCCCATTACCGGTACGATCCTCGACATCCATGTTACGCCCGGACAGCGACCTCCCACCGACGGGATCATGGATATGGGAGACACGGATCAGATGATGGCCGAGGTTGAGATCTGGCAGGACCGCATCAGCGACGTCGTGGTCGGCCAGCCGGTGGAGCTGGTAACCCCGGCTCTCGGCGTGACGTTGCAAGGCCGGGTGGACAGGATCGGATTGACCGTGGGACGGCAGGGCCTGATTTCAGACGATGCGGCGGAAAACAAGGACGCGCGCGTCATCCAGGTCTTGGTGGTGCTGGACGAAGCCTCCTCGGATGTCGCTGCACGCTTTACAAATCTCGAGGTCATTGCCCGCATTGACACCACGGTACGGGCCAATCCATGAGCTACTTGCTGCAACGCCTGTTCGGGCGGCTGCCCATCGGCTGGCTGCAATTGACCCACAACCGGACCCGCTTTGCGGCGGCACTTGCCGGGGTGGCCTTTGCCAATGTGCTGGTTTTCGTCCAGCTTGGGATCATGAATTCGATGGGGGCAGCAACATTGCGCCCCTATGATTTCTTCCAGGCGGACATCATGATCTCGGCCGGCGATGCGAGTACCTTGACCGATGGTGGCAATGTGGCTCGGCAATGGTTGCTGCAGGCGCTGGGAGATCCGGATGTAGCCGCTGGAATGGGTCTTTTCATCGCCAATGTTCCCTGGGACCGTGGCGAGGAGGACATCAGTCTGACGACCTTCGGCGTGGATCCGATCAAGACCGAGTTTCTGTCCACGGAGATCGGAGGCGATCTCAATCTCCTGCAGGTGCGAGACGCAGCAATACTCGATCGGCTGGCCCGAGGGCTGGCCAAGGACGAAGCAGCTTCAATCCGTCCGCAAACGCCTCTGTCCTTTGAAACGCAAGGCCGCACAATCACCGCCTATGCCACGTTCTCCGGCGGAGGGGGCTTCGGTGGCGATGGCTATATTCTGGTTTCGGACCAGACATTCTTGTCGCTATTCCCGACGCGCAGTTCCTCTGCACCCGATCATATTCTTCTGAGCCTGCGCCCCGGCGCTGAGACAGACACTGTAATCGCGCGCCTGAAAACCCTGATCTCCGATCCGTCCCTTCGCATCCGCAGCTATCAGGATGCAGCGCAGGAGGATCTGCGCTATCAGCAGACCAAGCGGCCGACGGGCATCATCTTCGGGTTCGGCGTGCTGATCGGCGTTCTCGTCGGCATCGTCATCGTCTATCAGGTGTTGTCCACCGACGTGGCCGACCACCTGCGCGAATACGCAACCTTCAAGGCCATGGGCTACGGCCCGCGTTTCTTCCTCGGCATCGTCTTCGAAGAGGCGCTGGTGCTGGGGATCATGGGCTTTATTCCAGGACTTGTTATCGGGACGACCATCCTGACGCTCATGGGGAAGATAACGACCCTACCTCTGGGAATGACACCTTCGATGGCAATGACCGTCTTTCTCGGCACCATTGTCTTTTCCGCGCTCTCAGGCGCCATTGCGACCCGCCGGCTTGACGCTGCCGACCCCGCCGATCTTTTTTAGGAGGCTGCGATGAACAACGAGGCGATCGTTGAGGTGCGTGGATTGAACCATTGGTTCGGCAGTGGCGACGTTCGCAAACAGGCGTTGTTTGATGTGAACCTGACGCTGAAGCGCGGCAGCTTCACCGTGCTGATGGGTCCTTCCGGGTCTGGCAAGACAACGGTCCTTACGCTTGTCGGCTGTCTCAGAGCCGTGCAGGAGGGATCAGTGCGACTTCTGAAAAGTGAGTTGAACGGCGCGTCGCAGTCACAGCTTGTTAGCCTGCGCCGCCGTCTGGGCTTCATATTCCAGGCTCACAATCTGCATGAAAGCCTGACAGCGCTGCAGAACGTGATGATGGGCGTGCAGGTGCATGGCGAAGTGGCCGATAGCGTGGCGCATAGCGCGGCTGAGCATGCGCTTGGCCTGGTCGGCTTGAGCGACCGCACCACATATCGGCCCGCGAACTTGTCAGGCGGGCAAAAGCAGCGCGTGGCCGTGGCCCGCGCTCTGGTCTCAAGCCCAGCGCTCGTGCTAGCCGACGAGCCCACAGCCGCCTTGGATAAAGACAGCGCGGCGGATGTCGTCGATCTTCTGAAGCGCATGGGTGAAGTGCGAGGCACGACGACATTGCTCGTAACCCACGACAACCGTATCCTCGACCGTGCTGACCGCATCCTTACGCTAGAGGATGGTCGCATCGTCAAAACAGAGGACAGAACGCATAATCAACCTAGCTATTAATGTATGCGCCATACGAGCCGACAAATCATGAAGTTAGGTCCTGTGGTTCCACAAGTCCGCCTGATTCAGCAGTACCGTCTTTCAGTGACCTGGATGAATGATTTGGAGGGCTAGCGGGTTGGATCGCTCCAGTGCGTCAGGATCGGGCACTACGGACACCAGGTGTCCACCTAGTTGCACTTGCGACGACTGGGTCTACAGTGCTTCCGAGATGTGAAAATACCATTGAAAATGCGATTCTTAGTGTCGATCCGCTCGCATCTTGTTGAATGATGTCCCTCGGCACACTGGCTGACGATTGAAATTTTGATCATTTGCTGAAAGTTTGTGCTTTCAATCGGTCGGGAATATTCAATTGCAGTTCTTACGTTCATTTGGGCCGGCGGTGACTGGCACGGCTCCAACGGAGGCCCTGCGCGCGGGCCTTGGAGCTTTCATCGGGCTTTGGCTGACCGGCTATTTCTTGCTGTCTCCCGGCGTCGATCTCGAATATGGCCTCTACCTTGTCGCACCGCTTGGCGCGAGTGCCGTCCTCCTGTTTGCCGTTCCCAACAGCCCGCTTGCTCAGCCATGGTCTGCAGTCATCGGCAATACTGTCGCAGCTCTTGTCGGCGTGGCAATCTCGATGTTCATCTACGAGCCAGCGTTACGGATCGCCGTTGCTGTCGCTCTTGCGATCATCGTGACGTTCATGCTGCGAGCGGTACATCCGCCGGCGGGAGCCGTCGCCATGACGGCTGCCATGAGCCCGGAAGCTGTGGAGCATCTTGGCTTCTGGTTCGCGCTTGCGCCAATTGCCACGGGCACGGCCAGCCTTGTCCTGATTGCGATCGCCTATGCCAGGGTGACAGGGCGTCGCTATCCATTTCGTCAATTCGACCAGCAGAACAGGCATGGGACATCTGACAGGATCGCTGTTGAACGGCTGGGCCTTTCCGAAGCTGAGCTAAGCGACATCCTTCAACGGTATCGACAGTCATTCAATCTCGGCGTTGAAGATCTGGCACGTCTAATCGGTGCAGCGGAGCTCCAGGCGGCAGCACACCAGACCGGCACTCCAACTGCGGCCGCCATCATGTCCTCGAACCTGATCACGGTGAAGGCAAACACCGATTTGGGCACAGTCGCGGATCTCTTCCGGCGCCATCGTTTTACATCGCTACCCGTCGTCGACGAGAGGCAGCGGTTCCAAGGCATCATCTTCCAGGTGCATCTCATAAGCCGAGCAAGGGAAGATGCACTTCGCCTTGATCGAGGCCTTATGCCCGCTCTGCGCAGACTGATCGACCCGGAAAGGGACAAGCCAATACGAGCAATCGACATCATGAGCGTCACGGTCCCTCGCGCTATTGCAACAACGCCACTCGGGGCGTTGTTGCCTTTGTTGGGTGATACAGATGTCGATGCGGTTCCCATCCTGGAATATGGGAAGCTCATCGGTATCGTCACGAGAACCGACTTGATCGCCGCGATGGCCCGAGGAATCGCTCGAGCAGACGTTTGATGGCGTCAGTTAGAAGGGCTCAACGCTCCGAACTACGAACGGCATGAGCACCGGCTACGGATCGCTGTGTCGTCCGTCGTGCTTGAGGATATCTGATCTAAGTCGTTTCAGGCCCTCATCCTTTCTGGGACCATGTTGCCATCGGCAGGTGAGGTCAAGCGGAAGCCAAGAAGCAGGCTCTGAAGGGTGGCGCTTTCGCTGGCCAAGGCTGCGCCGGCAGCGTTCATCTCTTCCACCATGGCCGCGTTCTGTTGTGTCGATTGATCCAGATGGTTCACCGCGACATTGACCTGCGAAAGGCCGACTGCCTGTTCCTGCGCTGCGATCGCGATGGCGTCCACATGGCTTGCGGCTTCCTGCACGAGCTCACCAATTTCGGCCAGTCCGGTGCCGGTCTCGGAGACCAGGTCGACGCCTTGGCGAACAGCCAACTCAGAATTGCCGATGAGCCCCGAGATTTCCCGGGCTGCCTGCGCCGAACGCTGGGCCAGCTCGCGGACTTCCTGGGCAACCACAGCAAACCCCTTGCCGGCCTCGCCTGCGCGGGCTGCCTCGACGCCCGCATTGAGAGCGAGCAGGTTTGTCTGGAAGGCAATCTGGTCGATCACACCGATTATTTGACTGATCTGGCTCGATGCCTGCTCGATCTTGTCCATCGCCGCCACGGCGTTTCGTACCACTTCACCGGATCGACTTGCTCTTTCGCGTGCGCTCTTCGTTACGCTTCGGGCCAAATCCGAGCGTTTTGAAGTGGCCGTAACATTGGCTGTGATCTGTTCCAGTGCAGCGGCCGTCTCTTCAAGCGAGGCGGCCTGCTGCTCGGTGCGCCTCGACAGGTCATCCGATGCCGAAGAGACCTCGGATGCTCCGCCGGTGACAGTCGCCACCGATTGGCCAACGCCGACCAGTGCTTGCCGCAACTGCACCACCGAGCGATTGAAGTCATGGCGAAGTTCTTCGAACTGCGGTGCAAAGGCCTCGGTCACCTCGCAAAGAAGGTCGCCGGAAGCAAGCTTTCTCAAGGCCTGGGCCAGTGTGCCGGTTGCCTTGCTCATGCGTGCTTCGGCCTCAGCCTCCGCTGCGATTTGCATGTTAACTCGGTCGCGTTCGGCCTGGTCGCGCGCACGCTCTGCCTCCAGTTCCAGTTCGCGATTTCGGATCGCAGAAAGGCGGAAGACTTCTACCGCTTTGATCATGTCTCCGACTTCGTCCTTACGGTCGGCAGATTGCCCGGTGGGTTCAAGGTAACCCTCCGCCAATCTGCGCATCGAATTGACGAGTGCCTTCAGCGGACGGCTGATGGTTCCTGCCAGAAACACCGACAAGGCGATGACCAGAATGGCCCCGACGATACAAAGGATCAGAACCGTCCCGAGCCGAGTGAATGCGGCTGCGGCGATAGCGCGTGCCTCGTTGCCGAGACGTTCGAGGCTTGCCCTTTCCAGAGCCTTCATTGCGTCAATGCGCTGACTGGCGGCTGCAAACCAGCGGTCGGCACTCAAGTCGCTGGCCGCTGTTGAACCAGCCCCGATCAAGGTCGATCGCGTGGTTTCGATCTCTTTCAATGCGGGTATGGATAGCTGGGAAGCGTAGACGGACTGCCGTTCCTTCTGTTGCAGGGCGAGGAAATTGTCGATCAGAGTGTTCTGCGCACCAGCCATGCGGGCAAAGGGAGCGATGCGCTCGGGGTCAATGTCGCCTGACGTGATGAAACCGTTGCCGGTAGCGCGTTCCTGGCCCGCAATCTCCTTTGCCTGCATGAGCAGGTTATAGGCAATCATTTCGGCGGCGATCCTCGAGCCGACACCCTGGAGGGACAGTTCCGAGGCGATGCCCGAAAGCTCGCCAATCAGGCCGCTGTAGAAGTCGAAGGACTGTTTTCCGGTGAAGGAAAGGTTGTCGATGGATCGCCTGGTGCCGGCGAGGCTTTTCAATGTGTCCTGTGCGGAGCTCCAGCGACGGTTAAGCTCCGCGTTGTCGACGCCCGCCAAGGCATCAGCGAGATCTGGCAATTTTGCCAGAGCTTCATCCGTCAATTGGCGCGCAGTGACCAGCGGTTGCTTGTCCGTGCTGCCCTTTGATCCGATATATCCAGCGCTCTGCCCCCGCTCTCCCTGAAGCACGTGGATCATCTCGCCCATCGCCGAAATGTTCTCGCTCACTTCGACGACGATTTGCATCTGCTGGTAGGAGCGCCACGAGTTCAGAAACTCCATCGAGGCAAGGGTGAGTGCTGCAACCAGGGGGATCATGATCGCAAGCCAGAGGCGTTTGCTGATCGAAAAGTCGGTGATGCGCATCTTTCAGTATGTCCTGAGTTGAGGCATCATGCCGAGTATCGTAACATCATGATACGATGTGAATTTTAGTGATTATTTATGTGATTCAGTAAACACTTATCTAATGGATCCGGCGCCGTTTGACGAATGCCAAGCTTCGAGCAAATAAACCTCAGCTTGCGTCAATCCACCGCGTATCTGGACAAGGCTTCAGTCAAAAACTGCACGTCTTACGCGCAAACTCCAGATGCAAGGACGTTGGTCGATATTGATGGGCGGATCATCGCCTGTCGCCGTGTCGTGGTTCAAGCGATAGCATCCTGTCCATAAGGTAGCCGACATTATCGGCTCCGGCACAGCCACTGATCACGCATTCATGCATGTCACAGATGGTGTCACAGGCTTGTTCCCGCCGCGATCTCGAAACGACCGGAGGAGCGAGCCTGCCGTGCTTCATGCCTCGATCCGGCTTCTGGTTGTTCAGCATAATCCCTCATCCTCGATAGGTTTGCTTTAGAGGGGCCCGCCGGTAAACCGTACAAAGAGCACTTCATTTTCCAGATGCATGTGCTGGACCAGGTCGTCGGCAAACTTCTTTGCGCCTGTGTAGAGTGCGCGCCATGAATTGCAGGCACCGTCCGGCAGATGAAATCCACCCGTGACGTGCTCGAGTTCTGTCAGATGGTCTGCCTCGACCTCATGTTCGTGGCGCATCTGCTCAATGGGTCTCGTCAGAGCTTGATGGTCGCCGCGTTCCATGAGCGGGAAGAGCATTAGCTCCTCGCGATGCATGTGGCTGTGGAGGTCGCTTTGGATACGCTCGAGGAGGTTTGCCAGGCCGATTGGTGCATCGGGGTGATCGCCATGCACCCGTTCGACCTTGGCCGCGAGAGGGATCAGCGAGATGAGTTCCGCGCGGTGGGTGTCGTGGTAGCGTGTCCTGATATGATTGATCAGATCAACAGTTCCATCCGGTGCTTCTGTCGACGCGGCGTCAACAAGGCCCTGCAATTCGCCCACCAGGGTTTCCGTCGAGAGTCCGGCAGCTTCGGCCGCGGCCTCGATGCTATCAGAGCCACCGCAGCAGAAGCTGATGCCGTGACGACGGAAAAGTGCGGCTGCACCGGGCAGGGAGGTCGCGATCTTTCCGACCGTCTGGCTTGCGTCAAGTTCCATCGAGTTCACCTTGCTTTGCGCTTCAATGCGTTATCGCTGTGGTGCCGACTATGGTGAGGAATGCCGATCCGGTCGTTGCGCTTTCGCAAACAAGATGTGCTCGTACTCCCCCGCGCGCTATGGCGTATGGGCATTGTTTTTCGCCCGCGATACCCAGGCCGCTCCCTCTTGCCCGTGATGAAAGCCATTGGAGAACTTGGCTTTGGGATAAGTATGCCCGATCAGTTCGACGGCCTCTCGGGGTTCCATGCTGCCTGACAGCGTTTCCTGGAAGATGGCGGCGATGCGTGCCATGTCGCAGTCCTGTGGTGAGAGACGGAAGGCATTTACCCCGGCCTCTTGCAAGTCCTTCAGTTCGCTGACCAGGAGTTGGCACGTATGCGACATTGTCTGCACGCCATTGAGCACCAGGAATGACTGGCGATCGAGTGTCCTGATTGACAGGCCGTCCGGCTCGTCGCCACAGACGAACTGGCAATTGTCCTTGATCCTGCCCTTGGAACGGGCATGGGCGCAGCGAGCCGATATGGCAAGCGGCATGCGACCGAATACCATCACTTCGAGAGCCACATCCGGCGCGTCGGCGGCGATCCTGGCGATCGAGCTAAAGGGAAGTTCCGGCGGAAGACAGATACGGTCTGCCCCGCGTTGTGCCAGCAAGCGCGCGGTTGGGCCATTATAGACATTGACCAAGGGTCCGACGAGGTGCCGGCGGCCCTTGATCAGGCCGATGGCGGAGAGGTCGTTTACCTCGATGGGGTAGTCCGACGTCTCGATCAGCTCTTTCACGATCCGACTTTCTCGCTCCAAGGTGACGAGCGCCAGTGAGGAAAAGGCCACCGACTTTCCCGCCCGTTCCAGGCGTTCCACCACGTCTGCCAAGTATGGCTCGATGAAATGCTGCCGTTTGGAGCAGACAGTCTCGCCGAGGATAATGTGATCCACGGGCGCTTCGTCTGCGATCTGATAATAGAAATCCCGCCATTTCGGGCCGTCCCAGAGATAGTAGACGGGGCCCAGTGTCAGTTCGGTCATGCTCATCTCCAGCGCTTCTCATAGGCGCCGACCGTTGTCTTCTGCCCTTCGCTCAGCGCTCTCAGCCGGGCCAACAAGGGGCCACGCCCCGAGGGGGCGGTTGCGAGTACCTGGCGCAGCGTCGATACGACTTCGGCCACATAGGCTTTGCCGCGCTGGCGTCCTTCGATTTTCAAGGCGGAGACGCCGGCATCCTTCAAGGCTTCGATTTCGCCCATGACGTCGAGGGACACGGGGTCTTCGAAGGCGTAGCCACGGGCATCGCCGATGTCGAAGCGTCCCTTGCACAGTGTGGGATAGCCGGCGGCCTCCCCATGGCTGAACCGGTTGATCGTATAAGTGCCGAGCTCCGACACCATGTCGGAGCCGTCCTGTCGGTACCGCACATGGCTCGCCGGGGAGCACACGCCGTTCATATTGGGTGATTTGCCGGTGGCGTAGGAGGAGAGCGAGCAGCGTCCCTCGGCCATGACGCAAAGCCCGCCGAAAACAAAGACCTCGATCTCGCATTTGACCTTGCGACCAATGCGGGCAATGTCGCCGATCGTCAGCGTTCTCGGCAAGACGACCCGTTTTGCGTCGAAGGCTTCGACGAGAAAATTGATGGCTTCGGGATTGGAAGCAGACGCCTGGACCGAAACATGCAAGCGCTGCTCTGGATAGTGTTCCCTGACATGGGCCATGAGGCCGAAATCGGCCAGGATCAGCGCATCGGCACCGAGCCTTACCGCGTCGGCCGCCGCACTATACCAGATCTCTTCGTCGCCAGCCCGCATGAAGGTGTTGAGGGCGACAAATGTCATGCAGCCTTTCTTGCGGGCATAGATAATTGCGTCGTGCAGTTCGTCCCGGCTGAAATTGAGGCCGGGAAAATTGCGGGCATTGGTCTCGTCGCGGAAGCCGCAATAGACCGCATCAGCGCCTGCATCGACGGCTTCACGAAAGGCGGCTGGCGTTCCCGCCGGACAGATCAGTTCCATCACTGGATCTCCCTCAGCGACCGGCTTCGGATTTCCACGGCCAGCCTGTGAACGATGGGGGCGGCCGGTCCCCCGATGCGCGCGAGATCACGCGGAAGGTCGATATCGCAGTCATCGAGTGCGTTTCTCATCGCAAGCATGGCCTCCATGTCCCCGATCACCTTCAGGTCGCGGGAAAAGAACAGCGCATCGGCATCGCAGCGCCCCTCAAGGAGCGCCAGCAGCATGACCAGCGGGGCCTCGACACCTGCATCCGCCGTGAAGGTCTCGTCTTTGCGCACCACCTTGAGACGAGGCAGGTCGGGCTCGATCAGGAAGACTAAGGGCAGATCAGTCGGGGCAAACGAAAAGCGGCAGCTTTTGTATGTGCCAAGGCGCTCGAACATATCGCCATGAGCTAGGAGCAGGAGCTTGAAGAGGCGACTTGCCACGAGCTCAATTGATACGAGCGGCATGAGCGGCACGGCTTTCAGCGGGAGAGCCAGAATGGATGTTATCTGCATTGCGCCAATTTTGATGGTTTGAACCGTCGCAAGCCTATGGGAACGGCCGACAATCCAGATTGCTCCAGCGCAAAGACGCAACCGAATTCACAGGTCATAGCGGTCCGCATGACACAGAACGCACCGCCTCGTCGCTACGACGGTCTTCAAGCTTTCATGACGGAACTGGAAAGGCAGGGACGGCTTCTCCGCGTCGCGCAGCCGGTGAGCCTTGTTCATGAGGTAACCGAAATCCACAGGCGCGTCCTGGCAGAGGGAGGCCCGGCCTTGCTCTTTGAGCGCCCGGTCCGGTCGGACGGTGCAGTGTCAGAGATACCGCTGCTTGCCAATCTGTTCGGCACGCGCGAGCGGATCGAACTTGGCTATGGCATCCCTGGCGGCAAGATTGGCGATCTCGCGGACCTTCTGGCCGAATTGCGCGAACCGAGGCCGCCGGCGTCGCTCCGGGATGCCCTGAAGAAGCTGCCTGTGCTTCGCTCCGCCATGGCGCTGGGATGCCGGAGGGTGTCTCACGCCGAATGCCAGGATATCGTGTTCGAAGGCGAGGGCGTTGATCTCAACCGACTGCCGATCCAGTGGTGCTGGCCCGGCGAACCGGCACCGCTGATCACCTGGGGGCTTGTCGTCACCGCATCGCCCTCCGACCCTAGGGATGTCAATGTCGGCGTCTACCGGCTGCAAGCGCTGGATCGCAGGCGACTGATCACGCGCTGGCTTGCCCATCGTGGTGCTGCGAAACACTTCCGGCAGTGGCAGGCCGTGGGACGGCATATGCCCATTGCGGTCGTGATCGGCGCTGATCCTCAGACAATCCTCGCAGCCGTTATGCCGCTGCCAGAGACCATGAGCGAGCTGTCATTCGCCGGTGTGCTTCGAGGAAAGCGCAGCCGCGTGGTGCGGGCGCTCACCCAACCCCTAGATATTCCGGCCACTGCGGAAATCGTGCTGGAAGGGACTGTTTCTATCGCGGAGACTGCGCTCGAG
This sequence comes from Rhizobium sp. AAP116, assembly GCF_001295785.1. Lineage (NCBI taxonomy): Bacteria > Pseudomonadati > Pseudomonadota > Alphaproteobacteria > Hyphomicrobiales > Rhizobiaceae > Rhizobium > Rhizobium sp. AAP116. Next base: position 33,515 of record NZ_LJIB01000011.1, read on the forward strand.
GGGCCTTATGGCGACCACACGGGCTACTACAATTCTGTCGAGCCGTTTCCCATCATGAACTTGAGTGCGATGACGATGCGGCAGAATCCGGTTTACCTCTCGACCTTCACCGGCCGCCCCCCGGATGAACCTTCTGTGCTCGGAGAGGCAATGAATGCTCTCTTCCTTCCCCTCGTGAAGCGCCAATTTCCAGAGATTGTCGATCTCTATCTGCCTCCAGAAGCGTGTTCCTACCGGGCGATCGTCGTCTCGCTCGACAAGCGCTATCCGGGGCAAGCCCGCCGGATCATGCTCGGGCTTTGGTCGATGCTGCCGCAGTTCAGCTACACCAAGCTCATCATCGTAGTCGATGCCGATGTTGACGTCAGAAACTGGAGCGATGTCATCTGGGCGCTTTCCACGCGGTTCGACGCCTCCCGCGATCTGGTGGTGGTGGATAACACACCCATCGACTACCTCGATTTTGCCTCTCCTAAGCCTGGGCTCGGTGGAAAGCTCGGTCTCGATGCCACCAACAAGCTTGGCGCAGAAACCGATCGGGAATGGGGCCGCGTGCTGCAAATGACGCCGGAGGTCTCGGCGCGCGTCGATGCGATCTGGCGCGAACTTGGACTTGGATCCCTCAAGACAAGGGAAGGTGAGCCATGATGAGGCGTGTCATTCTCGGCATGTCCGGTGCTTCGGGGGCGGCGATCGGTCTTCAGGTCGGCCGGCTCCTGGCGGCCATGGATGATGTTGAACTGCATCTCGTCGTCACGTCAGCAGCGCGCCGGACAATCGCACATGAGGCGGGCAACGAGGCGCTGGGCCGGCTAATCGGGCTCGCCGCTCATTTCCATTCGGAAAGCGATATCGGTGCATCGATTGCCAGCGGATCGTTCCGCACGGCCGGTATGATCGTCGCCCCTTGTTCGATGCGGTCTCTTGCAGCGATCTCGACGGGGATCACAGACAATCTTCTCACTCGCGCCGCCGATGTGCAGCTCAAGGAGCGTCGCAGGCTGGTTCTCCTTGCCCGCGAAACGCCGCTTCACCTCGGGCACCTGCGCAACATGGCGGCGGTGACCGAGATGGGGGCCGTGGTGATGCCGCCGGTCCCCTCATTCTACCGCAATCCAGCGAGCGTAGAGGATCTCGTCGCTCATATTGCGGCTCGTGCCGTGGATCTGCTCGGGTTGACGGACGCACCCTTGATACCGGAGTGGAGAGGGTGAGGGCGCTCACGGCTCCCTCCTATCCCTTTCGCGCTATCAACGGCATGTAAAAGACCACGTAACCCAAGAATGCCACGATCCACGCGATGCCTGCGATCGGCAATAACAGCATGGTATGCTGCGGCCAAATTGCGACCGAAATCCTCAGCAGTGCCGAGAGGATGATTGGTGCATAGATGAGCCAGGTTGTCGAGTGCGGGGACGTCAAAGCCTGGCCCGTATGGCCTCTCGTGGCGCGGGTCATCACCGCCAACGTCACGACCCCGACCCCACCTGTCGTCCAGGCATGGATGCCTGCCGAGGCGAAGCCGGAGTGGTCCAACAGCATCGACAGGCCGGTCAGCAAAAAGCCTACGGGAATGAAGAGATAGCCGACATGCAGGATCGTCACGAGGGGCTCCCCAAGCGTGCGCTCGGGGCACCATCTTGCCTGTCGCACGAGATGAGCAAGGCTGGCGACAAGCATCAGCAGCCCCGTGGGAAACTGGAGGCTTTCAAGACCGCCGCCGACAGCGATCCACATCGCCAGTGAAAGGCTCCCAAGGATCATGACGGCGAGATCGAAACGGGCGAAATTCTGCGGCAGCCGCCCTGGATTGTTCGCCTTCAGCCAGTTGCCGGTAAATGCCGGAATAATGCGCCCCGCAACCAGAGAGATGAGGATGAGGATCGCAGACAGAGCCAGACGGTCGGCCATTTCGACGCGACCGTAGCGATCGAGCTCATGATGGAAAAACATCTGAGCGGCGCTCAGGAGCGCGAGAACGGCGACTATCTTGTAGTTGCGTCGGTTCGAGGCAGCAACAAGTTCTTTCAGAACAAAGATGGCGAGCACTGGCAGGAAGGCCAGCGCAACGAGTGTCGCGCCGAGCATGCCCGTCCATTCAGAGAGACTGATGGCAAGCCGCCCGGCGATCCAGAGAAGAAACAGTGCCAGAAGTGGCATGCCCTTCAAACCGGGCCTGCCGGTCCAGTTCGGCACGGCGGTGAGAAGAAACCCTGCTATCACGGCCGGGACAAAGCCGAAGAGAAGCTCGTGCTGGTGCCAGGCAACCGGGGGCAAGAGGGTCGGAACATGCATGAAGCCGAGGAACCACGGGACCCAGATAGCGATTGAGACGGCGGCCAAAAGCGCGCTGCCCGGGAAGAAGAGACGGAACCCGCCAGACAGAAGACGCTGCGGGATGGAGGGGCCGGGAATTGTGGTCATGTCAGCACCTTTCCTGATCCACCGTTGCCGGCGACCAGAGCAGAGGAATATAGGCCTTGGCCCAGAGGAGGAAGGAAAGCGAAAACAGCGCAGAGGAGAAACCGTAAGCGCTGAAGGGCAGGGTGAGCGACGGCGCGAACTCCGAGAGGATCCGCAAAAGAACCGACAGGACCAGAAGCAGGATCGCCATCCGGGTTGTCTTCGAAAAAAGCAGCGGTTGACCGGTATGCAGCAGGCCTGCAATCGAGAGAACCTGCAGGACGCCGAGACCCAAGCCCCCCATTAATGCCAGATGCAGTCCGCCCAGCCACGGCAGGTCCAGGCCAATCAGGGAAAGTCCGCAGACAAGAAGGCCGGTGCCAGCCAGCGCACTCGACAGCCAAAGACCGCCAAGTTCGAAGGAAAAGCCTTCGCGCCCCACAAACCCCTCGGCGACCCGATCGAGGAAGGCTGCACCGGCAGCCAACATCAAATAGCCGCGCACGGCGTCCGAGAGCGTGGCCGCCTCTGCCACGATCACCAGCATGGTCAACCCCGCTGAGAGATGGATCCGGCCCGGATGCGGTCTGTAGGGCGAGGTCTTTTCCGTCGGATCAAGGATCAGATTGGTCACTGGGACGGTGATGCGGGCAAGGGCGAGACCCAGCAGGCCTAGAAGCGAGAGCCCAAGAATTCTGATTGCGCGGTCCGACAGGTCGTAGGCTTCCAAGGCAATCGCGATCCGCAGTAGAGCCGCAGCCGCCGCAAAGGTGGTGACGAACAGGATGAAACCCAGGAGACCGGTGCTTTTCTTGATCCAGGACAGGCGTAGCGCATAGGTTAGCAAGAACAGCATCCACGCCTGATCGAACACGAGGCCAAGCAGCCATCCGTTCTCGACGGCGAAGAAGCCCAGCAAGCGGGCACCGGCCCAAAGACCTGCAGCCAAGAACAGGGGGCGTCCACTGAGGCGTTGCGTGTCCGTCCATTCCGGTAGGGCAGAGGTCAGGAAGCCAAAAAGCGCGCCTCCGAAGGAGCCGACCAGCATTTCCTGGGCGTGCCAGTGGCGGGGAAGGGAGGAAACGGCAAAAGGTAGATCGAGAGACCAAACCACGACCCAAAGAAAGGGCCACAGCGCCGCATGCAAGGCGGCAAGGGGAAACATCAACCTCAGACCTTCGGGGGACATGGCCCTCGCGAGATCGGCCGAGAAAAGTATCCGTATGACTGGAAGCACACTCATGCCAGCCTCCGCTCGTCATGTTCGTCCACGACAGCAAACAGCGGATGATCTGAGATGAGCCGTCGCGCCGTCTCGTAGATCATCTTTTCGCTGCGGTTTCCGGGCCTCTCGGGAACGGTGACGCAGTCAAGTATTCCTTGGCCGTGACGATCCAGAACCGCGATCCGGTGGCAGATCCGCAGCGCTTCATGGATGTCATGGGTAATGAAGAGCCCGCCCTTGCCGTTATCTAGGACCGTGGCGACAACGAGATCTTGCATTCGTCGTCGCAAGGCGGCGTCGAGCGCAGTGAAGGGCTCGTCGAAATAGAGGAAATCGGGTTCACCGACGAGCGCGCGGGCAAGCGCCGTGCGCTGGCGCATGCCGCCCGACAACTGCGATGGAAACTTGTGCCAATCGCTTTCCTCCAGGGCTACCCGATGACAGGCCGCTGCAATTCTCGCCCTTCGCTCGGACCGCGCGAATGGCAGGCCGGATAGGCCGAGCGCCACGTTGGCCACGACCGTCGCCCATGGGAGGAGGCGCGGTTCCTGAAAGACGAAAGCGCAGCGTGAATAACCTCGCGCGACTTCGCCGTGGCGGGGGATAATCAGCCCGGCGGCGATCTGGGCAAGCGTGCTCTTGCCGCAACCGGATGGTCCGACCAGCGCGACCATTTCCCCTTGTACGACATGAAAGCTGACCTGTTCGAGGACGGCGCGGCCGAGAAAGACATGGCCCACGGCCTTGAGCTGGAGAAGGCTCATCGGCGCACACCCCAGGGTTGGCCCGCTTCCCGCCATGCCTCGGCTTCAGCGCGCAAAGGTTGGACAATTCCATATTCGACCGTGAGAAGAGCGATGACCGACAGCAGGATCCAGGCGAGGGCTGCTTCCACGTCGAGTGCGGATCGGGCATTGGCGAGCGCGCCTCCTATGCCGCCGGCATTGGCCAGAAGCTCGGCCATGACGGCTGCCTTGAAGGCCGTGCCGAGGGCCATGACCAAAGAAGGGAATAGGGAGTGCAGCATTTGGCGCAGCGATATCTTGAACAGACGGACGAGCGGCGACAGGCCGGCCATGCGAGCCATGTCTTCCAACGACCGGTCGCGTGTCTGGATGCCCTCGGCTGCCCCCACAAAGACAAGCGGCAAGGCGGCGATAGCTGCGGTGGCAATAACCGTTCCTGCCCCCATGCCGAACCAGATCATCAGAAGGACGATCCATGCGATCGGCGGGACGCCGATCAGCAAGGTCACCTGCGGACGCGCAAGACGCATGATCGCCGGATGATATCCGGCCACCACGCCTGCCATCGTTCCAAACACGGCGGCGAGTGAAAAGCCGGCGAGCGCCCTCAGGCTCGTTGACAGCACCAACATACGGTTGTCGGGATCTGCCGCCAGCTTGAACAGGGTCTGGATCGTCTCGGCCGGTGCAGGCAACACGAAGCTGCCATAGGCTTCGGCTCCAAGCTGCCAAACGGCGGCAAAGACAGCAAGGCCGCCGAGACCCGCCCAGCCGGACCAGAGAAAGCGCGCCACCCTTCCCGCACGATAAGCCAGGCCCATATGATGCCGCCTTACAGATAGAGTGACGCGTCCGGCATGCGACCGCCCACCATTTCGGGATGGCTCTGCGCCACGGCTTTAAGCAGTGTCTCGATCGGTCCGCGAGCGTCCCGAGCGGCAATGGCGACGAGGTTCGAATAGGGGATCGACGCCTCCAGCACAGGCCAGGGCAGTTCAAGTGCTGATGCGGCCTGGCCTGCAGCCGCTGCCGGATCGGCGTTCACCTCGACTGCCGCCCGTGCAAGTCCCGCAAGAAGCGCGGTCGCCTGTTCCGGACGATCGTCTAGAAAGCTCTGGCTCAGGGCGAGACCTGCCTGGGGCATGACCGGCGCCGTAGCGGTGACGGTACCCCATTCCTTCTGCATGTCGATGACGCGGTGAAGCGCCTGACCACCTGTACTGGCCTTGAAGATGGCGACAGAGACTGCCGGTTCGGGTAGTAGCGCCGTGTCGATACGCCCTGCGAGCAGCATCTGAACGGCTTCGATTGGCGTGCCGGCCCGCTCTACCTTGACCTTGCCGGTCATTCGATGGTGGGCAAGCGCCGCATCGAAGACAAGTTCCGGCGTGTCATTGGGAAATGGCACGGTTACGCTTTGACCTTCGAGATCGGCGAAAGCCGCGATGTTATCGTTGCGCGATACCATATAGAGAAGGCCATTGGTCATTACGCTGGCCAGTTTCAGGCCAAGACCGCGCGTATGGAGATTTGCCGCCGCCGTTGTCGGCATGACTACGGCGCTCATGGATCCGGACGACAGGCCCGCCCGCATTTCATCGGGCGTGCGCCAGACCCTAAACTCCACCTTATCTGCGACGTTGCGCAGCAGGCCTTTACCAACCGCATAGGCCAGCGTGATCGATGGTCCGGCGGGGGGGCCGAAGAGGACGAGTTGGTCGAGGGAGGAAGCGCGTGCCCGTGTGTTGAGGAAGGGAAGGGCAAGGGTCGCTGCGATGCCAGCGCATAAAGTGCGACGGGTTGTTGCATAGCCTGCCGCGTCTGCCTCAATGATATTCGCCTTGCTGACGTGTTTCAGGGTGTTGGGCATCCCGCTCTCCGAAAATTGATTTATTTACTCATGTTATAGCCGTCCGCGCGCGGATGTTTGACGTAGAGCAAGTAGCGTGTGGAATTACCGGCTGGAATTGTTCTCAGATGTCGAGCGCGAGAATCGGGTCTGCGCCAAACAGGGCGGCATGGCCTCCCGCGAGCAGCCAAAGTGTGACAAGCAGCGTCACGGCGAGCCCGGCTACCAGATGTCCATCCAGACGCAGCTTGGCGCGTCCGGAGAGCAGGGCGATCAACGGAAATATGGATGTTGATCTCTCGACTGGTAACCAGTTTTCTCCCATCCTGCGTCTCGCGCGCTTTTCCGCGACAAGGATACCGACAGCAGAAAACAGACCGAGGCCACCGAAGACAAGGAGCGATCTGGTGTCACCGTTTGCTGCGAGGTGGCCGAGAGACCAGAGGAAAAATCCCCACAAGACCGGATGGCGGGTGAGAGTTGTAATCGCGCCAGGTGTAGTGCCTGTCATGAAGCTGATAGATGCGGGATTGGGACTGATTAGGCCTGCCGTGACCAGAAAGAGCCCGAGTGGCGACAACACGAGATTGGCGAGGATGCTCCGGGAATCCGGCCGCCAGATCTCTACATACTCGGTGTTCCAGGCGGCATGCAGGACCCATATCAGTAGTGCTACGGATGTTGTCGAATAGGCTAGAAGGTAGAGCCGTAATCCAAGCGCTGCGGTTAGCCTTCCGCGGATGGCTGGTAAGGCAGGCACCGAATGCAACAACAAGAATGCTGCAAGCGCAAGAACGATCTGGGTCATGTTGGGAACACCTGGGTTTCGGGTTCCACGTTTAGAAGCTGCTGCAGCAGCATCTGCTCCGCAGTGATATGGCGCCGGACAGCTTCCTGAAAACCGCGAACCATATGGGCCACCGTTTCCAGGCTCAGTCTGCATCGTTTGCGAGCGACAGCGGCCAAAGTGAGAGATAGCTCACGGGCCGCGCGACGGTCGACGCGATGTTCGGACTTGACCTGATCGAGAAGAAGAGAGCCGAAGCAGGAGCCGGCATGCAGCTCGAGGTCGGGGTAGAACTTCTGCTCTTCCAGAGTGTGGGCGGCTGCGACCAATGGTTCGATGTGCTTGGCAACCTTCTGGATACCACGGGGAATCTCACCCGTGTCAAAGTCCGCGGCCAACTCCTCCAGCTTCAAGCAGAGAATGAGAAGATCGCGGTGCTTGTCCTCAAGCGCCCTGACCTCGGAGGCCGTCAGGCTGGATGCAGTCGTTTCCATGGTTTTTCCCTTATTGGCCGATGAACAGGATGACGCCGATGGCAAGCGAAGTCAGAACGGCGGCTAGAGTGCCTCCGCCCTGGAGTACCCCCATGCGTTTCAGCATCAGGGCAAAGCCCATGATGACAGGTGTCGCAACGACAAGGCCGATTTGTGCATCCGTCATTTCAGTCATTCCCTTCTGTTGTGGAAGCACTCTGCCTTGTCTTTCGTCAGTCTTCTTTGCGCTCCCACAAAGAGCGCTTCGGATTTTCCTTTAGAACCGATCCCGACCAACGGGAGATCTGACCATGGCTATGCAAACGAGCCTCCAGGACGAGGCAAAGGACGACCACATGCTGCTCTGGATCCTGGTGTGGAGCGAGCTGATCGCTTTCGGCATCCTGATCCTTGGCTTCCTCGTCGTGTCGACCTTTGATGCTCAGGCCTTCGAACTGGCGCGTCTGCATTTAAGGCCGGGGATCGCCGGCGCGAACACGCTTATCCTGCTGGTCAGCGGTTACTTTGTCGCCGTGGCGATGCGAAGTCGGCTTGATCTCGAGGCGGTGAAACGGCCGTTGACGATTGCAGCCCTGCTCGGCTTCTGCTTCGTGGCGGTCAAGCTCTTCGAATACTGGGGTGAGGTTCGCTACGCTCAGGATGCAACGCTCGACACCTTCTTCGAGCTCTATTTCATCATCACCGGCTTCCATCTGCTGCATGTCTTTTTCGGCGCTATTGCTCTTCTTCTTGTCGCCTGGCGCCCGGCACGGGAAAACCTGGTTCTGATCGCCACACTCTGGCATGTGATTGACCTCGTCTGGTTGGTCATCTTTCCCATTCTCTATCTTGCGTGAGGCTTCTCATGACCCGCAGACAGCACGAGGATTTGGTGGGTGTGCTCGCCATGCTGATGACCTTTGCAATTGGTGGCGCGATTGTTACGGCGCTCGCCGGTCCAACGATCGTACCGATTGCCGCCGTTCTTGCGATTGCCTTTGCCAAGGGACGGCTTGTGGTGCTCGACTTCCTCGAACTCAGGGGTGGACATCATCCCATGCGGATTGCGCTCATATGCTGGTTGAGCATCATTCTGATCGCCGCCCTGTCTCGGTCGCTGGTGGTCCTTCTTTTGGGCTGAACATTCGCGCCGTTGCTTGCCAAAGCGCAAAGAACAACTCCGATCACTCTCTATGAAAAGAACATCCCGCAGAGCCGGCGAGGGGATCGCCGAAGCCTTCGAGGCGGGGAAACCAGGTCGGGCCTTTCAAGCCTGGCAGACGGAAGGACAAGGGCATGGCAGAGCGCCTGACCAAGACCGGAGCGCGCAACGTCTTCTATGGCGGCTCCATTTTCTTTTTTGCGATCTTCGTGGGGCTCACCGCCCACAGCCATTACTACATCCGCACTACTTCAACAGATGAATCGACGCTGACCGACAGCGTCGCGCGCGGCAAGCATATCTGGGAAAAGAACGCCTGTATCAACTGCCACTCGATCTTGGGTGAAGGCGCCTACTTCGCGCCCGAACTCGGCAATGTCTGGACCCGCTGGGGTGGCCAGGACGATCGCGACGGTGCACGCGAGACGCTTCGTTCTTGGATGGCGGCACAGCCCTCTGGTGTCGAAGGTCGCCGCCAGATGCCGCAATTCAATCTGACCGACGAAGAGATCAACGATCTCGCAGACTTCCTCGAATGGACCAGCAAAATCAAGACGCAGAACTGGCCGCCGAACGAGGCTGGCTGAGCCCTTCGTGACCCAAGGAGACACAAAATGAAATATCAAAGCCAGAAGGTCGCGATGCTGTATTTTTACGGTGCGCTCGGCCTCTTTATCGCCCAGGTCCTGTTCGGGGTCGTCGCGGGTACGATCTACGTTCTGCCCAATACGCTCTCCGAGCTCCTCCCTTTTAACATCGTCCGTATGATCCACACCAACGCCCTGATCGTTTGGTTGTTGATGGGCTTCATGGGCGCGACCTATTATCTGCTGCCGGAAGAAGCGGAAACCGAGCTTTACAGCCCGAAGCTTGCTGTTGCGCAGTTCTGGATCTTCCTCATTGCCGCTGCCGCCGCGGTCGTCGGTTATCTCTTCGGCATTCATGAGGGGCGCGAGTTTCTCGAGCAGCCCTTCATCATCAAGATCGGCATTGTCATTGTCGCATTGATGCTGCTGTTCAACGTCACCATGACATCGCTGAAGGGTCGCAAGACTGTCGTCACCAACATCCTGATCTTCGGTCTGTGGGGTGTGGCGATCTTCTTCCTCTTTGCCTTCTACAACCCAACGAACCTGGCACTCGACAAGATGTACTGGTGGTATGTCGTCCACCTCTGGGTCGAAGGCGTATGGGAGCTGATCATGGCCTCGGTGCTCGCCTTCCTGATGATCAAGCTCAACGGCATCGACCGCGAAGTGGTCGAGAAGTGGCTCTATGTCATAATCGGGCTGGCGCTGTTCTCCGGCATTCTCGGCACGGGCCATCACTACTATTGGATCGGCGCGCCCGGCTACTGGCAGTGGATTGGGTCGCTGTTCTCGACGCTTGAAGTCGCGCCCTTCTTCACCATGGTCATCTTCACCTTCGTGATGACTTGGAAGGCCGGTCGCAAGCATCCGAACAAGGCAGCTCTTCTGTGGTCGATCGGCTGCTCTGTCATGGCCTTCTTCGGTGCCGGCGTCTGGGGCTTCCTGCACACACTGTCCTCGATCAACTACTACACCCATGGCACGCAGGTGACGGCAGCCCACGGACACCTCGCGTTCTTCGGCGCCTATGTCATGCTCAATCTTGCGATCATGGCCTATGCCATTCCGGAAATGCGCGGCCGCCAGCCCTATAACCAGTGGCTGTCGATCGCGAGCTTCTGGATGATGTGCACGGCGATGTCAGTGATGACCTTCGCGCTCACCTTTGCCGGTGTCCTACAGGTGCATCTGCAGCGCGTGCTCGGCGAAAGCTACATGGCCGTCCAGGACCAGTTGGCCCTGTTCTACTGGGTCCGTCTCGGCTCCGGTGCCGTCGTGCTTGTGTCCGCCCTGATGTTCGTCTGGGCCGTGTTGATGCCGGGCAAGGAGAAAGAGCCTGCCTTTGGCGGCTATGTCGAGCCTGCAGAGTGAAACAGCGGCCCCGCTGTTTCAAAAAGCGGCGGGGCTCTCCCCAATTTTGAGGATCAGCAACATGAATATCATCGCCCGCAACATTCAGCCGGATATCCCGGCCTACTCTCCAGCCGGCAACGAATGCACTCTCTTCGAGACAGCCTGGACGCGGCAGTTGCCGCTTCTCCTCAAAGGACCGACAGGCTGCGGAAAGACCCGGTTCGTCAGTCATATGGCGCAAAGGCTTGGCTTGCCGCTGACCACCGTCTCCTGCCACGACGATCTGGCGGCCGCCGATCTCACCGGCCGTTTTCTTTTGAAGGGAGGTGAGACGGTCTGGGTCGACGGACCGCTGACCCGGGCAGTCCGTGAGGGCGGTGTGTGCTATCTCGACGAGGTGGTCGAGGCGCGCAAGGATGTCGCCGTCGTGCTCCACCCGCTCACCGACGACCGGCGCATCCTGCCATTGGAGCGGACAGGCGAAGAGCTTGAAGCGCCGCCGGCCTTCATGCTCGTTGTCTCCTACAATCCTGGCTATCAAAGCCTCCTCAAAGCGTTGAAGCCCTCGACTCGCCAGCGTTTTGTCGCCATCGAGTTCGACTTCCTGCCCAAGGCGAGGGAGATCGAGGTTGTCTCGGCAGAAAGTGGACTGCCTGCCACGGCTGTAGAGCCATTGGTCGAACTGGCGCGGCGGCTGCGGGCATTGAAAGGTCATGACCTGGAGGAGGGCGTCTCGACGCGTCTGCTGGTTTACTGCGCGAGCCTCATCGATGCCGGTCTTGCGCCACGGGACGCCGTTCGTGCCTCCATGATCGAGCCGCTGACCGACGAACCTGACGTGCGTACCGCACTCCTCGAACTGGCACAGGCGGTCATCCGCTAGGAGAATGTCATGCTGGACTTTCTGGAGCTTGAGGAGACGGTCGGGCGCGCCTGGCACAGGCTGGCAGGGGATACCCGCACCTGGCCGCGTTACCCCGAAGCGGCTGTCCTGCTGGAGGACGTGCTTCCGGTACTCTCTGTCTGCTTTCGTGGCTTCGGCGGTGAACGGACGGTTCAACTGGTACCGGCGCGGGGCAGGACCTCGCAACACCGGCTGAAGTTCCGGCAACGCACGGGGCTGGGCGAAGAAAAGCTCATTCATCCGGCGCGGGACGAAGCTAGCGTGATGTTGCCCCCAGTCTTGGATCTCATGCCGGAGCAGTCACTCAATCTTGACCTTTATGTCTGGCTGGCCGCCGCCATGGCCGTGATGCCGCTTCAACCGATGACCGAGACTGATCCCCTCAAGGCAGATCTTGCACTTTTGGACGCGGCGTCGGCACTTGAAGCGCAGGTCCTGGAGACCTTCCCCGGTCTGGTCGATCGTTATAGTCGGCTTTGCCGCGCCCTTCTGTCGGAGCGCCGCCGCGGCTCGCTGCCTCGGGTTGAGGGGCTGCTGGAGGACTGCATCATTGATCTCCTGCGCCGTGGCGCGGGGCTTGCCCCGTTCTCTGCAGGTAATGATATGCCGACGCAGGCACCTGCGGGCTATCTGCCGATGTTGCCCGTGCCACTTTGGCCGCAGGCGGTCGTTAGAGAAGAATGGGTCGGCCGCCAGGAAATCGATCAGCCAGTTGGCTCCAGCGAGGCGGATGCGCAGGCGGCCGGACGCCATGTGGCAATTCGCGAGAAGGATTCCGCCGCCAAGGGCGAGCGCAGCCCCTTCATCCTGAATCGCTTCGAGAAGATCCTCGCCATGGCCGAGATGGTCAATGTCGACCGTCCCGCCGACGACAGTGACGATCACGATGCGTCTGCCGCTGACGAACTCGATGAGATGGTGCTTGGAGAACGCAAGGGCCGGCCAGCCGCGAAATTTCGGTTCGACCTGGATCTGCCGCCCGAGGCGCTCATCCATTCCGCGATCGAAGCGGAACTGACCTATCCGGAATGGGACTACAGACACGGGGTCTATCTGAAGGACCACTGCCGGGTCTTTGCCGGTCCGGCCTGCGAACAGGACAAGGCGCCGGTCCAGTCATCCGAGATGAAGGCGATGATTCGCCGGGTGCGGCGGCAGTTCGAAGCGATGCGTCCGCGCCATGAGCTGCTGCGTGCACAGGTCGACGGTGCCGATCTCGATCTCGATGCGGTCGTGCGTAGCCGCACCGAGCTTGCTGCGAGCGGTGAATGCTCCGACCGCATCCACCTGGCAAGCCGGCCGCAGGCCCATGATCTTGCGGTGACCCTGCTGGTCGACGTCTCGCTGTCGACCGACGCCTGGTTCAACGACCGCCGGGTACTCGATGTCGAGAAGGAGGCGCTTCTGGTTCTGGCCGAAGGGCTGGCAGCCTGCGGCGACATGCATTCTATCTTGAGCTTCACGTCGAGACGGCGGGACTGGGTGCGCGTCGAGACGATCAAGGACTTTGACGAGCCGATGGGTGCCTTGGTGCGCCATCGCATCGCCGCGCTGAAGCCCGGTTACTATACCCGCATGGGAGCAGCCCTACGCCACGCGACGGCCAAACTTGCCGAGCGTCCCAATCGCAAGCACTTGCTTCTTGTCCTGACCGATGGAAAACCGAATGATGTCGATCACTATGAGGGACGTTTTGCGCTTGAAGACACACGTCGGGCCGTGAGCGAAGCAAGGCGGCGTGGCATCCATGTCTTCGGCGTCACGGTCGATCAGGATGCCAAAACCTATGTGCCGGCTGTCTTTGGCCACCATGGCTATGCCGTCGTTCCCGACATTCGCCGCCTTCCGGCGACCTTGCCACAGATCTACCGCGCGCTCGTCCGCTGATCCGCGAACGCGCAAAGGGGAAAGCCCGGACCGAGAGATCGGACCGGGCTTTCTCGTTTTTCGCCGTTTTGTCTCAGGCCGCGGTGGCGTGTGTTCTGCCCGTTTCGCCGAGATAGGCATCAAAGCACGACGCCACCGTTCGAACGAGGAATCTGTGTTCCGTGTCCACGCTCAGCACATCGCCACGCAAGGTCACAATCCCTTCGTCCAACAAGGTCTTGAGCAGCAGATTGGCTTTTCCAAAGCTCTCCTCCGGAAGTTCAAAGCCATCCGGCTTGGCTGTGAAATCCACTTGGAAGTCACACATCAACCGCTCGATGATCCAGGCGCGGACGCGGTCCTCCTGTGTGAGGCGGTAGCCTTTCGATGTGGCAAAGTTCCCGGAAGAAATGAGGCTGGCATATCGGCCGATGGCGACATCGTTCTGCGCATAGCCTTCGGCAAGACGTCCGATCGCCGACGAGCCGAACCCGATCAGTGTTGAGGCAGTGTCGGTCGTATAACCCTGGAAGTTGCGGTGCAGCGCCTTACGATTGGCGGCGATCGAAAGCTGATCCCCAGGAAGCGCAAAATGGTCGAGACCGATCCGTCGGTACCCGGCTTCGCACAGCGTCGCCGCGATGGCTTCCGCCTGGGCGTGTCGATCATGTGCGTCGCCGAGCGCTGCCGTGTCGATCAGGCGCTGGTGCTTCTTGAAGGCCGGGACATGGGCGTAACCGAAGACGGCGAAGCGTTCAGGGCGCATGGCAGCAGCCATACGCGCAGTTTCAATTGCAGAGTTGACGGTTTGATGGGGCAAGCCATAGATCAGGTCGAAGTTGACGCTTCTGGCTCCAGCCCTGCGCAGGTTCGACAGGGCCGTTGCCGTCTGCTCTGCCGACTGAATGCGATTGATCGCTTTCTGCACCTTGGGGTCGAAACTCTGCACGCCTAGGCTCGCACGGGTCATTCCCGACTCTCCGAGTGCTTCTGACATTTCGAGGGTAAGCGTTCTCGGATCGATTTCCACCGCCAGTTCGGTCGCGCCGCAAATACCAAAGGCCGCTGTGAGCGTGGCAGTCAGATCGAGGAACTCCTCCGGGGTCATGATCGTGGGTGTGCCGCCGCCGAAGTGAATATCGCTGACATCCTGTCGCCGCCCGATGGCTTTTGCTACCAGCCTGATTTCCTGTTTCAGCACGGTCAGATAGTCAAGGATCGGTGCGTCCTTCTGGGTGATCGTAGTGTGGCAGCCGCAATACCAGCACATGGATCGACAGAAGGGCACGTGAAGATAAAGCGACACCGGTTCGCTTTTGGGGATGTTAGCCAGCCAATCACGATAGGTGCCGGCTCCAATACTGGGCGAGAAGCGGGGCGCCGTCGGATAACTTGTGTAACGGGGCAGGCGGCTTTCGCCATAACGGCGGATAATCTCTGTGTTCATTGTATCGCTCCGGTTCGGTGCCCTAACGATAGTGCCAGGTGCCATCGCTTCGTTGTCGAAAGGCAAACAGGAACACTGCTTTCCTGGTTTTGCTTGTTACAGCACAACGAAGCCTAGGCGCCCGTGCTTCAGTATCCTGCGGTGCAGCTTACGCTGCATGCGACTCCCGCAACCCGCATTGAAGAAAGCCAGCGAATGACTGTTGTTGAAGATCATATTCTCAAGCTCGACGTGCGCGAAATTCCGCGCGTGGAAAGGCATCCCCGTATATTCGGAATGTTGAATTCACTGCTTCCGGATTATCAGTTGATCCTGACCGTCGATCATGATCCGGTTCCGCTCTACTACCATCTCGAGATGCATTATGATGGGATGTTCGGGTGGGAATATCTTTCCCGTGGGCCGGAGATATGGGAAGTCCGCATTCGCCGGAAGAAGCACGAAGGCTGCAACTGCAACTGCGGTGGTGGTCATTGAACTGCATGCGAGCGACCGGTTAAAGGCGGTCGCTCCACGCACGTTCGTCGTGATCGGACACGTGAAGTCGAAAATTGGGAGGTCAAGTGTCGACGACAGCCAGTTTCAAAGAACTCGATGTGAGGCCCATCCTTCGTGACGGAGGCGAGCCATTTCCCGCAATCATGGATGCGGTTCAGTCGTTGAAGCCAGGAGAAGGTTTGCGTTTGCTTGCTACCTTTCGCCCTGTGCCACTCTTGAGCGTCATGGCGCGCCGCGGCTATTCGGCCGAGCTCAAGGAGTTGGATGGCGGCGAGTGGGAGGTTCTGTTCATCCCAACCCCAGACACTTCTGCAGAAGTTCTCCACTCAATCGGTGCAGAGGAAGCGGCGGCCTGGCCGGACCCGTTGTGGAGGGTCGACCTCACCGAGCAGCAGCCACCGGCGCCCATGGAGAAAGTTCTCTCGCTGATTGAGCTCATGGAGCCAGGCGAAGTACTTTTCGCGGTGTTTTCAGAAGAATCGCGCTTTCTCGGTGCGGAGCTGGAAAAGCGCGGTCACCAATGGGTCGGCAATCTCGATGCTTCAAAGCGTGCCTATCGCATGTTGATCCGAGTGGGCGGTGAAGGTTGACGACCGGGTTGCCGCTGAACGTGACATAGGAGACCCGCATTGTCGCTTAGAAAGAAGACAAAGGCGGCAATCCAGAAAAAGCCAGACGTTGCGATAAGAGCCCCATAGTATCCTGGAACGATGTCGGCTGCGATGCGGCCGCTTGCTGCGAGCAGTACGCAAGGGACGGACAGGCGCTGGCGCAAGGAAAACTGCTCGTTCCGACCGGTGTGAAGGCGGATCGAACGATTCATGATCGCAATCATCATTCCTGTGACGGCTCCAATAGCAAGAAGATGCATTGCAGTGAGCAGGCCGAGTGTATCGAGCGCGGTTGCTGTAATTCCCAACAGGCCCAGGGGGATGAAGGCGTACGAAACCTGCATCGCTGCGATCATGGACGATTTCAGGATGATTGGCCTGAACCATCTTATTGCGCGGGCAAAATGCGAACCGGCTGCCACTAGTGCCACGATTGCCGCGAGTGGGCCGGACGGTTCAAAGGTCCAAGCCGTTGCGGCAAGGAGAGTGGCAACAAGCACGAAACGATCGATGAAGTGATTTGCGGGGGCGAGGCGTGATCTGCCCGCCTGGGCAAGCCAGTTGTTGGTGAAGCTAGGGATGAGCTTGCTCGCGGTCGCAGTGATCAGCAGGATATAGACCGAAAGACCTGCCCGTGCCCAAGCATCCACGTCTCCTCCGTTCATCGCCGCCATGTGAAACCCGCCATTGATCAAGGCAAGCGACATAACAGAAAGGATCGGCTTCGCATCTGCGATCCTTCGCGCAACCCATACCTCCCTCAAGCAGAAGTAGGCGAAGAGCGGGAGGAAGATCCAGTCGATCAGGAGGGTGGTGAGGGCCGTTGTTTCTCCGACCATCAGCATGGAGATGCGCCCGGTAATCCAGATGAGCACGAGAATGCCAAGCGGCTTGCCTGAAAGCGGAAAGCGACCAGTCCAGTTTGGAACTGTTGTCATTAGGTATCCGACCAGAACGGCCGGCATGAAGCCGAACAGCAGTTCATGCGCATGCCAGGCGGATGGGCCGTAGACTTTCGCCACCTCAAGCCAGCCGTTCACCGCGCAAATCCAGATTGCGATCGTCGTGATGGCCCACAAAGGCGCACCGAGATAAAATGGCCGGAACCCATAAGACAGCAGGACGAGGCCGTCGCGCCCCAGGCCCCGCGGGATCCCGCCACTGGTTATTCGTTCCTTTTCCTTCATGGAAATCGCTTTCAAAAATACTCGTTCGACGCTGACTCTGAGATTTCGAGGTAAAGTAATTGATCTCGATCAAAGAGCCCCAGCCAAAATATTATTTGGTCGGCGGCTGAATGACGCACTGCTTCTTCAGCGGCTCATTGTTCCAAGTCAAATAGAAAGGCACGTGATGAAGTAAAACAATGTCAACAGTTCGAGCGAAACGCTTACTGCACGACAAGGAGAAAAGATCATGACCCAGTGCCTCAATCTGACCAGAAGAACAATGCTCGCGGGAGCAGTGTTTGCAAGCGCGCTTGTGCCCATTTTGACAGGAACAGTGGCACGCGCCGAAGGCGGCGACATCAAGACCAATGCCGCAGCCGTAGCGGCTGACATCGCTAAGCTGGAGCGGGTGAAGGTCGATCTTATCGCGCCTCCTTTCGTCCATGCGCATGCTCAGAAGGCCGAAGGCGGGCCCAAGGTCGTCGAGTTCACGCTCACCATCGAGGAAAAGAAGATCGTCATCGATGACGCTGGCACCGAAGTCCATGCCATGACTTTCAATGGCTCGGTCCCCGGCCCGATGATGGTCGTTCATGAAGGCGACTATGTTGAGCTTACGCTGATCAACCCTGACACCAACAGCCTGCAGCACAACATCGATTTCCATTCGGCAACCGGTGCACTTGGCGGCGGCGCGCTGACACTGGTCAATCCGGGCGAAACGGCGGTACTGCGCTTCAAGGCCACAAAGGCCGGCGTCTTCGTCTACCATTGTGCACCTCCCGGCATGGTGCCGTGGCACGTCACCTCGGGCATGAACGGCGCGATCATGGTCCTGCCGCGTGAAGGCCTGAAAGACCACAAGGGCAATGAACTGCCTTATGACAAGGTATACTATGTCGGCGAGCAGGACTTTTATGTCCCCAAGGATGCTGACGGCAACTACAAGAAGTATGAGAGTGCCGGCGATGCCTATTCGGACGTGCTCGAAGTGATGAACACGCTGACCCCGAGCCACATCGTCTTCAATGGTGCTGTCGGAGCTCTGACAGGCGACAATGCGATGACGGCTGAAGTCGGTGACCGGGTCTTGATCCTGCATTCGCAGGCCAATCGTGACACCCGTCCGCACCTGATCGGTGGCCATGGTGATTATGTCTGGGCGACGGGCAAGTTTGCCAACCCGCCGGAGCTCGACCAGGAAACCTGGTTCATCCCTGGTGGTGCTGCGGGCGCTGCCTACTACACCTTCCAGCAGCCGGGCATCTACGCCTATGTCAACCACAACCTGATCGAAGCCTTCGAGAAGGGGGCGGCCGCCCACTTCAAGGTCACCGGCGACTGGAATGACGATCTGATGACCGCCGTTGTCAAGCCGGAAAGCTGACCCTTGTGAATGCACGGGGTGCTTGATGAGCACCCCGTGGACTTCCTCTCTAACTCGTTGGTAATCGCCATGTCCGGCGTCGTTCTCACTCCCAGGCAGCCCAACTCTATCGGCTCGGTGCTGCTGCCACTTTTGCTCATCAGTGCTTTGTCCACTGCTGTCGTATTTCAATCCGGCATCGTCCGGCTGAATGGTGGCGCCGATCTGCCGCCGCCTCAAACCATCTCGGTGGCGCCGGGCAGTTTCGTCTATCGTCAGCCCGGCGAATTTTACCGCGCTGGATATGCCGTCGATGGGCCGAAGGCCGAATACGTGATGACGGCTCCTGTCACGATCATGAAGTATCAGGTCAGCACTCAGGACTACGATGCCTGCGTGGCTGACGGAGCTTGCCCGGCCCGGGAATCGGTAACCCCATCTCGGTCTGACATGCCCGCCACTGGTGTCAGTCACGATGACGCAACAGTCTATGCCCGGTGGTTCTCGGAAAAGAGCGGTGGAGTCTGGCGCCTACCAAGTGATGCAGAATTGGCCTTTACCGCTGGCACAAAGTTTCCTGACGACGCTCTCGGCATAGATCCGGACAATCCGAATCCAGCCTTGCGTTGGCTAGCCGACTATGAGCGTGAAGCCGCCCGCAAGAGATCGAGGCAACCGGAACCACTTCCGTATGGCAGCTTCGGAGAAAGTGAGCATGGCCTTGCCGACTTTGGCGGCAATGTCTGGGAGTGGACCACGACCTGCAATCGACGTGTAGACCTCGTCAAGCAAGGACAGCAAGTCACAACCGAAGCCTGCGGTGTCTACATCGCCGCCGGAAAACACAGATCGCCGTTAAGCTCGTTTATACGCGACCCGAAAAGCGGAGGCTGCTCTGTCGGAGTTCCCCCTGATCATGTCGGCTTCCGGCTGGTCGAAGATCGTCGCTGGTACGCGCCTTTGCTCTTTTCGATCGGTGCCTTGTGAGGTAGGTTATCCCTCGATTTGGACACTCGCCATGACACCCACTATGGGCTTTCTGAGCCCTTAAGCGTGCGCGTTGTTGGCGAGAGAGGGATATATTTTGAAGCTTGATCGGACGATCATCAAGTCATTGTCATTATTCGACAAAATGACCGATGACGAATTGGACGCACTGCTCGTTCCTGCGCAGACAAGGCGACTGCCCATCGGCGAGTCCGTGTTTGAACAAGGTCAGCCCGCCTCATACTTCTTTCTACTTTTGCATGGTCGACTCAAGGTCACCCAGGTGACGAGTTCCGGTCAACAGATTATCGTGCGTGTCGTGCATCCTGGTGACCTGTTCGGGTTCGCCAAGGCGCTTCAACGACAAGACTATCCAGGCACTGCGCTTGCCGCTGCCGAAAGCTTAGTTCTGTCGTGGCCAACAGAGTTATGGCCGAAATTCGTGGAAAGAAATCCAAGACTCGCCGTCAGCGCGATGGAGACGATCGGTCAAAGGCTCGAAGAAGCCCATGTCCGCATTCGCGAAATGTCCACGCAAGAAGTAGAGAAGAGAGTTGCGCATACCGTCTTGAGGTTGGCGCAAAAGGCTGGTCGTTCGGAGGCGGCGGGAATACGGATCGATTTCCCGATCTCGAGGCAGGACATTGCCGAGATGACTGGCACGACAATTCATACGGTCTCGCGCATTTTTAGTGCATGGGAGAGCAGGGGGCTGATCGAAGGTGGTCGGCAAAAACTCCTGGTGCGCGATATGGTTGAACTTGCGTCGCTGGCGGATTCTCTTCCGGAGCGTCGATAATCAGGTGAAGCGTCCCCGTACTTGATATTGCGCAAAGAAGGCCTGTTCATCCTGGCCTATCACTTCTCCAACGGAACGAGGTGTTCCTGTCCAAGGAGATGAAAATGAAACTGCGTAGTGTAACCATGGCAGCCGTTCTCTTGCTTTCGGCCCCGGCGCTCTCAATCGCTGCCGATTTCGAAGTCAAGATGCTGAACAAAGGTGCAGAGGGTGCCATGGTGTTCGAGCCTGCCGGCTTGAAGATTGCCCCCGGCGACACCGTTACCTTCATCCCGACCGACAAGGGCCACAATGCCGAAATAATCAAGGGCATGATCCCGGACGGTGCCGCAGAGTTCAAAGGCAAAATGAACGAAGAAATCAAGGTGACGTTCGACGTGCCGGGGCTTTACGGCGTAAAATGCGCACCACATGTCGGCATGGGTATGGTCGCCGCGATCCTTGTTGGTGATGCTCCAGCCACCAATCTCGACGCCTTCAATGCTGCCAAGCTACCGAAAAAGGCCCGTGAGCGGATTGATGCAGCCGTCGCTGCGGCCCAGTAAAGACGTGTGCTAGCTGATGTTGCTTGATCGACGCCGCCGGGGTGTGATCCCCGGCGGCATCGGCATTTCTGGACCGTATTGATATGCGATCGATGCAAGCATCAGATCCCGCCGTCAGCAAGAAGGCCGCTATGCGCTCGGTGAATCGCGTCTCGTAGCTCGTCGACCGGAGATGCGGTGGGCAGCTCTTTGCCTTCCAGCTCTTCCGGCACCTTCCAGCCGGGGTCGATGCCTTGCATGTTTGGTAGTTCGTGGGCGATGCCCTTGTGGCAGTCTATACACGTCGCCTTGCCGTTCAGGAGATAACGCGTGTGGATCTCTGCTGCGCGCTCCGTCTGTTTCGACAGGTCCATAGCAACCGAGGAGTGGCAGTTTCTGCACTCGAGACTGTCATTAGCTTTCAGTCTCGCCCATTCGTGCTGCGCCAGCCGCAATCTCTGATCGAGGAATTTCTGACGTGTATTGATCGTTCCGAAGATCTTGCCCCAGACTTCCTTCGAGGCCTGCATCTTTCGGGCAATCTTGTCCGTCCATTCGTGGGGCACATGACAATCCGGACAGGATGCCCTGACACCGGAGCGGTTGGAGAAGTGGACGGTCCTCGTCATCTCCTCATACACATTGGTCTTCATTTCGTGACAACTGACGCAGAACTCCTCTGTATTCGTCAGTTCAAGTGCTGTGTTGAACGCACCCCAGAACATGACGCCGCCGACAAAGCCGCCGAGCGTCAGGAAGGCGAGGCTGAGCGTCGCCGCTGGCGTCGTCAGAACGCGCCATGTCCATGAGAGCAGGTTGCGGAGCCTCTGCATTTCTAATGCTCCTCGCCCATCAGCTTGACCCCCATGTCGCTCATGTCGCGGAAGGTGTTGCCGACCAAGGGGTTGGTCTGCGCCTGGGGGACGTGACAGGCTGTGCAGAAATATCGTCTCGGCGAAACATCTGCCAACATTTGTCCCTCCCGCGTGATGTAATGGGTCACGCTGATCATGGGCGCACCGGACCCTTCCGTGAACTCGCGCTTGTGGCAGGAGAGACATCGGTTGGTATTGACCGACAGTTGGTAGCCTTCGATCGAGTGTGGAATGATGGGAGGCTGGTCCGGATAGGCGCGCATCTTGCGCACGTCATCCACATTCCATTTCGGCAGGGGCTTTGCCGGAACGCTTTCCATCTGTTGGGGCGGGCCGGACAACTGCGGAACCGATTGAGCGACCACGCCACCACCGATGAGACAGGTTGCCAACAGGGCAGCGGCACCAAGTTGGCCGCTTGTCAGGCCACAGGAACGATCTTGACTGCGCATTTTTTGAAATCCGTTTGTTTGGAGATCGGATCGGTGGCGTCAAGCGTCACCTTGTTGATCAACTGGCTGGCATCGAACCATGGAACGAAGATCACGCCAGGTGGCATGCGGTTGCGGCCACGGGTCTCGACGCGTGTCCGCATCTCGCCGCGACGCGAAACGATGGTGATCTCTGCCCCCTGGTTGATCCCGCGTTTTCGCGCGTCGTCGGCGTTCATGAAGCAGCGGGCGCCGGGGAAGGCCTTGTAGAGTTCTGGCACCCTCATTGTCATCGAACCGGAATGCCAGTGCTCCAGCACCCGGCCTGTTACCAGCCAGAAGTCGTATTCTTCATCCGGCGATTCGGCCGGCGGTTCATAGGGCACAGCCAGGATGACCGCACGTCCATCGGGTTTGCCGTAAAAGCGCACCCCTTCGCCGGGTTTGACATATGGGTCATAACCCTCCCGGTAGCGCCATTTGGTCTCCTTGCCGTCGACAACCGGCCAACGAAGGCCCCGTTCCTGATGGTAGACGTCGTAAGGTGCCAGGTCATGCCCATGTCCGCGCCCAAACTCCGCATATTCCTCGAAGAGGCCCTTCTGGAGATAAAAGCCAAATGCTTCGGCTTCGCGATTGGCATAATCGGCGTCCACCTCTGAGAGGGGGTATCGGTCCACTTTGCCATTTGCGAACAGCACCTCGAAAAGTGTTTTGCCGCGGTAGTCCGGGTTCTGCACCAAGATCTCCTCGGTCCAGACTTCATCCGTCGTGAACCGTTTGGAAAACTCCACCAATTGCCATAGGTCCGAGCGCGCATCTCCTGGCGCATTGACCAGTTGATGCCAGACATGTGTCCGGCGCTCTGCATTGCCATAGGCTCCTTCCTTCTCGACCCACATGGCGGCCGGAAGAATGAGGTCGGCAGACATGGCGGTGATCGTGGGATAGGCATCGGAGACGACAATGAAGTTGTCCGGGTTCCTGTAGCCGAGATAGGTCTCGTTGCTGGTATTGGGGGCCGCCTGGACGTTGTTGTTGACCTGAACCCAATAGAAGTTCAGCTTGCCGTCCTTCAGCATCCTGTCCTGTTCTACGGCATGGTATCCTGGTTTGTCGGGAAGAAGACCTTCCGGGAGTTTCCAGATCTCCTCTGCGTGATGTCGGTGCTCCGGATTGGTCACCACCATGTCTGCCGGCAGGCGATGCGCGAATGTGCCGACTTCGCGCGCCGTTCCACAGGCCGATGGTTGGCCTGTCAGTGAGAAGGGGCCGTTGCCCGGTTCAGAGATCTTCCCCGTCAGCAGATGCAGATTATAGATCATGTGGTTTGCCCAGACACCGCGCGTGTGCTGGTTGAAACCCATGGTCCAAAGAGACATGACCTTGGTGTCGGGATTGGCATAGAGCTCAGCCAGTTGCTCCAGAAAGCCCGGATCGGACCCAGTCAGCTCGGCGACTTTTTCTAAAGTGTAATCTGCGACAAAGGCCTTGAAACTTTCGAAGTCGATCGGCTCCATCTTGGTCGGGTCGCCGGCGTTCTTTGCCTTCATCTCGAGCGGATCATCCGGTCGAAGACCATATCCTATATCGTCCACGCCCTTCATGAAGGTCGTGTGTGCGCGGACAAAGTCCTCGTCCACTCGATCGGTCGAGATGATGTGGTTAGCGATATAGTTCATGATCGCCAGATCCGTGCTCGGCTTGAAGATGATTGGAACGTCGGCCAGATCCATGCTGCGGTGAGTGAAGGTCGAGAGCACTGCGACTTTTACATGTTCGTGACCCAGGCGCCGGTCTGCAAGGCGTGTCCACAGGATCGGGTGCATCTCCGCCATGTTGGAGCCCCAGAGCACGAAGGCATCGGCGTGCTCGAAATCGTCATAGCAGCCCATGGGTTCATCCATACCAAAGGTGCGCATGAAGGCATATGCGGCGGATGCCATGCAATGGCGGGCATTGGGGTCGAGGTTGTTGGAACGGAAGCCTGCCCGCATCAGCTTGGTCGCGGCATAGCCTTCGAAAATCGTCCACTGGCCGGAGCCGAACATGCCGATCGCTGTTGGTCCCTTTTCGCGCAGAACCTTCTTGCATCGCTCGGCCATTATGTCGAACGCTTCGTCCCAGCTTACCGATTCGAATTCGCCGTCCTTGTCATATTGTCCGCCACGCTTGCGCAGGAGCGGTGTGCTCAGGCGATCCTCGCCATACATGATCTTTGAGAGGAAATAGCCCTTTATGCAGTTGAGCCCGCGGTTCACCTCGGCTTGCATGTCGCCGTGTGTGGCGACGACCTGCCCTTCCTTGACGCCGACCATGACGCCACAGCCGGTGCCACAGAACCGACAGGGCGCCTTTGACCATTTGATCTCGAGCGCTTCCACGCCACCAGGAACGGTCTGAGCATGGGCCGGCAAGCTAATGCCGGCGGTGGCTGCCGCAATCGCTGCAGCATGGGCCTTGAGCAGACTACGCCGCGTCAGGTCTGTGTCCATTGATTAAACCCTCCTCCAAATTCTCTGCATGCTCAAAAACCATGTTGGCGGCCATAACGTCCGGAAGGCTCGAGATAGCCGCGAGGGTCGCGCCCATTTCGCCGCTGGAAATGCCCTCGATCACGATGACGATCTTGCCATGTTCGGCAGCATGAACTTCAACGTTCGGCATCTCTGCCAGTGTTTCGACAAGACGATCAGCGGCGGCCGGAGAGGTCAGAACGACGGCACTGGAAACATGGAAGCGTTCAGGGTTGCGCTGCGACATGCGAGCCATTCCTTGCCGATATGGAAATTGCGTTTGTCGGACAGTGGCCTATGCAGAGGCCGCAGCCGGTGCAGTCATCCTCTACAACTGAAGGATGCCATGGTCCGCCAGCGCGTGGACGAAACCGGATTGCGTCAGTCGGACAATGGTCGCGGCATGCCTGACAGTCGACGCTGTTGAGCGCCAGGCAATGCGGTTGCACCTGTGCCTTGTGGGGAATGGAGAGTTCGGCGCCGAAAAAGACATCCGCGTGCGGACAGTTTTCTCGACATTGGCCGCAAAAATCGCATCCGCCGGATGAGAAATCCAGTGCCGGTATGCCGGACTGCATCGAGATGATCGACTGCGGACAGTGATCAACGCATGCGCTGCATTGATCGCAGATCTCTTCCACCGGACGTAAGAGACCTGGTGGCAGGATGCGGAGCTCTTGCCTGATCTGTCCGCGAAGGAGGGCTCGCCGCGAAAGTGAGGTCACCATGGCCTCCTCGCTTAAGCTGGAGGACCGGGTGGACCGGCGATGATCTGGTACATCCAGACCATGAAGCCGAAGCCTCCAACGGCCGCTACCGCAAGGATCGGCCAGATGCCAAAGGCGAGGATAAAAAACGTCACAAGCTCTGATCGGCGCCGCATACGACGGTCCGAGGCAGGTAGCGGGGTCGAATTCTCGATGCTGTGATGCACGCGGTCTCCTCCTACTCCTCGCCGCAAGTGTGCGGAGTGTTCACTCTTCTGTCAAGGAAAGTGATGATTCGTGATATCGCGATGGTTGTGTTGGGGGTCCGGTCGCTGCGGCGCGGGTGTCGGCAGCCATGCGATCAAAATATCGGGAAACCCAGCTCTATGTTGACATTTTCCCAAGCCGCGCAGGTGGACTAGTTGCTGAGTATGCGAAGCTTTTCAGGCTTGATGATTTCTATGCTGCGCGCATTGTGAAGCTTGACGATGCTCATGTCGCGCAGTTTCGAAATCGTGCGCGAGACTGTTTCGATGGTGAGGCCGAGATAATCGCCTATGTCGATACGGCTCATGGGCAGGTCGATTAAGTCAGTGCCACCTTGGCGATCAGCCAGATCGACCAGGAAAACGGCTATCTTTTCCAGTGAACTTTGGCGGCCGACGACAAGCAGGTGCTCCTGAGCTCGAACCATCGCCTTCAATGCGACGCCAACCAGGCGGTCGTTGAGCTGGCCGCCGGCTGCGCGTTCGACACTGGTCAGGCCTGTGTTCACCATGGCCTCGGCATAGAAGCTGTGGGTCTCATTGATCTCGAAGCCAAAGGTTTCGCCGACAAGATGAAAGGCGACGATCTGCCTGCGGCCGTCGGCCAGGAGGCGATAGATCCGCACAGCCCCGTATTCGATCTGGTAAAGTGATCGCGAGCGCTCGCCCTGGGCATAGATCACGCAGTCCGGCGCGTGAAAGGTCACCGGCCTGATGTGCGTCTGGCTGCGTGCACGCGGCGGGGGCGAGAGATGCGAATTTTGTGTGATGGAAGCTGCGGTTTGCATCGGCATGTCCCCTTTGGTTGAAGGGATCATGTTAGATTGGGAGCCTAGCCGCTATTGAGTTCTTCCACTACGGATTTCTACGTAGGGCTGACACCGCGTTGGCAATATCAGGCCCGTTAAGCGGTTTGGACAGTACGCAAATGTCCTGCCTGTTCCCCCGGCCGTAATCTCTGTCGTCCTCCGCCAGAACAACGAGCTTTATGCCCCGGCTGGCAAGACTGAGGCCGGCCGTCAGATCGGCAGGCGGCAGACAGGTGTCGAGGATGACGCATTCCGCTCGGCTGATCGCCTCGCTTGCCATGGTCCAGTCATTGAACTGTTCTACCGCCTGTCCATGCGTTTTAAGCGCAAAGCTGATCGACCGCAGCAAGGCTGGGTCTTTGACAACAGCAACAATGGCAGACAGCGTGGACAATGGGATTCCAGAAGCTAGGTCGTGATCTTTCACCAAGCTTTCAGATCGCATCCTGGCTGACGCCTCACCTTGTCATGGATCAAGCGAATTGTCGGATTGCGCGGGGATTGGGCTAGATGCTGACTGTCAGGGACATGCGCACCAGTTCGGGAAGGCTGCGTGCTCTCATCTTCGTCATGACATTGGCGCGATGGACTTCGACCGTTCGCGGGCTGATATCAAGATTGAACGCGATAGCCTTGTTCGGTTGGCCGGCTACAACGGCCGACAGGATTTGCCGCTCCCGTTCACTCAGGCTGCCGATGCGCGAGCGGATGTCATCCACGCTCAGCGTACCCGCGGATGAATCTGCCAGTTTCTCGGCCGCCCGCCGCACCGCCTCGATGATAACCGACTCTTCAAACGGCTTCTCGATGAAATCTACAGCACCAGCTTTCATCGCTTCAACGGCCATGGGAATGTCGCCATGCCCAGTCACGATTATCGATGGTATGGGGGGCGAAATGCTTGAGATCTTGCGTACCAGGTCAAGCCCACTCATGTCAGGCATTCGCATGTCCGTGATCAGGATCGCATTGCGAAGGCTTGAGGCAATTTCTGAAAAGGTTGTTGCGGATGGATGAAGCCGCACGGCGAAACCGTTCACGGTGAGCATGAACCCCAGCGATTTGCGAAGTGCCTCCTCGTCGTCAACGATATGGACGGTGAAGTCATCAGGCTGCATTCTGGTCCTCGTCGTACTGGATCAAGGTAAAACTGAAGGAGGCGCCGCCGAGTTCACTTTTGGAGACGGTCATGTCTCCGCCATGGGCCTCGATGATGCGCCTGGAGATCGACAACCCGATCCCCATGCCCCCTGCCTTTGTCGTGGTAAACGGCTTGAAGATATCCTGGGCGACTTCCGGAGAAATCCCGGGACCGGAATCCTCGACCGTCACCGTCAAAAGTCCCATCTTGTCGGAACAGACACTGACGCGGATTTCCTTTTTCTCGGTTTGCTTCATCGCCTCGATCGCATTGCGCATCAGGTTGGTCAGCACCTGCTGAATCTGAATCCGATCGACGAATACCTGATCGTTGTCCGAGGTAAAATCGAACACGGTGCGTACGCCTTTTTCACGCGAGCCGACGAGGGCGAGTGCTCCGGCCTCTTCGACGAGTTGACGCAGGCTCTCCGTCCGCTTTTCCGTCTCGCCTTTGGTGACGAACTCGCGCAGGTGTCGAATGATCTGCCCGGCGCGAATGCTCTGTTCGCCCGCTTCCAGCAATGCGTCACGAACCTGGATGTCGCGATCCCCAACCGCGTGCTGTAGCAGGCGCGCGCAGCCATGCACGTAGTTGGCGATGGCCGACAATGGCTGGTTCAACTCGTGCGCCAGCGTCGACGCCATCTCTCCCATTTCGTTTAATCGGCCGAGCCTTGCGAGCTCGGTCTGGATCTCCTGCAGGCGGGCGGCGGATTCCTCTCGCTCCGTGAGGTCGCGAACGAACCCAGTGAAGAACCGCTTTCCGCCACGTTTGATCTCGCCGACCGCGAGCTTCATCGGAAAAGTAGAGCCATCCTTACGCCGGCCGACCACGACGCGGTCGACGCCGATGATCCTCTTTTCGCCCGTTTCCATGTAGCGGCGCATGTATCCGTCGTGTTCGACCTTGTAAGGCTGAGGCATGAGCAGCTTCAGGTTTTGCCCAAGCGCTTCAGCTTCCGAGTAGCCGAACTGGCGGACGGCCGCGGAGTTGAACGAGATTATGATCCCGTTCTCGTCGCTGACGATGGTGGCATCAAGGACCGTGTCGAGGATAGACCCCATTCGGGCCTCGCGGTCGTCAAGCGCTTCCCTGAGTTCCGCCAACATCTCTCGATTTTTGTCTGCTCGCCTTGCAAACCAAACAATCAGCGCTGACAAGACGGCAAGCGCGAGTGTTTGCACGCTAGCTGTTTCAAATAGAAGAAAATGACCTGAAAGAAGCCAAAGGGCCAAGCCGAAAACGGCTGCCAGCAAGGCCGGGCCCGCTCCCCCGATCAAAGCTGAGGCGACGACCAAAATCGGTACGAGTAGGGATAGCGTTTCTGACGCGGCGTCGCGCATAGCAAATAGCCCACCACCAATAGCTGCGACCGTTCCGAAAACCGCGACGACATACCCTTTGGCGTTGGGGAACGATCGGCTTTTCTTTCTTTGCGAGCTCACCATTTCGACCATGATTTTGAACTTACTCTACCCAAGCGATTTATGTGGTGCAGCCATCCGCACCAATTCCAATCGATTCGGCTTCATGGTCGGGAACGTAGCCGTTGCTTCCGGTTGATAGAAGTCAAATAGTGGCCATCACAAGTATTCTCCACGACCTCAAGGCAACAGGTTGCCTTGGGCTGCAAGATGGCCGTCCTGAAACATCGTAGCTACCGAATTCCAGCGCTATTGGGTAACACGCCGTTAGCACGACTTTTGTCGACTGCAGACTGCGGGGCTTGGGTCGGATAAATCGGTTCCGTGGTTTCCCGAACGCCATAGATTTAGGTTTGTTTACGCTTTCATTCCGTCCCCGATGCTCTGCTCGCGCAGATTTGTCTCTGGGCTCGATGAACGGAATGCCTCTACCCGAGATCTCAGTTTCACATCGCGGTACCAGCTTGTTCCATATCAATCACGACCAGCTTTTGCCATGCTAGTTAGTTCACCAGAGTTTAACGCAAACCGGGCCACTGGCGTCGTGTATAGAACAGTCAGGATCATCCTCGCATTTCTGCTCGTCATAGTCGGGCTGTCACACCAGCCCCCGCTTGGCGTTGGTGATATGGTGACGCTCGACGTGGCCGCGTATGTACTGCCTGATGGCACGTTGCCCGAATTGTGCGTTACGACCGACGATGGTGAGGTCCCCCACTACGGTGCAGCTACCATCTGTGAAGCCTGCTTGATTGCATCATCGGCGATGCTCCCGACTCCGGTCGATGTTGTCGGTCGCCGCATTGTCATTGCGCTCGACATGACGGTGCCTTCGCTAAGCGACAAAGGCTATCGGCGTCTTTTTTCCGCGAACACTGCGCCGCGGGCGCCCCCGGTACCGGATTCCGTCTGAATCCGGTCCGAAATTGACGTCAACCGTCCGGACCGATCTCGTTTTGGCGCCGATGGATGTCGTTGCATCGTGATCGGCCAACTCCCGGTACCGTCATGTTGCACGTTGTCCCTGTCAGCACTTCACTAAGTTCGCATTCCAGCATTCCCGTCCCCTGTTCATCAAAAGCCAGTTTCTTCAAGGAACGTGACTTTGTACCCCCTGGCACCGTCCTGTTCCAACAGGGTCATCCGACAGTTCCCCAGTTTCGACTGTCTGAAGGTTGTATCGCTCTTTCCCAGACCCTTGCAAACGGACGTCGCCAGATCGTCGACATCGTCGGACCCGGCGCGTTGGTTGGCATTGTTCTCGGCGACAAGAACCGGATGACCGCTGAAACGCTGAGTTATTGTCACATCGAGCGACAACATGGCGACGATGTCGATAAAACCTACAGCGCGATTTGCGAGGCCATGAAGCGGATCGAAGCGCACACCGTGCTCCTGGGGCGGAAGACAGCGCCTGAACGAGTGGCGAGCGCGATCCTCGATCTTTCAGAACGTTTTTCACGACCGCAGCGCCCGCATTTCGAGAGCCGTGTCTTCAACCTCTATCTCGGGCGAGGTGATCTGGCTGATTGGTTGGGCTTGTCACTTGAGACGGTAAGCCGCTGCTTTACCCGGTTCAAACGCGCTGGGCTGATCGATTTCGATGAGCCCGAAATCGTCACCCTCCTGAATACTCCGGCACTCCAAGCGATTGCAGACGGCGCCGCATCTGCCTGAGCGGGACGTCGTCACCCCGTTTTTCCATCCCCCTGCGGGTCAATAAGGTCGACCCGTTATAACCAAAAGGAAAGTCTTATGAAAAACCTGTTGCTTTGCACATGCGCCCTGATCGCTCTTGCGGGGCAGGCCATGGCCGATATCACCGTAACCGACGTGAAGGGGCGGAGCGTCACGGTTCCCAAGACACCCGATCGAGTCGTCCTTGGCTTCTATTATGAAGACTATCTGGCCATCGTCGGTCCGAACGCAATCGACAAGGTGGTGGCCTTGTCGCTGTCGACCTGGAAGGATTGGAGGCCGAGCCAATTTGCTGCTTATGAAAAGGCACTTCCGAAACTCGCCTCCATTCCCGATGTTGGAAACACGGAAGACAATACCTTCTCGATTGAAAAGGTGATCGCGGCGCGGCCCGATCTCGTCATCCTCGCTGCTTGGTCCTACGACGCGCTCGGCGAAAGCGTCAAACAGTTCGACGACGCCGGGATCCCGGTTGTGACCCTCGACTACAATGCCCAGTCCGTGGAGAAGCATGTTGCGTCGACGCTGGCGCTCGGCACGCTGATGGGCACACAGGACAGGGCGCAGGAACTGGCGGATAATTACCAGGATGCCATGGCGGATATCGCAGCCCGCGTCGAGGCTGCGGGCCCGTCAAACAAGAAGGTCTATGTGGAACTCGCTCAAAAGGGGCCTTCGGAGGTTGGAAACTCCTATGGTGATACCATGTGGGGAGCGCTGGTCGACAAGCTTGGTGGCGACAACATCGCCAAGGGCCAGATCGGCAATTGGGGTCCGCTGAGCCCCGAATATGTTCTCGCGCAGAAGCCGGATCTCATCTTTCTGGCCGGTTCGGAGTGGTTGAACAAGCCACAGTCGGTGTCAGTCGGTTTTGGCGCGTCCAACGAACTCGCCCGCGAACGGATGAAAGCCTATCTGGGACGCCCCGGCTGGGCAGAGCTTCCTGCGGTGAAAAATGGTGACGTTCATGCCATCTATCATGGTGGCGCGCGCACCTTGTCCGACTATGTCTTTGCGCAATACATCGCTAAGCAGTTGCACCCCGACGCCTTCAAGGATGTCAATCCGGAGCAGAACCTCAAGGACTACTACAAAGCCTGGCTGCCTATCGAAGCTGATGGCACATTCGTCTTGCCGTATCAGGCTGTCGGCCAATGACCATTGCTCTCAGCAAGGTTGACTTCGTGCGCGGCGACTATCGCCGCGCCTCCCGGCATCGTCAGTTGGGCCTGGCCCTGTCCGTCTTGGCTTTGATCGCTCTGATGCTGCTAGATTTGACGACGGGTCCATCCGGGATGCCTCTCAACGATGTGCTGAAGGGCCTTATTGCAGGGCCAGCCGGTGAGGATAGGATGACAGCAACCATTCTATGGCAGTTGAGAATGCCGCAGACGGTGATGGGGCTCGTGGTTGGAGCATGTCTGGGGCTTGCCGGCCTTCAGATGCAGACAATCCTCGACAATCCGTTGGCTAGCCCGTTCACGCTCGGCTTTTCGGCCGCAGCAGGGTTTGGTGCCGCACTTGCCATCATGTTCGGCGGGGCTCTCGCCATTCCGGACTATTTCGTCGTTCCAATCTCAGCCTTTGCCATGACGCTTGTGGCCTGCGGCTTGGTTTACCTCATTGCTACCTTGCGCGGCGCATCTCCTGAAATCCTTGTGCTGGGCGGGATTGCCTTTCTTTCAATCGATCCAGTCGCTGTTGCAGTTTCTCGCCTCGCCGGAGGTGCTGCAGCAGATCGTCTTCTGGCTTTTTGGCAGCCTGCTGAAGGCGACATGGACGAGCGTGTCGGTCAGTGGTGCAATCCTGCTGTTCTGCCTGCCGTTTGTCGCCCGCAACTGCTGGGCACTGACCGTGCTGAAACTTGGCGACGGCAATGCTCGCAGTCTTGGCCTATCTGTCGAAAAAGTGAGGCGGAAAACCTTTCTTCTCGTGGCGTTGCTCACTGCAGCGGCTGTTTCCTTTGTTGGCACCATCGGATTCGTCGGTCTGATTGCGCCGCATGTCTGCCGACTCATCGCCGGTGAAGATCATCGTTTTGCCCTGCCATTGTCTGCAGTTATCGGTGCAGTGATCCTCGTGGGTGCATCCGTGTTTGGAAAATTCATTTCACCTGCCGCGGTCATCCCGGTCGGTATCGTCACTGCGATCGCAGGCATTCCTATGCTGTTTGCCGTGATCCTGTCTCGCGGCGCTGAGGGAGGTGTCAAGTGAGTGAAGGTCTTATCTTTGATCGGGTCGGTGTCCAGTTCGGAAGCCGCATCGTCTTGAGCGATGTTGAAGCCCAGTTTGCTCCCGGTCAGATCATCGGTCTTGTTGGACCCAATGGCTGTGGCAAATCCAGCCTGCTCGGTGCGGTCGCGGGACTATTGTCTCATCGCGGCGAGATTACTTTCAACGGCCGTGGTGTCGATGCTCAAAATCTTGGTTACATGCCGCAACACAGCCAGATCCGCGCCAGCCTTTCGGTGCTTGAGGTTGTGTTGCTCGGGCGGCATGAGCAGCTCGGATGGAGAGTGAGCGCCGATGTGCTGGAGGCGGCTTATGGTATTCTCGGCTCCTTTGGTATCGAGGATCTGGCATCGCGTCCTATCCACGCGCTTTCGGGTGGACAGCAGCAACTGGTGCTACTGGCGCAACGACTGCTGCGTGCGCCGAGATTGCTGTTGCTAGACGAAGCGACGAGTGCGCTTGATCTGGCGCATCAATTGCGGGTCTTCGAAATACTCAGAGCCTATGTCGAGCGCACGGGTGCTCTGGTGATGATTGCAATTCATGATCTCAACCTGGCTGCCCGTCACGCCGATGGCATCATGTTGCTGCGCAATGGCGGACTGGCTGGCTCAGGCCGATTTGATGACGTGGTAACGCCCCAAGTGCTTCGTTCAGTCTACGGTGTCGAAGCGGAGGTGCTAACCTCCTGCAGGACCGGCTCGGTCATCGTCCCGCTGGCGCGGGTGCGCGAAGGGTCAGTGGCTCCAATTCGGCTTAGTCCTTGAGGCTCGAGGCGCGCCGACTTGCCTCGAGCGCCGCAACGACGGCACCTGCCAGAACCAGTGGCAGGGCAAGGAGAAAGGGATGTGTCAGTGGCTCACCAAACAGGATGAGATCGGCCAGAATCGGCCACAGGATTGCCAGATACTCGAAAGGGGCAAGACGCGAGGCTTCAGTATAGCGAAAGGCCAGCGTCATGCAGATATGTGCAAAGCCCCCGAAAATTCCGGCACCTACCAGGTAGAGAAATTGAGATAGGCTCGGCGCCGCCCAGCCGAATGGCAGCGTCGCGATGCCGCCGATCATGGAGGCCACGACAAAATAGAATGCGATGGCGCCTGGACTTTCTGTCCGACTTAGGCTGCGAACCATGATCAAGGCGAATGCGGTGAGCAGACCCATTAGGAGACCAAAGCCGAAACCGATCAGGCGGGTTTCGTGCGCCGTTGATTGACCAAGTTCGGGCCATACAAGTGCCACCACGCCAAGAGTTCCCAGTATCACCCCTGCTGCCCGCCAGGCCGTGGCCCGTTCTGAAAGGATGACTACGCCCGCAATCGCTGTGAAAATCGGAGAGAGGTACCCAAGCAAGGTTGCCTCCGCGAGTGGCAGGCGGGCAATCGAGGCGAAGGATGCAAACATGGCCGCTGCGCCGAGTGCCGATCGCAGCAGGTGATCGAGCGGCCGCCTTGTCGCTAGCCCGCCAGGAAACTCCCCTCTCATCCAGAGGAAAACGACGAGCGGAATGAGCGCAAACGCTGACCGAAAGAACACGATCTGTCCTACCGGGACATCGGCAGACACCGCTTTGACAAATACAGCCATGGCCGCAAACAGCGCACCTGAGAGAATGCGCAGAATGATGCCGACGGCAGGGCGGTCTAACTGCTCTTGGTTCACGCTGCTCTCATTCTTCATGTGCCACCACCACTGACTGTCTAAACGCTGTATGGGACCCGGCTCTGGTCGTCGCCAAAGCGTGCAATGTCACTGTTCGCCGGGGAAGCCGAGAGGTTGAGCGGCGGTCCGGCAGTAGCAGTCTGCCGCTGTCTCGTTGCGCACTTGACCGACGTTTGTCAGTCGCATGCAATCATTCGCGAATTGCCTGGATGCTTGATCTAGCGCAACGATCCTGCGCCCGGAAGACGCCAATGCTCCTGCAACGATTTGCGGGAAATCTGGAATGAAACTCTTCCGTCTGGTCATGCTGCTCTGCGCCTCCCTATGCCTGGCTTACTCAGCCAGCGCGACATCGGTGCTGCAACAGTATCTGCCTGCGGCCAAGGTCTCTGATCTCGTGCCGGACGCAGACGGTTTCGGTCCCATCCGCGCGGACCTGGCGGCCGCGCCCGTGTTGAAGGGCGGCGAGACTGTAGGCTGGGTGTTTGCCACCTCTGATTTCGTCGGTACGACTGGCTATTCTGGCAAGCCGATCCACACGCTGGTAGCAGTTGGTCTCGACGCCAAGATCATCGGCGTGCAACTGGTCAAGCATTCCGAACCCATCGTTCTGATCGGTATTCCCGAGGCCAAGGTCAAGGCACTGGTTTCCGCATATACTGGACTGGACCTCGTCGCGGAGGCGAAATCCGGCGGTACCGCACATGATGTGGACATCATCTCCGGCGCCACCGTTACCGTGATGGTGATCGACGATTCCATCGTCCGGTCTGGCTTGAAGGTGGCGCGCGCGCTTGGGCTTGGAGGTCTGGCACCGGAAAGCGAACAGTCCGGCCCGCGCCTCACCGTTGATCTTGATGCCGCCTCACCGTCCGACTGGATCGAGGCCGAGGGTGACGGCACCATCCGCCGATTGTCCCTCGATGTGGCGCAGGTCAATGCAGCCTTCGCCGAGCATGCAGATGCGCGGGCGCGCGAGCGGGCCCTGACTGAGCCGCCGGAAACCGCATTTATCGACATGCATGTGGCGCTGGTCTCAGTGCCATCGATCGGCAAGGCCCTGCTCGGGCAAGCCGAGCAGGCCAATCTGGGGACTTGGCTGAAGGAGGGCGAAAACGCCATCGCCATCGCCGGCAGGGGGCTCTACTCCTTCAAAGGATCGGGTTATGTGCGCGGCGGAATTTTCGACCGCATCGTTCTGATCCAGGACGACGTATCGGTTCGCTTTCGCGATCGTGATCACCGTCGACTGGGAGGGATTGCGCTTTCCGGTACGCCCGAATTCACTGAGATGGACGTCTTTCGGATTCCCGCCAATGTCGGCTTCGATCCGACCAAGCCTTTCCGCATCCAGCTTCTGGCGCATCGCGAGGTCGGACCGATCGAAAAGGTTTTCCATACCTTCGACCTCGGCTACCAACTGCCGCAGAAATACCTGAAGGCCGTCGCCCAGCCGGCGGTCGAGGTCGCTAGCGTCGCGGATCGTGACGAGGGCTCTGCCCAAGCGGACCTGTGGAAGCGCATCTGGCGCGACAAAACGCTGGAGATCACCGTTCTCGGCGCCATGCTGTTCGTGCTGACGGGAGTGTTCTTCTTCCAGACCTATGCCGTGAGGAATGCGAGAGCCTTTTCCATCTTCCGTATCGCCTTCCTCATGGTGACATTGGTTTTCCTCGGCTGGTATGCCAATGCACAGCTCTCGGTGGTCAACCTGATGGCCCTGTTTGGCAGCCTGGTCACCGGCTTTTCCTGGCAGGCTTTCCTGCTCGATCCGTTGACCTTTATCCTCTGGTTCTCGGTGGCGGCTGCGCTGCTGTTCTGGGGCCGCGGTGCGTATTGCGGGTGGCTTTGCCCGTTTGGCGCTCTGCAGGAGCTGACGAACCAGATCGCCCGAAAATTGCACATCCCCCAATGGACGCTGCCCTGGGGACTGCATGAGCGGCTGTGGCCGCTGAAATACATGATTTTCCTCGGCCTGTTCGGGGTCTCTCTGATGAGCGTCGAGCAGGCCGAGCACCTGGCCGAGATCGAGCCCTTCAAGACGGCGATCATCCTCAAGTTCATCCGGGCCTGGCCATTCGTCGCCTATGCGGTAGCGCTTCTGGTCGCCGGCCTGTTCGTCGAGCGCTTCTACTGCCGCTATCTCTGCCCGCTTGGTGCCGCACTCGCGATCCCGGCGCGCATGCGCATGTTCGACTGGTTGAAGCGCTACCACGAATGCGGCAACCCCTGTCAGACCTGCTCCAACCAGTGTCCGGTACAGGCCATTCACAAGACCGGCGAAATCAATCCGAACGAGTGCATCAACTGCCTCCACTGTCAGGTGCTCTACCAGTCAGAAACCGTCTGCCCCGTCGTGATTAAAAAAATGAAGTCACGGGCAAAGCTTGCGGCAAGTCCGGGCGGTGCGCCGATCAGCCAATCCGCAGCAAAGTCTAACCGAAGCCAAATCTAACTGAAGAAGGACATCGACGATGGAAACGAAAGAAACCAAAGGCCTGAGCCGGCGAGAGCTGTTCAGCGCGACGGCCGGCACTGCCGTTCTGGCGGGAAGCATGGGAGCAGGCGCACTGGGCTTAAGCGCCGCTGTTCTGTCAACACCGGCGCTCGCTGCTGCCGAAGGCGATGGCTCCGTCTCGCCTGGCAAGCTCGACGACTATTACGGCTTCTGGTCCTCAGGGCAAACGGGCGAAATGCGCATTCTCGGCATCCCTTCAATGCGCGAACTGATGCGTGTCCCGGTGTTCAACCGCTGCTCGGCCACTGGCTGGGGGCAGACCAATGAATCGATCCGCATCCATCAGCGGACCATGTCCGAGAAGACAAAGAAGCAGCTCGCCGCCAACGGCAAGAAGATCCATGACAATGGCGATCTGCATCACGTCCACATGTCCTTCACTGAAGGCAAGTATGACGGTCGCTTCCTGTTCATGAACGACAAGGCCAATACGCGCGTTGCCCGCGTTCGCTGCGACGTGATGAAGACCGACGCCATTCTGGAAATCCCGAATGCCAAGGGTATCCACGGCATGCGCCCGCAGAAGTGGCCGAAGACAAACTACGTCTTCTGCAACGGCGAAGACGAAGCGCCGCTCAACAACGACGGCTCGACCATGACGGATGTTTCGACCTATGTGAACATCTTTACCGCAGTCGATGCCGAAAAGTGGGATGTCGCCTGGCAGGTCAAGGTGTCGGGCAATCTCGACAATTGCGATGCCGACTACGAAGGCAAATGGGCCTTCTCGACCAGCTACAATTCCGAAATGGGCATGAACCTGGAGGAGATGACCAAGTCCGAGATGGACCATGTTGTTGTCTTTAACCTGGCCGAAATCGAAAAGGCGATCGCCGCTGGTCAGTATGAGGAAGTCAACGGCGTTAAAGTTGTCGACGGCCGCAAGGAAGCCAAGTCGCTCTTCACGCGATACATCCCGATCGCCAACAATCCACATGGCTGCAACATGGCGCCGGACAAGAAGCACCTGTGCATCGGCGGCAAGCTTTCGCCCACCGTCACTGTGCTTGACGTGACCAAGTTCGACGCGCTGTTCTATGACAACGCCGAGCCGCGTAGCGCCGTCGTCGCCGAACCGGAACTGGGCCTTGGGCCCTTGCACACCGCCTTCGATGGTCGCGGTAATGCCTACACTTCACTATTCCTCGACAGCCAGGTGGCCAAGTGGAACATCGAGGACGCCATCAAGGCCTATGCCGGCGAGAAGATCAATCCGATCAAGGACAAAATCGACGTCCAGTACCAGCCGGGTCACTTGAAGACGGTCATGGGTGAAACGCTCGACGCTTCAAATGACTGGATGGTTTGCCTGTGCAAGTTCTCCAAGGACCGTTTCCTGAACGTCGGGCCGTTGAAGCCCGAGAACGATCAGTTGATCGACATTTCCGGCGACAAGATGAAGCTCGTGCATGATGGCCCGACATTCGCCGAGCCGCACGACGCGATCGCGGTCGCACCGTCGATCCTGCCCAACATCCGCTCGACATGGGACCGCAACGACCTGATGTGGGCCGAAACCCGCAAGCAGGCCGAAGCTGATGGCGTCAACATCGACGAGTGGACCGATGCCGTTATCCGTGATGGCAATAAGGTGCGCGTCTACATGACCTCGGTCGCGCCAGCTTTCAGCCAGGAGAGCTTCACGGTCAAGGAGGGGGACGAGGTGACTGTCATCGTTACCAATCTCGACGACATTGACGATCTGACACATGGGTTCACCATGGGCAATCATGGCGTGGCGATCGAGATCGGCCCTCAGCAGACGAGTTCGGTCACGTTCGTTGCGGCCAATGCCGGCGTCTACTGGTACTATTGCCAGTGGTTCTGCCATGCTCTGCATATGGAAATGCGCGGACGCATGTTCGTCGAGCCAAAGGGCGCTTGAGCCATGAGGCTGCTCGTTCTCCTGCTCGGTCTTGTTCTCGTCTCGCCGCTTGCGGCCGGGGAGCGCTCGGTCGCGCCGGGCGCGGGCAGTCTAGCGACAGCCATCGCCGAGGCAGCACCAGGTGATGTTTTGACACTGACCGACGGGACCTACCTTGGCCCCGTCGTGATCGATCGGTCCCTTGCCATCGTAGGCCCGCGCGGCGCGGTTGTTGATGGCCAAGGTTCAGGTAGCGTGATTGAGATAACTGCGCCCGATGTCCGCTTGGCCGGGTTCACGGTGACGGGTTCGGGACGGGTCAACCAGGACCTCGACGCCGGCGTGAAGATCGAAAAAGGCGCGGACCGCGCCCGTGTCGAAAAACTGCTCGTCACCGGCAACATGCATGGCATCGACGTGCATGGCGGCCGCGACACGGTGGTGACCGGCAACGAGATCATCGGCACCGACAGTCCGCGCATGAACGAGAGGGGCAATGGCATCTATGTCTGGAACAGCCCCGGCACACTCCTCGAGAACAATTTCATACGCTTTGGCCGCGACGGCATCTTCTCAAATGCCAGTTCCAACAGCATCTATCGCGGCAATGTTATGCGCGACCTGCGTTTTGCCGTACATTTCATGTACACTCGCAACACCGAGGTTTCCGGCAATATTTCGATTGGCAACCATCTCGGCTTTGCCATCATGTTCTCAAACCAGGCAAAGATACTGAGCAATATCAGCCTCGGCGACCGTGACCATGGGCTGATGCTGAACTATGCCAACAATGCCGATGTCACCGGCAATCTGGTGCGTG
Organism: Rhizobium sp. AAP116; assembly: GCF_001295785.1. Lineage (NCBI taxonomy): Bacteria > Pseudomonadati > Pseudomonadota > Alphaproteobacteria > Hyphomicrobiales > Rhizobiaceae > Rhizobium > Rhizobium sp. AAP116. The sequence goes on from NZ_LJIB01000011.1 coordinate 73,237, forward strand.
GCGGCACGAAGAAGTGCCTGTTCATCTACAATGCCCACAAGAACCTGATCTGGGATAACCGATTTGAGGGCTGCGGTATCGGCATTCACTTCACCGCTGGTTCGGAAAAGAACGCGCTGACCGGCAACGCCTTCATCGCCAATCGCGAGCAGGTGAAATATGTCGGCACCCGCAACATGGAATGGAGCCATGAGGGGCGGGGCAATTTCTGGTCCGACCATCCGGCCTTCGACCTCAATGGCGACGGCATCGCCGACGGGTTTTTCCGACCGAACGACGTGATGGACCAGATCCTCTGGTCGCAGCCCGCCGCCAGCCTTTTGATCGGCTCGCCCGCTGTGCAACTTGTGCGCTGGAGCCAGCGAGATTTCCCTGCCACGCTGCCGGGCGGCGTGCGCGACAGCGCCCCGTTGATGCGCCCGCTGATAATCACCGTGCCCCCCGAAATTCTCGTTTACGAAGCCGAGGCCGCCGGCCGCTGGGCGACAGGACATTATGATGACACCGACCCTGACAATCTCTCGGCTCACTAAGTGCTTCCAGTCTGTCGAGGCACTGAAGCAGGTCTCGCTGGCTCTTCAGCCGGGAAAACGCGCCGCGTTGCTCGGCCACAACGGAGCCGGCAAGTCGACGATCATGAAGATCATCCTCGGGCTGATCCCGTTCGACAGCGGCGAGGTCTCTGTTTGTGGCGAAGCGCCGGGGTCGGCCGCAGCCCGCATGCAGGTTGCCTATCTGCCGGAAAATGTCGCATTCCATCCGGCGCTCACGGGCGAGGAGCAGATTAGCCACTATCTTTCGCTGCGCGGCGAAAATCCGCGTATCGCGCCGCAGCTTCTGGCCCGAGTCGGCCTCGCCCATGCGGCGCGCCGGCGGATCGGCACCTATTCCAAGGGCATGCGCCAGCGCGTGGGACTCGCCCAGTCCCTGATCGGCCGCCCGCGTCTTCTGGTGCTCGATGAGCCGACCTCGGGCCTTGATCCGGTCTCGCGGCGGGATTTCTACGACCTGCTCGATGGCCTCTCGGCCGATGGCACGGCGATCCTGCTCTCCTCGCATGTCTTGACCGAGGTCGAGGCGCGCACCGACAGCATTCTCATCCTGTCGGGAGGGCAATTGGTGGCGGAAGGTACGCTTGCCGATTTGCGTGCACAGGCTGCCCTGCCGATCACGCTCCTCGTTCGTCCGGCGGAAGGGCGTGCCATTTCGCTCGCTGCGGTATTTCCGGAAGCCACCATCGGCTCAGACGGCATGCTGCGCTTCTCCTGCCCGCAGGCGGACAAGCTGCCGCTTCTCGCCAGCATCACCGCGCTCGGCCCGGAAGTTGCGGACCTTGATGTGATCCCACCCAGCCTTGAGGACATTTATAGCCATTTCAGCCGGAGGGACGGGCAATGAGCTGTATCCTCGCCACCGCGGCAAGCGAGTTCCGCATCGCGTTTCGCAATCGTTGGGTGCTGATCGCGACCGGCATGATGGTGCTTTTCGCGCTCGTACTGGCGGCTGCGGGGTCAGCGCCCACGGGTGATGTCGACGTTGACCGGCTCTCGGTGACGGTCGCCTCGCTGACTTCGCTTGCCGTCTACCTTGTTCCGCTTCTGGCGCTGCTAATGAGCTTCGATGCGGTGGCTGGCGAGGTGGAGCGCGGTACTTTGCCACTGCTGCTCACCTATCCGGTCTCGCGCCTTCAGATCCTGCTTGGCAAACTTTTGGCGCACCTGGCGATCCTCGCGCTCGCGGTAACGCTCGGCTATGGCGCAGCGCTGGTGATGGCGGTCTGGTCCGATCCGGGTGCGATTCAGGGCATCGGCTCCATGGTCCGACTGATCTGGTCTTCGGTTTTGCTGGGCGCGACCTTCCTTGGCGCGGGGTATGCGCTGTCTGCCCTAGCACAGCGCCCCTCTGGGGCAGCGGGTCTTGCGGTCGCACTCTGGCTGGTCGCCGTTGTGCTTTATGATCTCGCGCTTTTGGCTCTGATTGTCACCGATGGCGGTGGCGTCTTTACCACGCGGGCTTTGCCAGTTGCTCTGCTTGCCAATCCGGCGGATGCCTTTCGCGTCTTCAACCTGTCGGCTGGGCAGGCGGTCGCGGTTGCAGGCGGTATAGGCGGCGCTGCAGGGGCTATCCCACTCTGGCAATCCGCAGCTTCACTATTTGTCTGGCCACTGCTGGCTATCACACTGGCGCTTGCCGCTTTCAGAAAGGTGACGCCATGAGTTTGCGCATGCGATCTTTGCTACGTTCCATCATTATCCTTGGCTCGCTCTCGCTGCTGGTGGCCTGTCAGGAAAAAACTGCTCAGGATACGACACCGCAGGATATGACCGTCGAGACTCTAGGTCATTACTGCCAGATGAATCTGCTGGAGCATCCCGGCCCAAAGGGCCAGGTGTTTCTTGAGGGCATGCCTGCCCCCTTATTCTTCAGCCAGGTGCGTGATGCCATCGCCTATATGCGGGGGCCAGAGCAGATGGCGCCAATCGTTGCCGTCTACGTCAACGATATGGGAGCCACAGGCGCGACCTGGAATAATCCAGGTGACGGCAACTGGATCGCCGTCGAGAAGGCCGTCTATGTGATCGGTTCGGTCCGGCAAGGCGGCATGGGAGCGCCGGAGGCCGTGCCGTTTTCGAGCCGCGAGAAGGCCTTGCTGTTTGCCCGTGCCGAAGGCGGCAAAGTACTCTCCTTTGACGAGATTACCGACGACATGGTGCTGACCCCAGTCGACATCGAACCCAATTCGAACTCGGGGGACGGTGATGCCGAATTCCAGAACCGCTTGCGTGCCCTGCCCAACAATGCTGGAGGCTGAGCTATGCTGACAACACGTCGCCGACTAATTGCGATTTCCGCCGCGCTTGCGCTTTTGCCGACCGCCGCACGTGCAAGACAGCACAATTCGAAACTTTGGACCGGACAAGCGCTTGGCGCCCGCGCATCGCTCCGGATCGACCATCCAGACGGGGAAGCGATTGCCGCTCGCGTCATGGCCGAAATCGATCGGCTGGAGGACATTCTCAGCCTTTATCGTGCAAATAGTGCGCTAGCTCGGCTGAACAGGCTGGGCCATCTCGACAATCCGCCCTTCGAACTTCTTGAATGCCTGTCGCTTGCCAGCGCCGTGAACCGTGCCAGCGGCAGAAGGTTTGATCCGACTGTGCAGCCGCTTTGGGTAGTCTGGGCCGAAGCAGCGGCTCGGGGCACGCAACCGGACGCGGGAGCGATCGCTGCCGCGAAAGGGTTTGTCGGCTGGGAGAAGGTCGAAATGGATTCAGCAAGGATCAGTCTTCGACCGGGAATGGCACTAACCTTAAACGGTATTGGCCAAGGCTACGTCGCCGACCGTGTGGCTTCGTTGCTGGAAGCCGAAGGGCTATCGGACATTCTGATCGACACTGGCGAATTGCGCGCCCTTGGCGGCAGGCCTATTGGTGGCGACTGGCCGGTTCGTCTAGAAGGCGGTGAGTTTGTCGGCTTACGACAACGCGCTCTCGCCACATCTTCTCCTCTTGGTACAACATTCGATGGTGCCGGACGGCAGGGCCACATTCTCGATCCCGTCAGCGGAACACCGGCACCGGCGATTTGGCGCGCTGTGTCGATCTCAGCACCCACTGCGGCAATTGCAGATGCGCTCTCAACGACCGCTTGCCTTTTGAACGAAGTTACTCAAATGAAGCTTCTTGTAAAAAGTTTCCCGGATTGTCGATTGGAATTCGTAGCATGATAGCCTTCGTTGTCCCATAATTTAGATGTCGCGCAAGAATCCGGTTGGGCACTGTTGGAACGGCTTTTATGCAAGTCTCTGTGCAATCAGGCCCCCGCAACCAAAATACTCATAACCGACGCCGTAAAGCCTCCCGCTCAGCCACAACGGCCCGCAACCGGTTCAAATACACCAGCTTCTCTGCTCGATCACTGAAACAACCCGCCCTAACACGGCGGGCGAACGCGTTTGCGTGCCGTTCACGCTCAAAGCCGCCCTGTCCTGAAACAACTCCATAGACGCGAGGATGAAGCCAAACCCGAGGAGCTTTTGGCGTTTCGTAAGCTCCGTCAACTCCTCAAGCTAGCCTCTCGCATTGAGGTACACAGCGAACAAGGAGCGCGTGGCAGTGATGTAGAGGCGGTTTTTCTCCCGCCCTCCAAAGCAAACATTGCTCACTGTCTCGGGCATCAGGATCTTGCCGATGAGCGTCCCATCAGGCCCGAGGCAATGGACGCCATCGCCCGCACTCGTCCATACATGTCCTGATTGATCAATGCGAACGCCATCATACATGCCGTTAGGGCACTCGGAAAACACACGACCGGAGGCTGGCTTCGCCGATGTATCCAAAGCATAGGCCATGAGCTCAGCCGGCTGAACACCGCTGTCGACCACGTACAAGGTCTGTTCGTCACGCGACAAGGTGAGTCCGTTCGGCTGCTGCAAATTGGTGATGACTGCTTCAAGCTGGCCTTCACGCGTGAGCCGATAGACGTTCTGGCTTCCGATTTCGCTTTCCGCGAGTGACCCCTCATAAGGGGTCGAGATGCCATAGCTTGGATCGGTGAACCAGATATTGCCTTTGCTGTCCGCAATCACGTCGTTTGGCGAATTCAGCCGTTTGCCACCGAAACTCTCGGCGAGAGTTGTCAGGCTACCATCATGCTCTCGGCGAGTGACGCGCCGAGTAAAGTGCTCGCAGGAAATTACCCGTCCTTCACGATCGAGAGTATGGCCGTTGGCAAAGTTGGACGGAGCTTCGAAAATCGCGACCGTCTCGTTTACCTCGTCGTATCGCAGGACACGATTGTTCGGGATGTCCGAGAAGAGCAGATGGCGTGCCGCCGGCACGTAGACTGGCCCCTCCAGCCAGCGTCCGCCGGTGTAGAGTTGGTCGACATGCACATTCGGCAGGATCAGCGATTTGAACGCCGGGTCAACGATCTCGAATCAATCCGTGTAACGCATTCCACCCAAGCTCCCGACAAGATTAGAGTTTGTTCATCCAGCCAAGCCCCTCACGGGTGCCGGCAGCCGGACGATATTCGCAGCCGACATAGCCCTGGTAGCCGATCGCATCGATCTCAGCGAAGATCCTGCGGTCGTCGAGTTCGCCACTCATGGGTTCGTGACGATTGGGCACAGAGGCGATCTGGATATGGCCGATGACCGGTGCCATCTGCCGAAGCGCCATGATCACGTCCCCGTGCAGTATTTGCCGGTGATAGACGTCGAACTGGAGCTTCACATGGGCCGCATCCATTTCGGCGATGAAGTCGATTGCGCGGTTGAAGTCGTTGAGGAAATAGCCCGGCATGTCGCGACCGTTGATGGGCTCTATGACGAGACCGATGCCAGCCTCGCCAGTGCGGTCGGTCGCGCGCTTCAGGTTGTTGCGATAGGTGACGATCGCGGCCGGATCGGTGGCCGGTGCAATTCCCGCCATCATGTGCAGAAGCGGCGTGCCGATGACCTTGGCATAGGCGATGGCCATATCCAGGGCTGCTGCGAAATCCGCCTCGCGTCCGGGCAGTGCGGCCATGCCGCGCTCGCCAGCCACCCAGTCGCCGGGCGGCATGTTGAACAGCGCCTGGGCAAGGCCCGCAGCCTGCAGCCTCTCGGCGACGAGTTCGGCCGGATGGTCGTAAGGGAAGAGATATTCCACCGCTGTGAAGCCGCAGTCGGCTGCGGCCGCGAAACGGTCGAGGAAGAGCACCTCGTTGAACATCATCGACAGATTGGCAGCAAACTTGGGCATGTCAGTCCTCGTCTTCCATGCCGGGCAGCTTGAGGCCGGAAACCTTCGCGAGCAGGCGCGCCACCGAGCTGTCGTCGTCCCGGCCCATGCCGGCGGCCTCGGTCATGATGAAGAGCTGAAGCGCAGCACTTGCGATCGGCAGAGGGAACTTCGTCTGGCGACCAATATCGGATACGATCCCGAGATCCTTGGTGAAGATCGCAACCGCGCTGTGCGGCGTGTAATCGCCTTCCAGCACATGCGGGATTCGGTTTTCGAACATCCAGCTGTTGCCGGCCGACTTGGTAATCACGTCGAAGACGCGTGAAATGTCGAGGTCGAGGCTCTTGGCGAAGGTAATCGCCTCGCAGGCAGCAGCGATGTGTACCCCTGCCAGCAGCTGGTTGACGATCTTGAACGAGGAGCCGATGCCGGGCTGGTCACCGAGTTCGTAGACTGTTCCCGCCATCGCATCGAGCGCCGGTCGTGCTGCAGCAAAGGCTGCCTCCGAGCCGGAGGCCATAAAGGTCAGCTGACCAGCTTCGGCCTTTTTCGAGCCGCCGCTGATCGGACCATCGACATAAAGAAGGCCAGCTTCCTCGACGCGGGCGGCAAAGCGCTTGGCCTCTGACGGCGAGATGGTGGCGCAGGCGATCACCACTCCGCCGGGCTTCATGGCAGATAAGACACCGTTTTCGGCAAACAGCACGGTCTCGGTCTGTGCCGCATTGACCACGACGACGACGGCAATGTCGGCGCCGGTTGCCGCATCGGCGGGACTTTTGGTAGCGGCGGCGCCAGCGGCTTCAAGCGCTGTCAGGGCATCGGCACTGATATCAAAGCCACGCACCGCAAGACCGGCCCGCACCAGCGAGCGAGCCATGCCGAGGCCCATGGAGCCGAGGCCGACGACGGCGACGGACGGAAGGTGAGACATCAGCGAAAGCTCCTTTTGTAGCCACGGATCAAAAGCATGGCCAGAATGATGACACCGAAGACAATTTGCCTGAAGGCTTCCGGCATCTGCAGCACGGAGAGGATAGAGGACAGGAGGGTGATGAAGATGGCGCCGACGATCGTGCCGCCATATCCACCCTGGCCCCCCATGATCGACGTGCCCCCGATCACCACAGCGGTGATAACAGGCAGCATATAGGGATCGCCCATGCCCTGATAGGCCTGGTTGGCATAGCCGGCGAGCAGGATGGCGCCGATGGCCGTAAAGACGCCAGCAACCACGAAGGTGAGGGTGGTAACGAGCCGCACGCGAATGCCAGAAAGGTAGACGGCCTTTTCCGAATTGCCCATGGCGATCAGATATTTGCCGTAGACGGTCCGGTGAAGCAGGTAAAACATGGCCGCCATCAACACCAGCCAGAACAGGAAGGCATTGGGGATGCCGAAACTGCGCTCGAGTGACAGCGTGATCGAGATTGGTGGAGCCATGCCGCGCGGCTTGAAGCCGCCGGTAAAAAAGACAACAGAGCCGATCAGCATTGAGTTCATCGCCAGCGTCCAGACCATCGACGGCAGGCGCAGGAAGGCCACGCCAATGCCGTTGATCAGGCCGATCAGGGCGCCGGTGAGTAGCCCGATCGGAATAGCAAGAGCAGCCAATGTCGGATCCTGCGAGCCCGCTACCGTCGTAGTGACGATGGCAATTGCCGTGATTGCGGCCGGCACCGAAAGATCGATATGGCCAAGCAGGATAACCAGTGTGGCGCCGGCCGCAATGATCCCGAGGAAAGAGGCGATCTGCAGTTGCTGCAGGATATAGCCCGCCGTCAGAAATGTCGGCAGAATGGTTCCGCCGGCGGCCAGCAGCAGGCCGCAGCCGATGACAACAACGAGAACGGCGGGATCGACGGGAAGGCTTGGCCTTGATGGCCCTGATATCGCGCGGTCGGTCATTGGGCGAACAACTTCAGTTTGTTGCGGACACGCAGCACGCCGACGGAGCCGAAGGCAATCGCCAGCGCCAGGATCAGCCCCTCGAAGAAGGGCTGGGCGAGGGGAGGAAGGCCGGAGAAGAACATCAGCGAGGCGACGGTCTTCAACAGCATGGCGCCGACGGCGACGCCCACTGCCGTGCCGATACCACCGGCAAGCGAGACGCCGCCCAGCACGATCGCGGCAATTGAGTTCAAGGTGTAGGTCGGGCCGATTCCCGCATCGCCGGTCATCGTAACCATGGAGACGTACAGGCCCGCCATGCCGGCCATCAGTCCTCCGAGCACATGGGCTGAGATGCGCATCGACGTCGTGTTGATGCCGGTGAGCTGAGCGGAGTGCTCGTTTGCTCCGAGCGCCTTCAGCGCCATGCCGAAACTCGTCTTGCGCAGCACGATGGTGATCACGAGCACGGTGGCAATGATCAGAACGAGCGAGGTGGGGATAGGACCGATGGCATAGGTGAAGGCATCCGAGAGCTCGGAGTTTACACCGCCGCCCGGTGTGGGCCTCAGATAAAGGGCGATACCGGAATAGATGGCACCGGTGGCCAAGGTCGCCACGATCGGCGGCACATTGCCAAAGCAAACGAAAAGACCCGTGAACAACCCGCAGGCCATGCCGACCAGCAGGACGGCAGCCATGCCGAAGACAAGCGAGCCGCCATCGCCGGCGAGTACGAAGGAAGCCGTGACATTGGTCAGCGCCACGACCGCACCGACCGAAAGGTCGATCCCGCGCACCAGAACGACAAAGAACTGGGCGAAGGCAGCAAACACCAGGAGCGCCGACTGGTTGGACCAGATCGTCAGCACATAGGTGGAGAGCCCCCGCGGATGCGTGGCGATGTAGAGCACGAAGAGGGCGACAAAAGCGATGGTCGGGATGATGACGCGCAGGTTGCGTCGGATGTAGAGCGCGGTCATTGCACGGTCTCCGGCGCTGATGGGGCAGTGCTGAGGCCCATGGCGGCTGAAATCAGGTTTTCAGGCGTCAGTGTGTCGCCGTTGAGTTCCCGCGCGATGCGGCCACGATAGAAGACTGCGACCCGATCGCAGAGATGCACGAGCTCTTCGTAATCCGTCGATTGCATGACGATGGCGATGCCCTGTCCGGCAAGGTCGGTGAGCAGGCGGTAGATCTGCGCCTTGGTCTTCACGTCGATGCCGCGGGTGGGATCGAGCAGCAGCAGGCAGCGTGGTCCAAGCGCCAGCCATTTGGCAAGCAGCACCTTTTGTTGGTTGCCACCCGACAGCGACATGACGGGGTCGGTGAGCTGGCCATAGGTCAGTTCGAGGCGTTCGAGAAGGGCGAGGCAGCGGGCGTCGAGCGCTTCGCTGTCGCCGTGAAGTCCGATGCCGGCAAGCCGCATGTTGTCTGATATCGACAGCGGCTGGATCATGCCCTCGGTCTTGCGGTCCTCGGGAACCAGAGCGATGCCGATCTCCGGTGACTTCGACCGATGCGGCGAGCGGCGCTCATAGATTTTGCCGGAGAGCTCGATCGACCCGCTGACGCCCGAGAGTGTGCCAAAGATCGCTTCGAGCACGCGCTGCTGGCCCTGGCCTTCGAGGCCACCGAGACCATAGATCTCGCCGGGGCGTACCGTGAAGCCGACGTCGAAGAGCTCACCGGCGAAGGACAAGTCCTTGATGGAAAGAAGCGGCGCAACATTTGCGGGCATGGCCGGACGCGGTGGCGGGAAAAGCCGGTCCATTGTCTCGCCGATCATCAGCGACACGATGCTCTGGTTGTCGATCGTGCCTGCCGGGAAGGTGTGGACATGCTGTCCGGCGCGAAACACAGAAATCGTGTCGGCGAGGGCCTCGACCTCGTGGAAACGATGGGAAATGAACAGTATGCAGCAACCTTCGTCGCGCAGTTTGCGGATGACGGTGAACACTTTCTCGACGGCGGAGGCGCCGAGTGCGGAGGTGGCCTCATCGAGGATGAGAAGACGCGGTTTCTGGTAGAGCGCCTTGGCGATTTCCACCCGCTGCCGGTCTGCGAGAGAGAGTTCCTCCACGGGCGTGTCGAGAGAAATGCTCTCGGCACCGATCAGGTCGAGGGCTGCACGGGCTGCGTCATAGGCTTTGGCGAGCATGAAGCCGAAGCGTGTTTGCGGGCGGGCAAGCGTGATGTTGTCGCCAACGGAGAGTGTCGGCAGGAGCGAGAGTTCCTGGAACATGCAGACGATGCCGGCGGCAGACGCCTGTCGCGTTCCGGAAAACCGGATGGGCCGGCCATCGAGGCGCATCTCGCCGGTCGTCGGCTGGATGGCCCCGGAAAGCAGTTTCATCAGTGTCGACTTGCCGGCGCCGTTTTCGCCGAGGATGGCGTGCACGGAGCCCGGTCGGGCGGAGAAATCGATCGTCTTCAGGGCCTGGATCGGCCCATAGGACTTCGAAATCCCCGAAAGCTCGATGAGCGGAGCTGTCGTCATTCTGGCATGTCCTGGGATGGGTCGGACGGCGGCACCTTCAGAGGTCAGGCCCCGCCGCCCAGCCGGGAGGATCAGGTATTGTCGGGGGTCTGGCCGAGCAGCTCTTCCGGGGTAAAGACCGGGAAGCAGTTCGGATAGCCTGTCGCGGTGTAGAAGGTGTCCGGCAGGTTCGGGAAGTAGTCGGTGCCTTCCTTCAGCTCTGCATTGTCCTTGTTCGGGATCGGCAGGAACACCTTCTGCGGCAAGGCATTGCCTTCAAGCAGCGAGACAGCGGCTTCGAGTGCGACGGCCGACATGACAGGCGCCTGGGCTGCGGTGAGGCCCGGATATTTCCCTTCAGCGATCAGCTTGCGGGCGCCGTTGCCGGCATCGCCACCGATCGGAACGACCGGGTGACCGGCATTCTTCATCGCATTCAGTGCGCCGATCGTGCCTTCCTGGACCATGACGCCGTCAAAGTTGCCATTGGTGGCGATCGCGTCGGCGGTGACCTTCTGGACGGTGCCGGCATCCCAGTTGCCCACCACCTGAACGACCTTGAGGCCCGGATGCTTGTCCAAAACGGAGCGCATGCCGAGATGGTTGTCACGGTCCGTCGCATTGCCCGGCAGGCCGGAGACTTCGAGAACGCTGCCCTCGACCTTGCCCTTCGCCTTCTCGATCTCACGCACGACGGCTTCCGCCTTCATCGCGCCGAGCTCGAACTGGTTTTCGTTCACCTGCACGATGGCATCGGTGTCGAGCACGTTGTCGAAGGGTACAAGCACCGTGCCGGCCTGTTCGGCGCGCTTGATGACGGAGGAGAAGGCGGTCGGGTTGACGGCGATGAAGGTGATCGCGTCGTAGCCGGCGGCGATGAAGTTGTCGATCGCAGCGATCTGGGCGGCACTGTCATTGCCAACCGAGACGACGGTGAATTCGGACAGCTTTGCCTTGTTTTCTTCGCGCGCCGCCCAGGCCTTCGCGCCCTGGATGGCGGTCACGCGCCAGTCATTGCCGGCGAAGCCGTTGACGAACGCAACCTTGTAGGGGCCATCCCGCTTCTCGTACTTGATGACCTTGGCATTGTCGGGTGCTGCAGAGAAGCACTCCGGACGATGGGTGTCTTCGGCGCGGACGGCCGAACTGAAACTGAAGACGCAGAGCATCGCGGCCGACGCGGCAAGCGCGGCCTTGTTAAAGGTTCTCACGGTGAACTCCTCCCGAAGTGTAATCTCCCAGAAAGCGCTAATCTCAGCGCTAACATAATTTTTTAAGCACATCCTCTAGCCACGATCAAGCGAAATATGTTAGCGCTGAGATAAAGTTCATGGCACGGTCCTGAAGAGCAGATCGCGTGTCGCCGTCTTGGCCAATCGGGCAATGCGGCAGGGGAGGAGACGAAATAAATGCAGCCGGAGACGCCGACGCTCACTCATGTGGCTCGCCTGGCGAATGTCAGCGAGAACACCGTGTCGCGGGTCATCCGCAACAAGGGCTCGATTGCGGAGGAAACCCGCAAGCGCGTTCTCGACGCCATCGACACGCTCGGCTACGTGCCCAATCGCGCGGCCGGCTCGCTCGCCTCCTCGGCCTCGCTGATCATTGGCGTGATCCTGCCGTCGCTCTCCAACATCGTTTTCCCCGAGGTGCTGCGCGGCATCCATGCCGGTCTCGCCGACACGCCTTATCAGCCGATGATCGGCGTCACCGATTATGACCTCGGCAAGGAGCAGCAACTCGTCTCCTCGCTGCTCGCCTGGCAGCCGACAGCCCTGATCACCACAGGCTTCGAACACACAGACGCTGCGCGCCGCATGCTGGAGAACAGCCGCATTCGCATTGCCGAACTTATGGACATCGACGATACGCCGATCGATCTCGCGGTTGGCCTGTCCCATCGCCGGGCCGGTCGCGCGACAGCCGAGCATTTGGTGCGGCGCGGCTATAGCCGTATCGGTTATGTCGGTCACGATTGGACAGCCGACCGCCGCGCCCGCGCCCGCTATGACGGCCTCTGCGAAGCGCTGGCTGAAGCCGGCCTGTCGCTCTCCGTCGAGAAGCGCCATGACGGTCCGAGCTCGACGATTGCCGGCCGCGACACGCTGGCCGGTCTGCTCGCCGATGGCGCTGTGGCCGATGCCGTCGTCTTCTCGAACGACGACATGGCGGTCGGTGGCTTCATGCATTGTCTGGGCGCCGGTATCCCGGTGCCGGAGCGGCTCGCCCTTTTCGGCTTCAACGGACTGGAGATCGGCCAGGCGTTGCCGAAGCCTCTGTCGACGGTCCGCTCGAACCGCTTCAACATCGGCAAGACAGCGGTCGAAGCGCTGCTCGCTCAGGCCGAACGGCCGGGCGAAGCTCAGATCATCGATACCGGATTCGCCATCATCGACGGCGCAACGGCCTGACCGCGCGCCACTTCACCGGAGACTACCATGCTTTTGGGCGCCATTGCCGACGACCTGACCGGAGCCACCGACCTTGCCCTGATGCTGTCACGGGAGGGCATGCGAACCATCCAGACGATCGGCGTTCCCAAGGCCGGCCTTGATCTTTCGGGCGTCGACGCGGTGGTGGTTGCGCTGAAGTCGCGCACCAATCCTGCAGCTGAAGCTGTCGCCATGTCGCTCGAAGCCCTCTCCTTCCTGCAAACGGCGGGTGCGACGCAGTTCCTGTTCAAATATTGCTCGACCTTTGATTCCAGTCCGGAAGGCAATATCGGTCCCGTCACCGAGGCGCTGATGCAGGCGCTCGGCACGGATCTGACGATTGTCTGCCCGGCTTTCCCGGCCAATGGCCGAACCATTTACAAGGGCCATCTGTTTGTCGGCGACCAGCTGCTGTCCGATAGCCCGATGCGCAATCATCCGCTGACCCCGATGACCGACGGCTCGCTGGTTCGCCTGATGGCCGGCCAGTCGCAGCTGAAGGTGGGGCTGGTGACCCGTGAAACGGTCGGGCAGGGAGCTTCAGCCGTCGCGCAAGCCTTCGAAGCTGCGCGTGACAAGGGCGAACAGGCGCTGGTCGTCGATGCGTTGACCGATGCCGATCTCCGGGTGATCGGTGAGGCCGCTGCCGGACTGACCCTGATCACCGGCGGCTCCGGTATAGCGCTCGGTCTGCCTGAAAATTTCCGTCGCGCCGGCCGCTTGCGCTCTTCTGGAGACGCGCTCGCCTTTTCCGCGCCGGCGGGACGGTCGATGATCCTTGCCGGGTCTTGTTCGGATGCGACCCGCAGCCAGATCCGCACGGCGATCGAGGCGGGCGTGCCCGCGCTCAAGCTTGATCCTATCGAGATCGCCGAGGGACGTTTCCGGGTTGAGCAGGCTCTTTCCTGGGCACTCGGCCAGTCGGCACGGGCACCACTGATCTATTCGAGTGCCGAACCGGACGAGGTAAAGGCAGCCCAGGCTGCCCTCGGTCGCGAGAGGGCCGGATCGCTCATCGAGCATTTCCTCGCCGAGACCGCGCGCGGGCTCGAGGCCGCCGGTGTCCGTCGCCTGATCGTTGCCGGTGGCGAGACCTCGGGTGCCGTGGTCGGGGCGCTTGCACCCGACGCGCTCTTTATCGGTCCCGAGATAGATCCTGGCGTACCCTGGACGCTGACACTCGGACAGACGGAGCCGATGGCACTGGCGCTGAAGTCCGGGAATTTTGGTGCGCCCGATTTCTTCCTCAAGGCCTGGGAGATCCTGCCATGACGTCAATTCTTTCCGAGGAAACCCGCCTGCGCGACGAGATCGCCGAGGTCGGCAAATCCCTCTTCGATCGCTGCTTCACCTTCGGCTCGACCGGCAATATCAGCGCGCGGCTCTCGACCGGCGAGATGCTGATGACGCCGACCAATGCCTCCATGGGGGCGCTCGATCCCGGACGACTGTCGAAATTCACCGCCGAGGGCGTGCATGTCAGCGGCGACAAGCCGACCAAGGAAGCCTTTCTGCACCAATGCATGTATTGCGCGCGGGAAAGCTCGGGCGCCGTCGTGCATCTGCATTCCACCCATGCGGTCGCCGTCAGCATTCTCGACGGTCTTGATCCCAACGATGTTCTGCCGCCACTGACGGCCTATTACGTGATGAGGGTCGGGCGCCTGCCGATGGCCCCCTATTATCCGCCAGGGGATGCAGCGCTCGCCGAAGCCGTGCGCGAAAGGGCTGAGCATAGCCATGCGGTCCTTCTGGCCAACCACGGCCCCGTCGTTGCGGGCAAGACGTTGAAAGAAGCACAGTATGCGATGGAGGAGCTGGAAGAGACCGCCAAGCTCTTCCTGATGCTGCGAGGCGAACGCTTAAGGCTGCTGACCTCCGCGCAGGTCGACGCTTTGCGCTCGACCTAGCCCAATCGTCTGCTGCGCGGGCAGGCCTCGATGACCTTTAGCTGCAAGTCTGTTCTTCCCGCTTCTCCATGTCTTCGCCCTGATCAGCTAGAACGACAGGATCGCTGCGTTTATCCTGTCGCGCCAGTCGCGTGCATCGATCAGTTCCTGCGGGAATAGACCAGCTATTGCGAAAAACGGTGCGGAGGGGTCGGTGGCGCCCATGCTTGCCGCCGCCGCAATCACCTCGCTGCGACGGGGATCACCGCAATCACCTCGCTTCTTCACCGATGCCATCCAGACCCCCACTGCATAGGCCGTCGCGCCCGCTGTCTGACCTTTCGCCAACATGTCGACGGTGGGCGCCAAAAGCCGCTGCGGTAATTTTTGCGTGGTATCGAGCGCGATCTGGATATTGCGATGGTCGATTGTCGGATTGGAAAAGCGCGCCAGAAGATCGTCGATGTAAGCGGCAAGGTCGATGCCGTGCACCGGATCGAGCGTCGAGGCGACCTCTTCCATATGCAGGCGCGCTTTTGCCGCCAGATGCGGTACGGCCATCACGTCGCGAATATAGTCGAGATTTCCAAGGATCCCGAGATGGGCGAGCAGCGTATGCGTACCGTTGAGCAATCGTAGCTTCATCTTCTCATAGGGCTCGACATTCCCGGCGAAGATTGCGCCGCCGGCCTCCCAGGCGGGGCGACCGGAAACGAAGTCATCCTCGATGACCCATTGCAAAAATGGCTCCGTATCGATTGCCAGTGCGTCCAGGGCTCCGAGCAGCCTTTCGCCACGAATCCGGGTGGTGTCGGTGGCGGCGGGCACGATCCGGTCGACCATGGAGCAGGGAAACCGACCCTTATCGGCGATCCAATCGGCCAGCGCGGGATCGCGCAGTTGGGCCATCTCCAGAACCAGGCGACGCACGACATTGCCGTTGGATGGTAGATTGTCGCAACAGAGAACCGTGTAGGGTGCAAGCCCTGCAGCGCGCCGCAGGGCAAGCCCCTCAACGAGAAAGCCCAGCACACCAACGGGCGCATCTGGCCACTTAAGGTCCGCGGCAATGGCTTGATGAGCGTGGTCCAACCCGCCCGTTGCCGGATCAAGACCATAGGCCTTCTCCGACACGGTAAGCGTCACAACACGGATCGCCGGATCGGCCAGGGCTGAAAGCACCCGGGCGCCATCATTAGCGGCACAGATCCAGTCGACAGTCGCGCCGATGACTTCGGACTGATCGCCCGCCTCGCTCCGCGTAGTGATGGAATAGAGGCCATCCTGTGCTGCGAGCGCTTCGACCGGCTCGGACGAGCGCAGGTTTACGGCAATGATGCCCCAGGGTCCGAATTCGGCTTCCAGAGCATGCTGCGTGAACACTGCCTGATGCGCCCTGTGGAAGGCGCCGATCCCGATATGTACGATGCCGGGTTTCAGTTTCGTCCGGTCAAATTGCGGTTGACGAACCCTATCCGGAAGACCTGTCGTGCTGGAGAGCCTTTGCATCATCAGCCTCCCAGCCCGTATTGGGCATGCGACAGCGTGCGCTCGATGCCGCGAAGCTCTGCCAGGCCCTTGAGCCTGCCGATGGCGGGGTAGCCCGGCTGTGCCCCACGCGTCAGGTCATCGAGGATTTCCTGTCCATGGTCGGGGCGCATGGGAATTTGGTGATCTTCACGCCCTTCCTTGCGCCGTTTTGCCTCCTCCGTGATCAAGGCTGCGATGACAGCCACCATGTCGGTCCCGCCTTCCAGATGTTCGTCCTCAAAAAAGGAGCAGGGGACTGTGTCGGTGTCGCGGGTCACGTTGCGGAGGTGGACGAAGTGGATGCGGTCGGCAAAGCGCTTGGCAAGAAAAGGCAGATCATTGTCAGGGCGCGCGCCGAGTGATCCGGTGCAGAGCGTCACACCGTTGGCGCGAATATCGACGGCATCCAGCATATGCGCATAGTCGGCCTCTGTTGAAAGTATGCGCGGCAGACCGAGCAGCGACCAGGGTGGATCATCGCCGTGTGCGCAGATATTGATGCCGACCTGCTGGGCGACCGGCGCGACTTCGCTCAGGAAATCGACGAGGTTTTGCTGCAGCCGTTCGCGGTTGACGCCTTGATAGGAGCGGAGCTTCTCAAGCAACTGCTCGAGCGTGTAGCCATCGGCCGAGCCCGGCAGGCCAGCACCGATATTCTTGCCGAGGGCCGCGATCTTGGCATCCTCCATGCCGGAGAAACGCCGTGCTGCCTCGTCGGTCAGCCAGTCCGGATAGTCTGCGGCAGCCTCGGGGCGGTTCAGGATATGGATGTCGAAAGCTGCGAAATCGACGAGATCAAAGCGCATGGCTTTGGCGCCGTGACCCGTCTCCCACCGCAAATCCGTCCGCGTCCAGTCGAGGATCGGCATGAAGTTATAGCAGACTGTTCGTATACCCGAGGCCGACAGGCGTCTGAGCGTTTCCTGCCAGTTGGCGATGTGGCGCTTCCAGTCGCCGGTCTGTGTCTTGATGTCCTCGGACACCGGAATGCTCTCGACCACATCCCAAACGAGGCCCCCTGCGCGGATCGCGTCATGCCGTCTGGCAATCTCGTCTTCTGGCCAGAGGTCTCCGGTTGCGATGTGATGCAATGCCGACACGATGCCCTCGGCGCCGGCCTGCGCCGCATCTCTCACACTGACTTTGTCGATGGGGCCGAACCAGCGCCAGGTATGTCTCATCTCTCGTCCTTTAGGCTTTTATCCGTCTGTTGAAATGTGATCTGCACCTTGCAGGCCTTCGAGCGGTCACCGGCCTGTTCAAACGCCTCCACTACCGCATCGAGTGGGAAACTGTGGGAGATGATCGGACGCACATCGATCTGGCGCGTCGAGATCAAGGCGACGGCCTCAGAGAATTCCTCATGGAACCGCTGCGAGCCGCGCCAGACGATTTCCTTGCCGACCAGTGCGTTGAGGGGAATGGTGACGTCGCCAGTCACGCCGACCTGGACCAGAATGCCCCGCGGCTTGATCGCAGTAAACGCGGAGCGCAGGGCAGTTCCAGCCGCTGAGCAGTCGAAGACCACGTCGAAATAGCCCTTGTGTTCCGTGAAGGGCAGAAGACCGTCCGGCTCGCTTTTTACATTGATGGCTTGCGTGGCGCCCATCGAGAGCGCACGCGACAAGGCGGAGTCGGCCAGATCCGTGACCACGATCTGGCCGGCACCTGCATGATGCGCGGCGGCCACGGTCAAGAGACCGATCGGCCCCGCGCCCGTGACAAGAACGGCCTTGCTGTTGAGATCGCCGGCCTGAGCGATTGCATGGAGGCAGACCGCCAGCGGCTCTGCGCAGGCCGCTTCTCCCGGTGTGACGCCCCCACCCACCGGATGGCATTGAATGGCGGGCACGACCAAGTGCTCGCGAAACATGCCGTCTTCATGCGGCAAGCGCATGGCCGAGCCCATGAAGCGCATGTCCAGGCAGTGAATGGGTTGCCCGATCCGGCAATACTGGCACTGGCCGCAGGGTTGGGACGGATTGACCGCCACAAGTTGCCCAAGTTCAAGACCTGAAACACCGTCGCCAATTTCCTCCACAAAGCCGGAGGCTTCGTGACCGGCGATGATCGGTTCGCGGACACGGACCGGGCCAAAGCCGCCATCCTGGTAATAGTGCAGGTCCGAGCCGCAGATGCCGCCTGCCGCCATGGCAAGCCGAACCTCTCCAGCTCGACATGTCGAATAGTCGAGATGCTCAACGCGCAGGTCGCGCTCAGCATGAAGGCGGGCAACGCGAGTTTGCATCGCACAGAGACCTTTCGTTCAAGACCGAAATCAGCCCGCCAGTGCGGACCGGCAGATCAACGGATCAGACCGAGTTGCGTCGGCAGCCACATGGTGATGGCTGGGATGAAGGTGATGAGTCCGAGCGCCAGGAAGAGCGGGATCATCCAGGGCAGGATGGCCAGCGTCGTCTTTTCCACCGACAGCTTGGAGATGCGCGACAGCACGAAAAGTACCATGCCGACGGGTGGGGTCAGAAGCCCGATCATGAGGTTGAGCGTGATGATCACGCCGAGATGTACCGGATCAATGCCGTAGCGGGCCGCAATCGGCATCAGGATCGGCACGAGGATGCTGATGGCGGCAATCGTATCGAGAAAGGCGCCGACGACCAACAAAAGGACGTTGACGATGATCAGGAACATCCACCAGTTGTCAGTCAGGTTGAACATGAAGTCTGCGAACAGCTGCGCTGCCTGGCTCACCGTCAACAGCCAGGCGAATATCGACGCGGCGGTGACGATGAACAGCACCGAGGCCGTGGTCTCGATGGTGTCGAACGAGGCCTTAGCCAGCGTCCTCAGCGTCATTGTCCGGTAGCGGACGAGCCCGAGAAACAACGACCACAGAACGGCCGCGACGGCCGCCTCTGTCGGCGTGAACCAGCCCATCGTCATGCCGCCGATCAGCAGCACGGGTGTCATCAGCGCCATGACCGCGGAAAAGTCGAAATACCAGTCGAGCGCCACGAGAACCGCAAGTCCGATCAGCACCGCGATATTGACCGACATTCCCGCCAGGATCATCAGGTAGATGGCGCCAGGGAAGGCGAGGACGATCACCACTTCCAGCGAGGCAGCCAGCAATTGCTTCAGTTCGAATGGGGTATCAGAGCCCCAGCCCTTGCGCTTGGCGAAGATGTAAACCGTCAGCATCATCAGGACCGTCATGACGACCCCTGGAATGATGCCAGCCATGAACAGCGCCCCGATGGAGGCATTGGCCATCATGCCGTAAATGACGAAGGGCAGAGATGGCGGGAAGATGGGACCCAGAGTGGCCGAGGCCGCGGTAACCCCAACGGCGGCCTCCACCGGATAGCCATGGTCCTTCATGGCCTTGATTTCGATGGTCCCAATGCCGGCGGCATCGGCAAGCGCCGTTCCGGACATGCCGGAGAAAACCACGGAGCCGATGATGTTGACCTGCGCCAAGCCACCCTTCATCCAGCCGACGAGAGACAGGGCGAACTTGTAGATGCGGCCCGTCACCCCGGCAATGTTCATGAGATTGCCGGCCAGAATGAAGAAGGGCACCGCAATCAGAGGGAAGCTCTCGACACCGGCGATCATGCGTTGGGCCGCGATGATGTCAGGGGCAACGCCATAGATCACGAGATAGGCGAGTGATGCGACGGCCATGGAGACCGCAACCGGCGTGCCGAGGATCAATAGAAACAGAAAGGAACCGATGAGAAGCAGCATAGTCTAGATCCCCCCTGCGTGAATGTCTTCCTGCGCCCTCTGGCGCGCGGTTTTCGTCCCCGTCAGATCCTTGACGAGGTTATGGATGGAGCGGACAGACATCAGCGCAAAGGCTGCAAAGACGGTATAGAAGACGATGCCACGTGGCAGGTCCACGGTGACCATGCGCTCCCCGCCGACAATCTCCAGATAGCGCCACATCAGCCAGGTCATGTAGGCGAAGAAGGCGATGCCGATGGCATCGACGACCGTTTCGAGCACCCTGACCGCCCGCGTTGGCAGAAAGCGGTAGAGCAGGTCCACCTGGATATGCCGCATGGTCCGCACGCACATGACTGACCCCATGAAGACGACGACGACGAGGCAGTTGGCTGCGATTTCCTCGGTCCAGGAAAAGCTGTTGTTCAAAACGTAGCGTGTAAAGAACTGCAGAAATACGGCTAGGCCCATGCCCCAGAAGACGGCCAGCGTTACCCAGTCTTCGATGGCGTGATGCGATAGATCAATTGGCGTGGCTTCCTCCTCGAAAGCATGCGCCATCTCCTCCACACTGATCGGCGCGTGCGGGTGCTCCGTCATGGGTCGGCTCCAATTCTCTATGATTTGAAAATGGGTCCCGGCGCCGCACAGGCGCCGGGACGGCGCCATTACTTGATGGCGCGGATGGCTTCCCAATCAGCCTTGTCGTAGCCGAAGTCCTCGAACTTCGCCTTGGCGATGACATTCGCTTCGAAGTCAGCCTTGTCGACTTCGGTAACTGTGATGCCCTTCGCCTTGAACTCGTCAACGAGCGCCATTTCACGGGCTTCGATGGTCTTTGTCGTGCGGGCTGCTGCTTCCAGCATCACTTCGGTGAAGATCGCCTTGTCTTCATCCGACAGACTTGCCCAACGGGTCTTGGAAACCACCGTATTCAGGTGGTCAACGATGTGGCCGGTGAGCACGATGTTCTTTTGGACTTCGTAGAACTTCTTGGCCTCGATCGTCGTCAGCGGATTTTCCTGGGCTTCGACCGTGCCATTCTGCAGAGCGAGATAAACTTCCGCAAAAGCGATCGGTGTTGTGTTAGCGCCGCAGGCCCGCGGCATTGCCAGATAGGCCGGCACATCCGGCACGCGGATCTTCAAGCCCTCCATGTCGGCGCATTTGCCGATCGGGCGGTTTGAGGTCGTATGCCGCGTTCCGTAGTAGCTGACGGCGACGATATGGTTGCCGGTCTTTTCTTCATAGCCGGCGGTCAGTTTCTTGAAGACGTCGCTCTTCGTGTAGGCCAGGAGATGGCTCGGGTCGCGGAAGATATAGGGATAGTAGGTGACGCCGATCGGATTGTGGTCGCGTGCGGCAAAGCTCGAACCTGAGATGATGATGTCGACGGTGCCGAGCTTGAGACCCTGGTTGATGTCGGCTTCCTTGCCGAGTTGCGAAGCCGGAAAGACGTCGATCTTGTACCGGCCTTCGGTTCGCTTGGCGATCTCCTCTGCCGCCCAGACGGAATCCGTGTGGAAGGGCTCCGAGGTTTCATAAACATGGGCCCATTTCAGAACGGTCTCGGCATGGGCCGAGACCGTGGACGCGACAATCACTGCCGCTGCTCCAAGAAGCGTCTTAAGTGTCAGTTTCATGTATTCCTCCCATTGAAACAGAACTCTTTGGAAAACCGTCGGCGCAAGGCCTGAACGGTCAGTCTTCTCTGGTCGGCTCCTCCTCAAAGCTTTCCGAGAATCTCCTCTGCGCCAGCGTCAGATGGCGCCGCATGGCCTCTCGGGCACCGTCCGGGTCCCGGGCTGCGATCGCGTTGCGAATGATGCGGTGCTCTTCGAGCGCCAGCTTCCAGGTATGTGGCCCCTCGAAATAGCTGGCCAGCTTCTTGAAATACGGCGACATGCGCGAATCGTAGATCAGGCCAGTAAAGTGCTTGAGCGCCGAATTGCCGATGATGTCGGCGATCGCCGTATGGAAATCGCGGTCGCACGCCAGCGCCACCGCGCCATCGTCCAGTGCGCCCTCCATGCGGTCCAGGATGGCGTCGATACGCATGAGACTTTCCGCCGTCGCAAGCCTTGCGGCCTCTTCCGCGATGCCGCTTTCGATCAGGCAGCGCGCCTGCAGGATTTCCAGCGGTCCTTCGCTGTCATCATGGTCGATCGCATCCAGGGTCGGCCCGGGCCGGCTGCTGATGTAGACACCAGAGCCCATGCGGATCTGAATGTGCCCCTCGACCTCGAGCACGATCAGCGCTTCACGGACAGTCGGTCTTGAGACCGAAAAACGGTCTGCGAGCTCCCGCTCGGGCGGAAGCCGTGAGCCCGGCTTCAATTCACCCGTTTCGATGAGCGCACGGATCTGCTCCGCGACCTGGCGATAAAGCCGGCGCGGCTCCAAAGCCACGAACATGAAAATCCTCCGAGCGTATCACTCCCCTGATACGCAGGCGGTCAGATTGTCTGACCAATTTTGAGTATGATTTTTTAATCGATCCTGTCAAGCGGGTTTGCAACAGGGCCGAGTGTGGCGGTTCGTCGGAGGGTGCTCAGTTGCGCTGGAGGAAGGGCTGCGCTCGAACGGGCACCGAGCAGGTTAGCATGTCTGGAGAAGCAGGCGGATCGGTGCTCGCCAAGCTGGCGTTCTCAGGCTATGATTTGTTATCTTGCTGTTGCATCCTTCTGGAAATGCGATCATATTTCGATCAAGAAGATAACAACATGGAGCATGATGATGCTTGTCATCATTGCCGATGATCTGACCGGAGCATTGGACACAGCTGCCCCCTTTGCCGCGCGCGGGCTGCATACCGAAGTCGCCTTGACGCCGAATGCGGTCCCGTCAGGGCTTTCACAGTTGCCAGCTGTCCTGTCGATCAATCTGGCCTCCCGGGAGCGGTCTGCAGAAGATGCGTTACAAGCCATGCGTCAGGTGATGGAAGCACTGCCGCCCAATGTCACGCTGTTCAAAAAGGTCGACTCGCGCCTCAAGGGGCATATCGCAGTCGAGCTTGATGCCATTCCATTCAAGCGCGCACTTGTCGCGCCCGCTATTCCTGCCTTTGGCCGCGTCGTCCGCGACGGACATGTCGAGGGATTTGGAGTGCCGACGCCCATTTCCGTGGCGAACGCCTTGGGTCACCATGCAGCGCGATGCAGCATCGTCGATGCAGCGACAGATCAGGACATGCGTGATGCTCTGGCGGGCGCCCACGCCGAGGGCATCGATCTCTTCATCGGCGCAAGAGGGCTTGCCGAGGCATTGGCTGTCGAGATGACCGGCCAGCCGATGTCCGAGCTGGTTGAGCCTCCCATCGGCCCCGCACTCTTTGTCATCGGGTCGTATGATCGCATCACCGTGGAGCAGGTCGATCGCTTGCGCGAGATGGAGGCTGTGAGCCACCATCCGGCACCCAACGGCTTGCTGGAGATTGTCGCCCAACCGCATATGTTCCCAATACTTGTGCAGGCGGTCTCCGGCGACACAGAGATAGGCTCGGAGGAGGTCGCTCGAAACCTTGCGTCCTCAGTGCACCCCGAGTTGACTGTGGGTGCTCGCACTCTGCTCCTTTGCGGGGGGGCGACCGCAGAAGCCGTTATGGCTCGCATGGGGATCAAGTGTTTTCGTTTGCAGGGTGAATGTCTGCCAGGGCTCGGGCTGGCCTATGCCGGTGGGCAATGTATCATCGCCAAATCAGGCGGATTCGGAGTGCCGGAAACATTGGTGATGCTCGCCGAAAAGCTGCATGGGGGCAGGGGCTGACAATGGGACTGCAAAGCGGAACGGCACGTAAGAGCCTGGCGGATCTGGTATTCGAGCGGATGCATCGGGCGATCAAATCGGGGTCTTACCAACCGGATGAGCGATTGCCGACCGAACACGATCTGGCGATCGAGTTCGAGGTATCCCGTCCGATCATTCGTGAAGCGCTCAGGCGCTTGCGCGAGCAGGGCTTCATCTATTCTCGCCGCGGCGCGGGCAGTTTCGTGCGCTCTGTCGGGATGAAGCAGCCGCTCGGCTTCGGTCAGCTGGAAAACGTTGCCGATCTTCTGAACTGCTACGAATTCCGCCTGAACCTCGAGCCGGCGGCGGCAGAAGCCGCAGCCCTGCGGCACACCCCCGGCATGCTCGCCGCGATCCGCGAGGCGCTTGAACTGATGCGGGATGCGACCAACAGGCAGGCGCACCGCGAAGATGCCGACTTCCAGTTCCATCTCGCGATCGCACGCGCTGCCAACAATACGTATTTTTCGACCGCCATGGAGGCGCTGAAGGATCACATCGCCGTTGGCATGCGCTTCCATGGCGTCTCGGTCAAACGGGACAATGCCGGCCTTTCTCGGGTCTTTGCCGAACACGAGGCGATCGCCGAGGCAATCGCAGCAGGCGAGGGCGCCCGTGCCAGGGAGTTGATGCACACACATCTGACCGGATCGCGTGCCCGCCTGTTCCAGTCCAGTGCTTCGCTGGCGGCGGTTTCCGAGGGATGAGCGGAGAATGCTCAGCGCAGAATCAAAGAAGGGGCCGATTGGGCCCCCTTCATTTTGTGCAGATGAAAATGGTCCGTCAGTACGCCGCTCTGTAGATTGCGAGCACGTCCTCGACCGCCATGTCGGCCGGATTGTTGTCCATCAGACGACGGTTGCCATGGGCTTCTGCTGCATAGCCGGCGAGCGCATCTTCTTTGGCACCGTGGCAAGAGAGCTGCATTTCGATATCGAGATCCGTGCAGAAGCGGCAGGCATTTTCCAGCAGGGCGCCGGGCGCGCTCGCACTGAACCCGAGAGCTTCGGCCACCTCCGCCGTCTTGTCGCGGACGACGGGCTGGTTGAAGGCGAGCACATGGGGAAAGACGATCGCGTTGGCGAGGCCATGCGGCAGACCGAGACGCGTACCGAGCGGATAGGCGATAGCATGTCCGGCCGCGGTGTTCACCGGCCCGAGGCAGATGCCGCCATAATAGGAAGCAAGCATCATGCCTTCGCGCGCTTCGGTGTCAGACCCGTCCTTGACGGCGCGGGCGAGATATTTGCCCACGAGGCGGAAACCCATGCGGGCAAAGCCGTCGATCATCGGATGCGCGCGCTTGTTGGTAAAGGCCTCGACGCAATGGGCCATGGCATCGACGCCTGTTGAGGCGGTGACGGCCGGCGGTACGGAGAAGGTCAGTTCCGGATCGAGGACAGCAATATCGGCGATCATGTGCGGGCTTTCGACCGCGATCTTGGCGCCCTTCACCGGATCGGTAATCAGCGAACGGATGCCGGCCTCGGAACCCGTTCCGGCGGTTGTCGCGACCTGCACGAGGCGGGTGTTGCGGCCAGCCACCCTGTTGGGGCCTGCAACGTCGACGAGTGTCTGCTCGCTGTCCCACAAAGCGGCAACGAGCTTGGCCACGTCGAGGACAGAACCCCCGCCAAGCCCGACAACGACCTGGGGCCTCACCCTGCGCGCAACCGCAAGGGCCGCATCCAACGTCGCTATGTCAGGTTCGCCGGGGATCGCGTCGAAGACCTCGATCTTGCCGGGCAACATGAGCCGATCGATGAAGCCTGCCGTGATCGGGGTAGCGATGACGAGAACGGACGTTGCATCGTCCACAAGGCCGCCGACCTGGCTGATCGCGCCGGCGCCGACGATCAGGCGGCGCGGCTGGTGAAGGGTGATGGATGCGGTCATCAGGGTCATCCTTGCTGAGTCCGGCCGGCGACCAGCTTGCGGGCATAGGCGATGGCGGAATTCATGTTGCCGTGATTGGCGATGCCCTTGCCGGCGATGTCGAAGGCCGTGCCGTGGTCCACGGAGGTGCGATCGATCGGCAATTCGACGGATACATTGACCGCCGTGTCGAAGGCGACGAGCTTGATCGGGATATGGCCCTGGTCGTGATACTGCGCGACCACGAGATCGAAGGCGCCGGAATAGGCGCGGTAGAAGACCGTATCGGCCGAAATCGGCCCCTGGACGTCGATGCCCTCGGCGCGCGCTGCGGCAACGGCGGGTGCAATCTGGTCGTCGTCTTCGGTGCCAAAGAGGCCGTTTTCGCCGCAATGGGGATTGATGCCGGCAACCGCGATGCGCGGCTTGTCGTAGCCGATGCGCTTGAGGTGGTCGTTGCCGGCCTTGATGGTCGCCAGCACCCGTTCGGTGGTCGCCCGGCGGATCGCTTCCTGCAGCGAAACATGGGTCGAGACATGGATGACCTTCAGGCGTTCCGAGGCGAGCAGCATGTAGGCCGCCTTCGAGCCGGTGAGGCTGCGCAGCATGCCGGTATGGCCGTCATAATGGTGGCCGGCAAGGTTCAGGGCTTCCTTGTTGATCGGGGCTGTGACGATGCAGCCGATCGTTCCGGCTTCTGCATCGCGGACTGCCTTTTCGATAAAGCGGAAGGCGGCGTCGCCCGCGACGGGGCTCAAGGTGCCCCAGGGAAGCGGAGCGCCTTCCACCTCGACGTCGACGACATTGGGCACGAGATCAATGGACAGGCCCAGTGCATCGCGTGCGGCGTTCAAGGTCGCGAGATTGCCGTAGATACGCGTGGCCGCGCGGTCTTCTGCCGACATCTCGGCCAGGGCGCGGACCGAGATTTCGGGGCCGACGCCGCAGGGATCGCCCATGGTGATGCCGATAATGCCGCTCATGTCATTCTCCGTTTTCGGGACGATCCCAGCCGGGGGCGAGCCGGACATATTTGATCGCGCGTCGGTGATAGGTGTAGGCGATATGGAGCGATCCATCCTGATCTGCCAGCAGCCAGGGATAGGACATTTCCTTGTTTCGTCCATCGGTGGAATCGTTGGACAGGCAGGTTCCCGGGCCATCCTCGATCTGGATCCGCTGCGGGAATGTCAATCCGCCATCGCTCGAAATGCAGACTGTGACAGGCGCTCGCGGCACTCCCCAGATGGGGGCGCAGCCCCCGGTCGGGTCCGCCTCCGGCCTGTCGTCTTCCTCGCCGAGTTCGTCGTAGAGGGAGGTGCGACGGTCCGGGGAGGCCGCGGCGTTGATGGGATTGCAGATGACTGCAACACGCCCGTCGTCCAAAGCGATGGCCGCGAGCGAGGAGTTGTTGTTGGGCAGATCAGTCGGTGCGGGCGTGCTCCAGGTCCGGCCGGCGTCATGGCTCTCCGTCCGGTAGACGAAATCCGCCTGGCGACGCCGGAAAAATGCGGCCATCGTCGTGTCACTCAAAGCGACCGGGGACATGTGCACGCAGCCGATCGATTGGCTGAGTTCTTCCAGTCGCCAGGTTGCTCCGCCGTCTTCACTGATGCCAACGGCGGCGGTGTCATGACTGCCGTTCCACTTCTGGCCGTGGCGTGGGATGCATCTGAAGATCGGCAGGAGCCAGGTCCCATCAGCGCTGATCGCGACCGGTGCGCGCACGAAACTGCCTCGGGGCAGGTCTAGATAGCGGCCGTCGGACGCCATCAAGACCGTCGGGTCCGACGCGTCGGTGGTGATTTCGGTCATGCGGATCCGGCATTCGTCCTGGTTGCCTGAGGGCTGCGAGGTATGAAACAGAAGCAGGCGCCCATCGGGTGCCTGAAACAAAACGGGGTTTTGCTCGGAATGATCGGGGTCGGAGCTCAGCTGCCGCGGCGGACCCCAGGCAGACGCACCCGCTGCAAGGACGGAAGCGTAGATGGAAATGTCCGACTTTCCTTCCAGCGATCCGCCAAACCAAGCGCAAATCAGACTGCCGTCTGCCTGTCTGTGCAGGAAGGATGCGTGGTTCTGCACCATCGGCGACGGAAGATAGGCCTCGGTCCGATCGGAATCCGACGTGGTGAGTATGCCGGTCATGCGCCGGGCAATGTCATCAGGTGTCATGGAATGCTCCTCTTGTCCTCCGAAGTCGATCATTTTTCCAAAGTTGTCAAGTTTGTTTATGTTGTAAAATGGCGGATACAGGTTTCGTACGTCCATTATAGCATTGTAATCGTTGACATAAATTCTGAGATTTGGAGCCGGTGAATTTTACATCGGGAAATCATTTGACAAAGATGGCCGGAAGTTGGATGTTTTGAGCATGCCGACGTGGAGGTCGGTTCGGGAGGACGGTATGCGTGCAGAAGGGAAAGGCGAGCGGGTTCCCGCTGCAGTGCTCTTTGCAGTCGGAGCGGCGGTCTTGGCTGCATCCGATGCCGTCATCGTGCGTGCTCTGGATGGTGCCGTGCATCCCTTCGTGATTGCCTTTTTCCGCGCCTTGTTCGGTGCCGCCGTGCTCCTGCCTTTCGTCGTTCTGCGGCCAAAGGTGCTGCAATCAACGCATACGCTCGGGCAGCACGCCATCAGGGCGCTTTTCAAGCTTTTGGCAATGGTCGCCTTCTTTGCTGCCTTCAGCATGGGGCCGCTTGCGGACGTCACGGCCATTGCCTTCATGTCCCCGATCTTCGTCGTGCTTGGCGCAACAGTCCTTCTGGGGGAGCTACCCGGCCTTTCGATGCTCTTTGCCGTCGTGGTCGGCTTTTCCGGCGCCATGGTCATCGTCGGGCCATCACCTTCGGGCTTCACGCTCGCAGTCGGGCTCGCTTTGGCGGGTGCGTTTCTGCAAGCCGCAATCCAGCTGATCCTGAAATCGATGTCGCGCGGTGACACGACCTCGACCCTGGTGGTCTGGAACCTTCTTTTGACCGTGCCGATTTCGCTCGCGCTCGCCGTACCCTTCTTCGCCATGCCGGGAAACCGGGAGCTGGCGCTGCTGGCCCTTCAGGGCGTTGTTGGCACCAGCTGCATGGGGTTGATGACGCATGCCATGTCGCTTGCCCCCGCAAGCGTTGTCGCGCCGGTCGATTTCCTGCGGTTGCCCCTCGTGGCCGTCGGCGGTTTTGCCCTGTTCAACGAAACCATCGGCCTGACCACCGTGGTCGGCGCTGTTCTGATCTGCCTCGCGGCTCTCATGGCTGCGCGCTCGCGAGGCGTGAAAGCTTCAAACTGAATTCATCTGGGAGGAGAATGAAAATGAGAAAGACTGCATTGCTTTGTGCCCTCGCCATGGGCACGTCCCTGTCACCAGCCTATGCCGGTTCCGGCCCGATCAAGGTCGTGCTGGCCGAAGAGGCTGATCTTCTCGAACCCTGCATGGCGACGCGCTCGAATATCGGTCGTATTATCATGGAGAATGTCAGCGAAACGCTGACCGAACTCGATGTGCGCGGCGGTGCTGGTGTTCAGCCGCGCCTCGCCGAGAAGTGGGAGCAGAATACCGACGGCAGCTGGCGCTTCCATCTGCGTCAGGGGGTCAAGTTCTCCGACGGCACCGCCTTCGATGCCAAGGACGTCAAGCATAGCTTTGACCGCATCATGAGCGACAAGAACACCTGCGAATCCCGTCGTTACTTCGGCGGCATGACGGTCACGCCGACCGTCGTCGACGACTACACGGTTGATTTCAAGGCCGACCCGGTCCAGCCGATTCTGCCGCTGCTCCTCACTCTGGTCACGATCGTTCCGGAAGAAACACCGCTGGAATTTGTTCGCGAGCCGGTCGGGACAGGTCCCTACAAGCTCACCAACTGGACCCCTGGCCAGCAGATCGTTCTGACGGGTCGCGACGACTACTGGGGTGCGAAGCCCGAGGTGACGGAAGCAACCTATCTGTTCCGCGCTGACCCAGCGGTCCGTGCGGCCATGGTTCAGGCAGGTGAAGCCGATCTCTCTCCGTCCATTTCCCTGGTCGAAGCCACCAACCCGGCGACCGACTTCTCCTATCTGGACAGCGAAACCGTCTATCTGCGTGTCGATCACAACATCGAGCCGCTGAACGATGTCCGCATTCGCCGGGCGCTGAACCTTGCAGTCGATCGCGAGGCCTTCCTCGGCACGCTGCTGCCGGAGAGCGCACTGCTCGCCACCGCAATCGTGCCGCCACCGACACTCGGCTGGAATCCAGACGTCAAGGTGCCGTCCTATGATCCAGAGGCAGCCAAGAAGCTGATCGAAGAGGCAAAGGCGGATGGCGTGAAGGTCGATACACCGATCACCATCATTGCCCGTTCGGCCAACTTCCCGAACGTCACCGAGATCATGGAGGCGATCCAGCAGCAGATGCAGGAAGTCGGCCTCAAGATCGAGCTGAAGTTTGTTGAGGTCGCCGAACACGAGCAGTATTACTCGAAGCCGTTCGCAGAGGGCCGTGGTCCGCAGCTGGTCGCTGCCATGCACGACAACTCGAAGGGGGATCCGTCCTTCTCGATGTTCTTCAAATATGCAACGGAAGGTACGCAGTCCGGCTTCTCCGATCCGAAGGTCGACGACCTGATCCAGCGTGCATCGGCTGCTGTCGGCGATGATCGTGCAAAGCTCTGGTCGGAAGCGATCGCCTATCTGCATGACGAAGTGGTCGCCGATGTGCTTCTCTTCCACATGGTCGGTTTCTCGCGTGTCTCCGAGCGTCTGGACTTCAAGCCGACAATGGCGACGAATTCCATGCTCCAGCTCTCCGAGATCAAGATCAAGTAACCGTCTGGCGGGCGCCGCCCGTACCAATGCAAGACATGCGGCGGGATGATCCCGCCGCACCGTTTTCTTAGAGGACGCCATGCTGAGCTTCATCCGAAAACGCGCCGTGGCCAGTTTGATCTCGTTGGTCGGACTTGTGGTCATGGTCTTCTTCCTTTCTCGCCTGACAGGTGATCCGGCAGCCCTGTTCCTGCCGGTCGAAGCCTCCGAGGAGATGAAGAATCAGTTCCGGGAATTGCATGGCCTCAACGATCCCTTGCTGGTCCAGTTTGGCCGCTATGTCGGCGATGTCGTGACGGGTGATCTCGGCGAATCCCTGCGCAAGGCGCGGCCGGCGCTCGACGTGGTCCTCGAAGCTTTCGTCTGGACGCTATGGCTCGCCGTCATCACCATGAGCTTGGTGACCGCTGCCGCCATCGTTGTCGGCTCACTCGCCGCCTTCCGGGCCGGCGGCTTTTTCGACCGTTTCTCGTCCATCGTCTCGCTGGTGGGAGCCTCCGTCCCGGATTTCTGGCTGGCCATCGTCGCGATCGTCATCTTTGCGGTGAACCTCTCCTGGCTGCCGACGTCGGGGACTGGGTCAGTCTGGCATTGGATCCTGCCAATCGGCGTGCTCTTCGTCCGGCCTTTCGGCATCATCGTGCAGGTCGTGCGGGGCTCGATGATATCGGCGCTCTCATCGGCCTATGTCAAAACCGCGCGGGCCAAGGGTGTGAAGTCGACCCCGATCATCTTCATCCACGCGCTGCGCAACGCCATGTTGCCGGTCATCACCGTGATCGGCGATCAGGCTGCGAGCCTGCTCAACGGTGCCGTCATCATCGAAACCATCTTCGGCTTTCCGGGCGTGGGCAAGTTGATGATCGATTCCATCTTGCAGCGCGACTTCAATGTCGTGCTGGCCGCGATCCTCGTCACGGCGCTCGCCATCTTCCTCATGAACCTGCTGATCGATCTTGCCTATGCGCTTCTCGATCCCCGCATCCGGAATTGAGGAGAAGGCATGTCCATCGAAGCAACCGCCATCATCGACGAACCGCCGTTCCTCAAGCGCATGTTCCGCATGCTGCTGGCTGACAAGTTTGCGCTTTGCGCCGCGATCTTTCTGCTCATCATTCTCCTGATGGCCATAATCGGCCCAAGCTGGCTGGGCGACCTCGCCACCAAGCAAAACCTGCGCGGTCGCAATGCAGCGCCCTTTGATTTCGAGAGAGCATGGGTCTGGTGGATGGGCGCGGATGCGCTCGGCCGGCCGCTGCTGGCTCGCATCATTGTCGCTACCCAGAACACCGTGATGGTCGCGGCCGGTGCCGTGCTGATCTCGGCTGTCATTGGAACGGTTCTTGGCCTCATCGCCGGCTTTTCCTCACCGCGCGCCAGCCAGGTCATCATGCGGCTCGCGGATGTTATCATGTCCTTTCCATCGCTGCTGATTGCGGTCATCGTGCTTTACATTCTCGGGTCCTCGATCCTGAACCTGATGATGGTGCTCGCGATCACCCGCATCCCGGTCTATCTGCGCACCACGCGGGCCGAAGTGCTCGAGATCCGCGAACGCATGTTCGTGCAGGCGGCGCGGGTCATGGGCGCGTCGAGCAAGCGCATCCTGTTCCGGCATATCCTGCCGGTGGTCTTGCCCACTTTAACCACGCTCGCCACCCTCGACTTTGCCTATGTCATGCTGGCCGAAAGCGCGCTGTCGTTCCTCGGCATCGGCATTCAGCCGCCGGAGATCACCTGGGGCCTGATGATCAGCCAGGGGCGACAATACCTCACCAATGCCTGGTGGCTCTCCTTCTGGCCAGGGCTCGCGATCATCCTGACGACGATGTCGCTCAACCTGCTCTCCAACTGGCTACGGATCGCGCTTGATCCGGTGCAGCGCTGGCGTCTGGAAATGAAAGGAGCCAAGAATGGCTGACCATCTTCTCGAAGTCCGCAACCTCTCGGTCGAGTTCCACACGGCAGTCGGCGTCGTGAAAGCCGTGCGCGACATGTCCTACCATCTCGACCGTGGCGAGACGCTCGCGATCCTCGGCGAAAGCGGGTCGGGCAAGTCGGTGTCGTCTTCGGCGATCATGAACCTGATCGACATGCCGCCTGGTCGCATCTCCTCGGGTGAAATCCTGCTCGACGGTGTCGATCTCCTGACGATGCCGCTGTCGCAGCGACGCGAAATCAACGGTCGCAAGATCGCGATGATCTTCCAGGATCCGCTCAGCCATCTCAATCCGGTCTATACCGTCGGCTGGCAGATCCGCGAGGCGCTCACCACGCATGGCACGGACAGCACGAAAGCCCAGGCAGAGGCCCTTCGCCTTCTCGGTCGTGTCGGCATTCCCGATCCCGAACACGCCCTCGACAAATATCCGCACGAGTTTTCCGGCGGTCAGCGCCAGCGTGTGATGATCGCCATGGCGCTGGCCTTACGTCCCGATCTCCTGATCGCGGACGAGCCGACGACCGCGCTTGATGTCACCGTGCAGGCCGAGGTGTTGGCGCTTCTCAAGGAGTTGCAGCGCGAGACCGGTATGGCCGTTCTCATCATCACGCATGATCTCGGCGTCGTGGCCGAGATTGCGGATCGGGTGGTGGTGATGGAAAAGGGCGTGTTGGTCGAGGCTGGCACGGTGCGCGAGGTCTACAAGAATCCGCAGCATCCCTATACGAAGAAGCTGATCGCGGCAGCGCCGGGCAAAGGCGAAATGCATCAGCCGCTGAAGGGTGCCGAACCCGTGCTGAGCGTGCGAGACGTGCGCAAGAACTATGGCGCATTTGCTGCCTTGAAGGGCGTCTCCTTCGACCTGCTGGCCGGTGAGACGCTGGCAGTTGTCGGCGAAAGCGGTTCGGGAAAATCGACGCTCGCCCGCATCCTGTTGCGGCTCGACGAGCCGGATTCCGGGTCGGCGCTGTGGAAGGGCAGGGACCTTTTCCAGCTGTCGCCCGCCGAACTCTACAAGCTGCGTCGCGATCTGCAGATGGTCTTCCAGGATCCGACACAGTCGCTCAATCCGCGCATGACCGTTTACCAGCTGATCTCGGAAGCCTGGGTCATCCATCCCGATATCCTGCCCAAAGCGAAGTGGCGGGAGCGGGTGGCCGAACTGTTGACCCAGGTCGGGCTCGGACCCGAGCATATGGGTCGCTATCCGCACCAGTTTTCCGGCGGCCAGCGCCAACGCATCGCGATCGCCCGCGCTCTCGCGCTCGAACCGCAATTGATCATCTGCGACGAGGCCGTATCGGCGCTCGATGTCTCGGTCCAGGCCCAGGTCATCGCGCTTCTCGACGGGTTGAGAAAGCAGATGGGCATCGCCTTCATCTTCATCGCCCATGACCTGCCGGTCGTGCGAGATTTCGCCGACCATGTGATGGTCATGCAGAAAGGTGAGGTCGTGGAACTCGGCACGGTCAGAGAGATCTTCGAGACGCCCAAGGAAGCCTATACCCGGGCGCTGCTCGCCGCCGGGCTTGATCCCGATCCCGACGTGCAGGCACAGAACCGTGCCGCACGTCTAAGCCGCGCCTCGTAAGTTAGAAAATTCCGGAGAACATCGTCATGTCGAAAAAGGCCTTCGTCGCGCTCGTCACCTGCTTCAACGAGGACGAGACGATCAATTACGAAGCCACCCGAGCTCAGGTGCGCCGCCAGGTGGCTGCGGGCAACAACATCATGTGCGCCGGCACTAATGGCGATTTCACCGCACTCACCTTCGAGGAAAAGGTAAAGCTCGCCGAAGCCGTGGTCGATGAAGTCGGCGGTAAGGTCGACGTGATCGTTAATGCCGGAATGCCGGCGACCTTCGAGACGATCAAGCTGGCGAAGGAATTCGACCGGATCGGCGTAACGGCAATTGCCGTCATCACCCCCTTCTTCATCGCCTGCACTCAGGACGGTCTCATCCGGCACTTCTCGACGGTTGCGGATGCGGTGAAGACGCCGACCTATCTCTACGATATCCCGGCCCGCACCCAGAACCACATTGAACCGGAGACCGCGCGCAAGCTCGCAACCCACGGCAACATCGCTGGCATCAAGGATTCGGGCGGCGCCAAGGAGACGCTGGAAGCCTATCTTGCGGTGTCCCGCGACATGCCTGGCTTCGATGTCTATTCCGGGCCTGACCATCTCGTGCTCTGGGCGTTGCAGAATGGCGCTGCCGGCTGCATTTCCGGTCTCGGCAATGCGCTGCCGGATGTGCTCGCCGGTATCCTCAAGGGCTACAACATCGGCGACATCGCGGAAGCCGAGCGGCAGCAGGCCGTCTTCACGGCCTTCCGCACCGATCTCTATGCGCTGGGCTTTGCGCCTGCCATGGTCAAGCGGGCGCTCTTCCTCCAGGACAGTTCGGTCGGCGCCAGCCGCCAACCGGCACTCTTGCCGGATCCGGAGCAGGACGGAAAGATCGCGGATATTCTTCGGCGATTTGGTCTCTCGGTCCAGTCCCACTAGAGCACGTTAGGTACCTTGGCGACCGCGGCCTTGATGGTATCCGCGGTCGGTAAGGATTTGATCCTCAGGCCGCGCTAGGCCGATGCACGGTCTTAATCTCGAGGAAGTCTTCAAGACCGAACATACCACCCTCACGGCCATTGCCCGACTGCTTGTAGCCGCCGAACGGGCTGCCATAGCGATGTGGCGCGCCATTGATATGCACCATGCCGGCGCGAAGGCGCGCTGCAACACGTTCGGCGCGGTCGAGATCACCGGACTGGATATAGGCGGCCAGACCGTAATTGGTGTCGTTGGCAATCTCGATCGCTTCCTCCTCAGTGTCGAAGGGAATGATCGCCAGCACCGGACCGAAGACCTCATCGCGGGCGATGCGCATCTGGTTGTTGACGCCGGCAAAGATGGTTGGCTTGACGTAGTAGCCTGTCTCGAAACCTTCGGGCTTGCCCGGGCCTCCGACGAGAAGCTCGGCGCCTTCAGCGATGCCTGCCTCGATCAGGGTCTGGACGCGGCCATACTGGATGTCGCTGACCAGCGGGCCGATATGTTCGCCGGCTTCTTCCGGATTGCCGACGCTGACCTCGCTTCCCACGCGCTGGGCGATTTCTACCGCCTGATCGTAAACGGAACGCTGGATCAGCAGGCGCGTCGGAGCATCGCAGGACTGGCCCGAATTGTTGAAGCATTCGAGCACGCTGCCGGTAATGCGCTCTTCGAGATCCGCATCCTCGAAGACGATGTTGGGCGACTTGCCGCCGAGCTCCAGGGTTACGCGCTTCACGGTATCGGCGGCATCCTTGCTGACGGCTGTGCCGGCGCGGGTCGAGCCAGTAAAGGACATCATATCGATATCCCGGTGTTTCGAGAGCGCTGCACCGACATTGGCGCCATCGCCATTCACAAGGTTGAACGTCCCGGCCGGGAAGCCCGCTTCGTGTACCATCTCGGCGTAGAGCAGGGCGTTGAGAGGCGTGAACTCGGAGGGTTTCAGAACGCAGGTCGAGCCTGTCGCCAGTGCCGGAACGACCTTCAGGGCGATCTGGTTGATCGGCCAGTTCCAGGGGGTGATGAGGCCACAGACGCCGATCGGTTCGCGCAGCACGATGTCGCCGTTCGGCAGTTCTTCGCGCAATTTGATGCGCTTCAGGGCCTCGATGAAACCTTCGAGATGGCCGACGCCGACATGCGCCTGCTGGTCGGTGCTCATGGTGATCGGGGCGCCGAGTTCGAGCGTGATCGTCCGTGCCATCTCGTCGTAGCGGCGGGTGTAGATCTCAAGCAGCTTTTCGAGAAGTGCAATGCGTTCATCGAGGCTGGTGCGGCTGTAGCTCTGAAATGCGGTCTTGGCAGCGGCAACCGCGCGGTCGATATCGGCGGTCGTCCCCATCGAGATCACGGCGATCGGCTTTTCGGTCGCGGGATTGATGACCTCAAGGTCGTGAGGCGCGATCGGGTCGACCCACTCGCCGTTGATGTAGAACTTGCGCTTGTCGAGCATGCTAGCCTCCCCGTCAGATTGTCTTGTGTTTTGCGTCGAGCCAACCGGTGATCAGCTCCCGATATCGTTCGCCGCTGAAGCTTGGAAAATGGCCGCCATGCACCAGACGCACCTTCAGCCGCAGCAGGCGCTCCATCGAAGCGTGATAGTCATTGGCGTTCGAGTGGTAGGTGTCCTCGATCAGCGGACCGTCGTAGAGAATGTCGCCGGAAAACAGGATTTCCGTCGCCTTCTCGTAGAGCGCGATGCCCCCGGGGGAATGGCCGGGAGTGTGAATGATCTCGAATTGCCGATCGCCGAGGTCGACCATGTCGCCGTCCTCCAGTAGGCGCGTCGCCGGCGCCCGCTTCACCGCATAACACTTCGAGCAATAGGGCTCGGGCGGCAGGGCGTCGAAAATGTCGTCGGTAACATAGGGGTCGGCCAGCGTGTTCTCGCGTGTCGGATCAGCGAGCAGATCTGCCTCTGCCGAATGGACCGCACGGCATTCGAACTCGTGGTGGCAGCCGATGTGATCGAAATGGGTGTGGCTTGCCACCGCGATCAGCTCACGCTCCGTGACAAGCGGTACCCATTCGCGAAGCGAAACAACGCCCATGCCACTGTCAACAAGCATGTCGCGATCGCGCCCGCGCACATGCCAGATGTTGCAGCGATAGAATTCCTGGATATGCGGCTCGCAGATATAGCTCACATCGTCGTCGAGACGGCGGACGCTGTACCAGTCCTCGGG
The DNA here is from genome assembly GCF_001295785.1 of Rhizobium sp. AAP116. NCBI lineage: Bacteria > Pseudomonadati > Pseudomonadota > Alphaproteobacteria > Hyphomicrobiales > Rhizobiaceae > Rhizobium > Rhizobium sp. AAP116. The sequence goes on from NZ_LJIB01000011.1 coordinate 110,027, forward strand.
GCGGATGCGCGGTTTCATCACGTGTCTCCTACGCTTCGACCAGAGCAACGATGGTATCTGCCTTCACCGTCAACTCGAGTTCATCGCCCGGCTGCGGGTGTGCGGTTTGCGGCAGATGGGCGGTTATCACGATCTCGGAATGGCCTTGGGGCTGAAGGTGGCATCGGTGGTGCGCTCCGAAGAATGCGCTGTCGGTGATCCGCGCATGGCCGAGCGCAACCATTGCGCCCTCCTCGCCGGCGGACCGGAAATGTTCGGGGCGAATGCACAAGGTGATCTTTTGCTCTGGCGAAGGCGTGCCCCCGGTGAAAGCCGTGATGGGAATGATGGCTGAGCCGAGCGCCGTTTCCACCTGCGCTTCGCCTTCCGTAATCGAGATCACCCGACCGGGCAGGAAGTTCGCCTCGCCCATGAAGCCTGCGGCAAACAGCGAGCGCGGCCGCATGTAGATTTCCGAGGGTCTGCCGACATCCTCGATCCGGCCGTGGTTCATCACCACGATCCGGTCGGCAATCGCCATGGCCTCTTCCTGATCGTGGGTGACATGGATGAAGGTGGTGCCGATACGCTTCTGTATGGCTTTCAACTCGTCCTGCATCTGACGACGAAGCTTCAGATCCAGTGCCCCGAGCGGTTCGTCGAGCAGCAGCACATCAGGATCGACGGCAAGTGCGCGGGCAAGCGCCACACGCTGACGCTGGCCGCCGGAAAGCTCGTGCGGCTTCTTCGATGCGGAGGCCTTGAGCCCCACGAGATCTAGCATGGCGAGCGCCTTTTCACTGCGCTCGGCCTTTCCCATACCGCGCATGCGCAAACCGAAGCCGACATTGTCGATGAGCTTCATGTGCGGAAACAGCGCGTAGTCCTGGAACATGGTCGTGGTTGGTCGTTTTGCCGGCTCAACATGCGTCATGTCCTTACCGCCGATGGCGATCGTGCCAGCGCTCGGCTCGATAAAGCCACCTAGGATCGAGAGCAGGGTCGTCTTGCCGCAGCCAGAGGGGCCGAGAAGCACGATGAACTCGCCGGCGGCAATTTCCAGCGAGACATCGTCGAGCGCGCGGAAGGCACCGAAGACTTTCGTGGCGTTTCGGATCGAGACGTCTGCAGTCATTGGGATTTTCCGGATTTTCTGAAAACGGCGAGTTCCATCACGATGAGGAACGCGACGGAGATGAGGAAGACGACGCTGCCGATGGCATTGGTCTTGGGGTCAAGGCCGGAGCGCAGCATGCTCCAGATCTCGACCGGCAGCGTGACGTCGAAGCGCGACAGCAGGAAAGAGATGATGAATTCGTCCCAGCTGAAGGTGACCGACAGGAAGAAGGCGGCAAGGATGGACGGCATCAGCATCGGCGCCGTGACGAGCGTCATGACTTGCCAGTCCCGGGCCCCAAGATCGCGAGCGGCGCGTTCGATGTTGACCTGGTGGCCGCCCATGGAGGCGTAGATGATCGCAAAGCACAGCGGCAGGTTGATCACGACATGACCGATGCCGACGGTCCATAGCGACAGCGAAACATTGAGCCTGGACAGCATCGACAGCAGGCCGAGCCCGATGATCAGTGTGCTGACCGTCATCGGCGCGACGATCAGGGCGCGCTGCAGGCCGGATGCGGGAAGCTTGTAGCGGGCAAAGGCATAGGCTGCGAGGAAACCGAGCAGGCAGGAGATTGCAGACGATACGATGGCAACGACGAGCGAGTTAAAGAGCGCTGCCATCAGCTTTTTATCGGCGAAGATCTCGCCATACCACTTCCAGGTCAGGCCATGCAGGGGTGGCACGGGTAGCGTGCCGTCCTGGAAGGAGAAGATCACGAGAACGGCGACCGGCAGGAAGATGAAGAGATAGAGCCCGCCGGCATAAAGGATCGCAAGTGCCATGTTGAGATGTCGCATGGTCACGTCCTCTCCATCTTCAGCCAGCGGGCGCAGGCGAGATAGGCGATCGTCACGACCACCATCAACACCAGCGACAGGGCGGCTGCCATGGGGAAATCCGCGCGGCGGCCGAGCTGCAGCATGATCACCTGCGGCAATACGAGCTCATTGTTGCCGCCGAGGATCTGCGGGGTGATGTAGTCGCCGATGCACAGCACGAAGGTGAGGAAGGCACCGACCATGATGCCGGGAAGCGTCAGTGGCAGGATCACGTGCCAGAAGGTCTGAAAGCCGTTTGCGCCGAGATCGGCTGCTGCACGGCGGTAGTTCGGCGAGAGCTGAACGAGATTGGCATAGATCGTTAGCGTCAGCAGCATGACGAAGAAATGCACGAATCCAATCACCGTGCCGGTCCGCGTTGCTGACAGTTCGAGCGGCTCGGCGATCAGGCCGGTCCACATCAGGGCCTGGTTGACGACACCGCCCTTGGACAGCACCAACAGCCAGGAATAGGAGCGCACCACATAGGAGGTCCAAAACGGCAGGATCGCCATGATCAGCGCAAAGCGCTGCCAGCGGCGTGGCACGCGTTCGGCGATGATCCAGGCCAGCGGATAGGCAAGCAGGATCGAAATGACCGTGACGGTGAGCGTCACTTCGAGCGAATTGAACAGCGCTTTGAGAAGATGCGGCTTGCCAAAGAAGGCCGCGTAATTGTCGAGCGCCCAGACGGCGACGATCTCGCGGCCCTCGCGCTTCCAGAAGCTGATTGCCGCCATGTAGAGGAAGGGCACGAGAAAGAAGGCCACGGTCCAGAGGACTGCCGGCAGCGCGAATCCCCAGGCCTTGCGGCGTTCTCTGCGCTCGAGCGCGGTGGCGGTCATCGACGGGACACTCCGTTCTTTCAGGGCAATCGCCTCGGCTGGCGGGTTTTCATGATGGCCGATCTCAAAGGCAGCGACAAACTTCAGGGCTCAATTCTGCCGAATGCGCGCAGTTCTTCACCCGAGCATGTGACCCGCCCGGGCCGCGATGCTCGTCAAGAAATAACAACGTGAGGGAAGGCTTGGGGCGCGGACGGAAGACACCTCCCGCGCCCTTTATGGGCAGCGCCTACTGCTGCAGCATTTCGGTCCAGACGTCCTGCATGGCCGCGTCGAGATCGGCATTGGCCATCGGATATAGCTGGGTGTTCTTCAGGTATTCGGGCTGCTTGTCCCAACGGAGCGCCGTCTTCTGCTGGTCGGTGAGCTGCTCGCCGGCCTTCGCGTTTGCCGGCATGCCCCAGTAGCAGGACGAGGTGGCAAGACGGGCCTGGCCTTCGGGGCTCAGGATGTACTGCACGAACTTGATGGCCAGATCCTGCTTGGTTGAATCCTTGAACACGCCGATCGACTGCGCCCAGCGCAGGGCGCCCTGCTTCGGGACGGTCCAGTCGAGGTCCGGCTTCTCGGCGGTGAGACCTGCGGTCACCCATTCGCCGCCGCCGAGGATGATGTCGACTTCGCCGCTGACGAGCGCCGTCTGCGAGGCCACGACATCGCTCACCTGGCGCGAGACCTTCTTCATCTCGAAAAGTTTTTCCTTGATCGCCGGGAGATCGGCTTCCGTCAGGTCGGCGGTGTTCTTGCCTATGGCAAGGCCCGTCAGACCGATCATCGGCAGGTAGTAGTCATAGAGAGCGATGCGGCCCTTGTATTTCTCGGACCAGAAGATCGACAGGTCTTCCATGTCCTTCGGATCGACCTTGCTCTTGTCGTAGGAAATCGTGTTGTAGCCGAACTTTTCCGTCACGGCGTAGATCTTGCCGTCCTTGGTGTTGTTGGCCTCCATGCGGACTTCCGGAAAAATGTCGGCCATCGGCAGCTTGTCGGCCGGAATTTCGGCGAGAAGATCCATTTCGACGGCGCGCGGCACGTCGACACCATCGATCACGAAGACGTCCCAGTCGCCCGGGCGCGACTGCTCGACGATCGAGAGACCGGCGCCGGTTCCCTCGTATTCCTTGAGATTCACCTTGACGTTGTTCGCCTTTTCGAAAGGCTCGATCAGTGCCGGGTCGGTGTGGTCGCACCAGACGAGGGCGTTCAGCTCCTCCTGGGCATGAGCCCCGCCGGACAAGGCGGAGATGGCAACGGTCGCAAGAAGCAGGCGGCGGGAGAGCCCGCCCAGTACGGTCTTTTCCATAAGTTCACCCTCTTGTCGAAGGCCCCGAGCGGACCCTCGCGTTGATCAGAATAGCGCTCGTTTCGGCGCCTTGAGAAAAAGATTGAGTGAATTCATTTTTTAAGTCAATCTCAAATTTGAGGAGATTCCAACGGAGTTAGCCATGACCGGATTGCGCGCCCGACAGAAGGCCGACAGGAACCGTCGCATCCTGGAAGCGGCCACCACCCTGTTCCGCGAACAGGGTTACGACAGTGCGCGCATCGAGGACATCGCCGAGATGGCAGAGGTCTCGGTCGGCACACTTTACAACTACTATCAGAACAAGGGCGATGTTCTCGTCGCCACGGTTTCGATGGAAGTGACCGAAGTGCTCGAGGCCGGCGAACGCATTGTCGCGAACCCGCCACTCAGCGTCATCGAGGCGCTCGGTGCCCTGATCAACCAGTATTACGATCACTCGCTCGTCTATCTCAGCAAGGAGATGTGGCGCACCGCCATGGCATCTGCGATCCAGCAGCCTGAGACGCCGCTCTCAAAGCGCTATACGGAACTTGACGGGCGCCTCTGTGCCCAGGTCGTTCAGCTGATCGAGACGCTCCAGCGGCGTGGCGTAGTCATCGCCGGCGTCGACGCGCGGGCGCTCGGAGAGGTCTTCTTCAACAATCTCAACATGATGTTCATCGAGTTTTGCAAGTACGAGAGCATGCCGCTTGAAGAGCTCAAGGCCCGTGTCGCCGAGCAGAACCGCCCGATCGCCGAGTTGATCAGCAGCGTCAAGCGCGTCTGACGCCACCGAAATCCCGAAGAAATGACAGAGATGACAGATCATACGACCGCAGTGCTTTCCGCAGCCGATGCCCTGGTGGCAGCCTTCGGTCGCCACGACACCAAGGCCTATTTCGATGCCTTCGCGCCGTCGGCGACTTTCATCTTCTACAATCTCGATCGCACTCTCGCGGATCGCGCGGCCTATGAGGCGGAATGGGCGCTGTGGGAAACCCGCGACGGCTTTAGCGTCAAGGCCTGCAGCTCAACGAACCGCAGCGTACACATCGTCGGCGATGTCGCCATCTTCACCCATGCGGTGGAGACCGATCTCGTGATCGGCGGCGAAGCGATGACGAACCACGAGCGTGAGACGATCGTCTTTGCCCACCAGCCGGACGGTCGATGGCTCGCCATTCATGAGCATCTTTCCCCGCTCCCAATGTAGTTGTTGTTTGTGACTGGGCTACTTGCGGTTCATTGGCTAGACGCCATCGGCTGCCAACGCATGGTCTGCATCTGAATTCTTTATGTGATGTACCGCTCCTACAATGTGAGACACGAAAGAAAAGCCAGATTGCCCATTGCGGCCTGGCTGGGGGCGGGTCACTCGCCGGTTCTGCTCAGGCTTTGTGATCCAGGAGACCTTGAGCAAGACGAACTGATCCACCGCCGCGATGACCAGGTTCTGGACGTCCTCGCTCTCGATGCACTCAGTTGTCTCGACATGGGCAATGGCTTCGCAATCACGGATCCGAGACCGAGCGCACCGGAACCTTCGGCCATCTGTGAGTTGATCCGCCGGCCACGAGCCCCCTTTTGCCCTGAAGGTCGAAAGATGGCGGCGGCAGCTTGGCCATGGGCCTCTCACCGAGCGGGTGAGCTGAAAGAGAGGCTCCATCATGTCACGGTTCGGATTGTCGATGTCGATGATGATGACGTCTGGCGGCAGTGTCTGCTCCGTCTTGGCAGTTCCCTGCCCCTCGAGAGCAGCTGTGACGTGCTAACGACCTGCCTTGCGCAGCAAACCGTGCTCGCTCATCGCTGCGCGAACAGCGTTGTCATGGATCACAAGGATAGTGAGGTCGAGGTGGTTCTTAAGCGATTGAGGACGCAATGCTGCAAGGTTGGCAAGCTTGCGGCCTAAGTTTTGAGCCTGCGGCCATGCTAACTGGTTTTAGAGCAGATCGGCGGCTTGACTGAACAGCGAGGCCAAAAAACAAACCCCCGGAGTGGTCTATTCCGGGGGGCTGGCGGTGAAGCGCAGGCTAGGCCGATATTCGTTCTCGCTCAGTCATGCCCCTTGGGCTGCAGCGATATCTGCCGTGCCAGCGCGAGCGAGATCAGCGTGCAGACGGCCCCCGACAGAAGGTAGAGGCCGGCTGCAAACAGACCGAACCAGGTAGACAGCAACAGTGCTGCCAAAGGTGCAAACCCTGCCCCGAACATCCAGGAGAGTGCCGAGACCATCGCGGAGGCCGTGTAGCGATTTCGACGGTCAAACAGCGAGGCGATGGTTCCGGAGGACTGGGCGAAATTGAAGCCGAGAATTACGAAACCAACCATCATGTAGGCGACGACACCGGCCTGGCCGCCGTTCAGCAGCAGAGGCGCCGTCAGCGCGAAGGCACCGATGGCCCAGGCCCCCCACACGAGGATCCTGTCACGGCCGATACGGTCCGAAAGCCAGCCGGAGAACAGCATGGCAAGGATGCCGACGGCAGCACCGGCCGCTTCGATCAGGAGGAAGGTGCCCGGCGCCTCGTCCGTGTAGAGGAAAATCCACGAAAGCGGGAAGACCGTGACCATGTGGAACATGGCAAAGCTCGCCAGCGGCACGAAAACGCCAAGCAGAACCGTGCGTCCGTCCTGCGACAGGGTGGCGCGCAATCCCGTCGGGGTTAGCTCGTTCGTCTCGAAGAGTTCCTTGAACTCGGGCGTGTCGACGATGCGCAGACGCGCAAAGAGCGCGACTACATTGATCGCGAAGGCGACAAAGAATGGATAACGCCAGCCCCAGTCGAGGAAGTCGGCGGCCGACAGCGTCATGACGAGGTAGGCGAACAGCACGGCGGCGACGGCAAGACCAACCACAGCGCCAAGCTGCGGGATCATGGCATAGAAACCACGCTTGTCCTTCGACGCAGTGATGGCCAGCAGCGGTGCAAGGCCATCCCAGGTGCCGCCAAGCGCCAGACCCTGGCCGATGCGCAAGAGCGCCAGCATGGCGATTGCCCACCATCCGGCGGTTTCATAGGACGGCACCAGCCCCATGGCGACAGTGGAAGTTCCCAGCAGGAAAAGCGCCACCGTCAGCTTGGTCACGCGGCCATGTCTGCGGTCGAGGGCTGTGAAAATCACAGTGCCGAGCGGTCGTGCCACGAAGGCGAGAGCCACCAGCACGAATGACCAGAGCGTCCCGGTCAGCGGATCGAGGAACGGAAAGATGCGCGCCGGAAAGACGATGACGGACGCGATCGCGAACACGAAGAAGTCGAAGAACTCCGACGTGCGCCCGATGATGACGCCGACAGCGATATCGGACGGTGAAACGTGATGGTCATCGTCTGAAGTTGTGCGGCCGTTCTGTGCGGCCGGGGGTGCAGAACCGGTCATGCTCGCCATGTCGCGGGATCACTTTCTCGATTGTACTGGGCGGGCGCGCACCGGAGGATACAGCCTTCGCCTTAGTCTAACATGCTGAAATGAAATGCCGCAGGTGCGGCCAAATTGACAGGTGACAAATTGTCGTATGTGCTGCACCGCAAAACCCAACTAACTAGCTTGGCGAATGTCAATGGTCGTCGAGTGGTGTTCGGGGGGACCCCTGCTCTGTGACCCGTCAGCGTATCAGGGTAAGAGATGCAAGAGCTTCGCCTCCCGAAAATATTGGCCGCCGTGGTGGCGGTCCTTTTCCTGTCCGCCTGCAAGGCTGAAGTCCTTGCTCCCACCGGCGACGTCGCCGCCCAGCAGCGTGACCTTCTGGTCATCTCCACGCTTCTGATGCTGATCATCATTATTCCGGTGATGGCGCTCACCTGCTGGTTCGCCTGGCACTACCGCGCATCCAACAGTGAGGCGATCTACAGGCCGAATTGGTCCCACTCGACCAAGCTCGAGCTGATCATTTGGGCGATCCCCCTGATGATCATCATCTGCCTTGGAGCGCTGACATGGGTCGGCACCCATCTTCTCGATCCCTACAGGCCACTGGCCCGCGTGTCTGCGGAGCAGCCGCTCGATCCGCAGCAGGAGCCGCTTGAGGTTCAGGTCGTGGCACTCGACTGGAAATGGCTCTTCATCTACCCGCAATACGGCGTCGCCACGGTGAACGAACTTCCGGTCCCGGTCGATCGGCCGATCCGATTCTCGCTGACCTCCTCTTCGGTGATGAATGCATTCTACATCCCGCACATGGCCGGTATGATCTACGCCATGCCCGGCATGCAGACGACGCTGCACGGTGTTTTCAATAAGGAAGGTACCTTCCAAGGGCTCGCCTCGCATTACTCGGGTGCCGGCTTCTCGGGCATGCGCTTCAAGGCAAACGCAACCGACGCTGCCGCCTTCGAGGCCTGGGTCGAGGAAGCGCGCGCGGGCAGCGACAAGCTGGACCGGGCGAAGTATCTCGAGCTCGAGCGTCCCACCGAGAACGTCACGCCGATCACGTTTGCCAGTGTCGATCCGCAGCTATTTCCGCGCGTGGTCAACATGTGCGTCGAAGACGGCAAGATCTGCATGGCCGAAATGATGGCGCTCGACGCCCAAGGCGGAACGGGTCTCGCCGGAACGGTCAACATGAGCGCCCTGATCTACGACAAGCATGAACGTCGCGGCACGCGCGAGCCGGTCTTCGGCTGGGAACCCTTCAAGGTTCTCGGCTTCTGCTCGGCGGAAGAGCTGGAGCAGATGCTGGCCGCAAAGCCTGCTTCCTACAACGACCAGCCCGTCGTTTCGGGTCCACTGATGGGACACAACATGCCGCAGCCGGTATCGCCTTTCGGCGGTGAGGCCGAACGTTTTCTCACGCTCGTCCGGCAGGCATCCGGCAATGCGCCGCAACTCTGACAGGAATTTGGCATGGCTACGATAGACCATTCCACCACGCTTCTTCTCGGTCGCCTCAATTGGAGTGCGATCCCGACGGACCCGATCGTGCTTGCAACCTTCGTTGTGGTTGCGGTCGGTGGCGCTGCAACGGTGGGCGCGCTGACCTATTACCGCCTTTGGGGCTATCTCTGGCGGGAATGGCTGACCTCTGTCGATCACAAGAAGATCGGCATCATGTATATAATTCTGGCGTTGGTCATGCTGGTGCGAGGCTTCGCCGACGCCATCATGATGCGCCTTCAGCAGGTGCTCGCCTTCAATGGCTCGGAGGGCTATCTTAACGCCCATCACTATGACCAGATCTTCACCGCTCACGGCGTGATCATGATCTTCTTCGTGGCGATGCCCTTCGTCACGGGACTGATGAACTACGTCGTGCCGCTGCAGATCGGCGCGCGAGACGTCTCGTTCCCCTTCCTCAACAACTTCTCCTTCTGGATGACCGTCGGCGGTGCCGTACTTGTCATGGCCTCACTCTTCGTCGGTGAGTTCGCGCAGACCGGCTGGCTTGCCTTCCCGCCACTGTCGGGCATCGGCTACAGTCCGTGGGTCGGGGTCGATTACTATATCTGGGGCCTCCAGATCGCCGGCGTTGGAACGACGCTGTCCGGCATCAACCTGCTCGTCACCATCGTCAAGATGCGTGCCCCGGGCATGACCCTGATGCGCATGCCGGTCTTCACCTGGACGGCACTCTGCACCAACATCCTCATCGTCGCCTCCTTCCCGGTTTTGACGATGACGCTGATCCTCCTGACGCTTGATCGCTACGTGGGAACGAACTTCTTCACGAATGATCTCGGCGGCAATCCGATGATGTATATCAACCTCATCTGGATCTGGGGTCACCCGGAAGTTTACATCCTCATCCTGCCGCTCTTCGGAGTTTTCTCGGAGATCACCTCGACCTTCTCCGGCAAGCGGCTCTTCGGCTACAGCTCGATGGTCTATGCCACCGTCTGCATCACGATCCTGAGCTATGTCGTCTGGCTGCACCACTTCTTCACAATGGGTTCGGGTGCCTCGGTGAACGCCTTCTTCGGCATCACCACCATGATCATCTCGGTACCCACGGGGGCCAAGATCTTCAACTGGCTCTTCACCATGTATAAGGGCAGGGTGCGCTTCGACCTGCCGATGATGTGGACGGTCGCCTTCATGCTGACCTTCACCATCGGTGGCATGACCGGCGTTCTCCTTGCCGTCCCGCCGGCGGACTTCGTCCTGCACAACTCGCTCTTCCTGGTGGCGCACTTCCACAACGTCATCATCGGCGGTGTGTTGTTCGGCTGCTTTGCGGCGATCGCCTATTGGTGGCCCAAGGCTTTCGGCTTCCAGCTTAATGTCTTCTGGGGCAAGGTCTCCTTCTGGAGCTGGGTCAGCGGCTTCTGGCTCGCCTTCATGCCGCTCTACGTGCTCGGCCTGATGGGGGTCACCCGCCGCATGCGCGTCTTTGATGATCCGGATCTCAGGATATGGTTCATTCTGGCAGCGCTGGGCGCCGTGCTGATCGCTGTCGGCATCGCCGCCTTCTTCATCCAGATCGCAGTCTCGATCTGGAACCGGAAGGACAACATGGATGTCACCGGCGACCCATGGGATGGTCGCACGCTCGAATGGGCGACGTCCTCCCCGCCGCCGGCATATAACTTCGCCTTCACGCCTGTCGTCCACGATCTCGACGCCTGGCACGACATGAAGCAGGTTGGCCAGACACGCCCGAAGGCACCCTATCTGCCGATCCACATGCCGCGTTACACCGGCTCAGGCGTCATGATCTCCGCGCTTGCCACGCTCTGCGGCTTCGCGCTGGTCTGGTACATCTGGTGGCTGGCGGCCGTGTCCTTCCTCGCGATCATCGCCGTGTCGATCGCCCATACCTTCAACTACGATCGGGACTATTACGTCCCCGTCGACGAGGTCGAGCGTGTCGAAAAGGCGCGTGAGCGCGAACTGGCAAGCGTAGGAGCGCAACAATCGTGAGCACCGTCACCCAAACCGATACGCCTGCCGTCTATTGGGAAACCGAGCCGCATCACCATCCGGAAGGCGCGTCGACGCGGCTCGGCTTCTGGATTTACCTGATGAGCGACTGCCTGATGTTTGCAGTCCTCTTCGCGGTCTTCGCCGTGGTCGGCCAGAGCTATGCGGCCGGTCCCGGCCCCAAGGCACTCTTCGAGCTGAACCTGATTGCGATCAACACTGGCTTCCTGCTGGTCTCCTCGATCACTTTCGGCTTCGCCATGCTCGCCATGTATGAGGGCAGGCAGGCCCGCATGCAGATCTGGCTTGCCATCACTCTCCTGCTCGGCCTCGCCTTCCTGGCGCTCGAGATCTACGAGTTTCATCACCTGATCGAGCTCGGCGCTGGTCCGCAGCGCTCGGCCTTCCTGTCGGCCTTCTTCGCGCTGGTCGGCACGCACGGCCTGCACGTGCTGTTCGGCTGCATCTGGCTTGTCACGCTGATGATCCAGGTCAATCAGAAAGGCCTGATCCCTGCCAACACCCGACGCATGGAATGCTTGAGCATGTTCTGGCACTTCCTCGATGTCATCTGGATCGGGGTCTTCACCTTCGTTTATCTTCTGGGGATGATCTGATGTCGCAACACTCCATCAAGCCCCATGGCCACAACGACCATGGTCACGACAGCACCGGTCATGATCATGGCAGCTACCGGTCATACCTGACCGGCTTCGTGCTAGCCGCGATCCTGACGATCATTCCCTTTGCAATTGTCATGAGCGGTGGCTTCGAAAGCCGCGTCTTGACCGCGGTGACCGTGATCGCCTTCGCTGTCGTCCAGGTTCTCGTCCACATGGTCTACTTCCTCCACATGAACACCCGGTCGGACGAAGGCTGGACCATGCTGTCGATGATCTTCACTGTCATCGTCGTGGTGATCATGATCGCTGGCTCCGTCTGGGTCATGTACAACCTCAACACCAACATGATGCCATCAATGGATCACGAGAGCTTCCAGGGCTTCGGCTCCTGAGACAGCGAGGTGACATGACGCGAGCGGGCCGACCATGGTGGATCATCGGGCTCGGCACGCTCGCCATCGCCCTGCTCCTCGGGCTGGGCGTCTGGCAGCTCCAGCGTCTTCAGTGGAAAACGGCACTCATAGAACGGGTCGAAGCGGGGCTTCTTGCCCCGCCGGTCTCTGCGCCCGGTCCTAATGACTGGGCTGCCGTCTCCTTCGACACCGCGGAATATCGCCGCGTCGAGGTACAAGGCCGCTATCTTCCGGGCGACGATATCCTCGTCAAGGCCGTTACGGCCCGCGGGTCCGGTTTCTGGGTCATGTCGCCTTTCGAAACGCTCGAAGGGTGGCGGCTCTTCGTCAACAGAGGCTTCGTACCTGATGATCGCACGTCGCCGGCAGATCGTCAGCGACCTGCTGGCGAGCCCGAGGTGACGGGGCTTTTGCGGCTCACCCAACCCGGCGGCGCCTTTTTGCGGGACAATGATCCGGCCAATGGCCGCTGGTTCTCGCGTGACACCTTTGCGATGGCCGGTACGCTCGGGCTAGGTGACGTGGCGCCCTATTTCATCGATTCTGACGCACGCGGCGACGCACTCCCGATTGGCGGGCTGACCGTCGTCTCCTTCCCGAACAAGCATTTCGGCTATGCCATGACATGGTTCGGTCTGGCTGCCGTCTTTGCCTATCTGCTTTACCGTGCAACGGGACCCGGCGAACCACACCGCTGATAGAGCCCTTGCAACGGTTGGTCAGGATCCCTTCGTTCCAGCTGCTTGAGGGGTGGGCACCGCGTTGTTAGCGGGGCCGGTCCACATGCTCTTGATGATCTGCTTCACCTGGTATTGCAGCATTTCATCCTGTCTCGCCACCTCCACGAAGCGGCCGGTGAACTCGCGCGTTGAACTCAAGAGTCCCGCAAGCGCGATCGACGCCATCATGCCCAGTTTGATATCGAACGGACGCTTCTGCCCCGCCGCCTCAAGGCTTGACTGCACGAAAGGATAGACGACTTCGAGAAATGGCTTCGCCAAGGCCTCCTCGATGAAATCCTTTCGTTCCTCGTCCCGGCTTTGAATGATTTCCGAAAACATAATTCTCGAAAAATGTGTTCGCCGCCAGATCACGTCCACGACTTCGGAACTGATGAAATCGACACGCTCTGCTTGCGGGCGGTCTTGGGCCCGGGCAATCGCTGCCTCGAGCAATTCCACGGTTTCGCGCGCCACTTCGGTCACGATCGCCTGCCAAAGGCCCATTTTTGATCCGTAGCGGTAGGATATGAGCGCGACGTCGACACCTGCGGTCGCTGCGATCGCGCGCAGTGATGTCTGCTCGAAACCATTTGCCGCAAAGGTCTCCATGGCAGCCTCCAGAAGGCCTTCGGCATTCTGTTCTGCGCCCCGGCGAGGCCGACCCCGTTTCCGCTCTGGCACGTTCTTAACCTGTTTCACACCACCCTCAATTCGTTCGCTTGACAAGCCTAGCCGCATTCCGGCATATATTCAACAGACGATGAATAAAATCCTCCCTCGTTTTCAGGAGCCTGCGATGCCCACCCCGTTGGTAACGCGCCAGATGGGTCGGTTGCCCCCGACGTCAAGAAAATTCCCATGGCTGCTGGCGGCAGTTCTGCCCCTCCTTCTCGCCTCCTGCAGCGACGAGGCGTCGGAAAAGACAGGCTATGTGCCGACGGTCAGGGTCGCAACCGCAGCCACCGTGTCCGATGCCGTCACGGTCTCCGGTACCGGGGAGGTGAAGCCGAGGGTCGAAAGCGTCCTGTCCTTCAAGGTCAGCGGCCGCGTCATCGCCCGTGATGTCGGGGTCGGCGATCGGGTGAAGGTCGGTCAGGTGCTTGCCCGCATCGACCCGACGGAACAGAAGGCGGATCTGGCGGCGGCAGAAGCGGCCATCCGCGCCCGCCAAGCCACCTTGCGCACCGCCGAATCCTATCTCAACCGCCGTCGCACCCTGACACAGACAGGTGCGCTGCCACAGCAGCAACTGGACGAGGCGATCCAGCAATATGATTCGGCAGTCAATGATCTCGATGCAGCACAGGCAAATCTCGCCAGCGTGCAGGAAAGCCTGGCTCAGACCGAGCTGAAAGCCGATGCCGATGGCCTCATCACGGCTGTGAGCATCGAGCCGGGAGAAGTCGTGCAGCCATCATCGGCCGCATTCAAGCTCGCCCATGATGGCGAGCTCGATGCTGTCTTCAACGTGGATGAAAGTGCCTTGACCAGGGACACGCCGCCTGAATCGGTGGAAGTCGCCCTTGTCGATCGGCCGGATACTCGCGCAGTCGCGCACATTCAGGAGATCAGCCCCTCGGTGGATCGCAAGCTCGGCACAGTACGACTGAAGCTGTCGATCACCGATCCGCCACCGGAGATCACGCTGGGTTCGGCAATTGTGGCCTATGCGAAGCTCTCGGAAGTGGGGCGAATATCCATTCCGTCCCAGTCTTTGACCAGTGCCAACGGAAAGCCCGCAGTCTTCGTCGTCGATCCGGCCACGGAGACAGTCGAGACCCGTCAAATCGAGGTGCTGCGCTACGACGCCGACCGGATCATCGTCGCCAACGGGCTTGAACCCGGTGATCAGTTCGTCGTCGAGGGAACGCAGTTTCTCTATCCGAAACAAAAGGTTCGTACGGTTCAGGGAGACGCGCAATGAAGCAAGTGAAAGCAATTGCATTTCTGTGCCTTGCGGTCGTTGCGCTGAGTTCCTGCAGCGAGGCCGAAGAACAGGCCGCGCCGCAGGTGCGTCCGGCTCTCTCGGTCATCGCCGGGCCGCGCGCGAGTGAGCCTGGATCGACCTTCACCGGGACCGTCGAGGCCAAGCTGAATGTCGATATCGGCTTTCGCCTGCTCGGTCGGGTCACCGCGCGCATGGTCGATGTCGGCGATGTCGTTCGTGCCGGCGAGGTTCTGATGACGCTCGACACGACCAGCCTTCAGCTCGCTGTCCGCCAGGCCGAAGCAGATCTTGCATCCGCAAATGCCAAACTCGATCTGGCGCAGGTCAATGCCAGCCGTCAGGCGACACTTCTGAGAACCCAGGCGACCACGCGTGAGCGACTGGAAGAAGCCGAGCAGACCGCGGAAGCCGCCGAGGCGACTGTCCGGCAAAAGGAAGCCGATCTGACGAAAGCGCGTGAGCAGACAACCTATGCCACTGTCGTCGCACAAACCGATGGTGTCGTTTCGGCCGTGAGCGCGGAAGTCGGACAGGTCGTTGCAGCCGGTCAATCGGCC
The DNA here is from genome assembly GCF_001295785.1 of Rhizobium sp. AAP116. Taxonomy (NCBI): domain Bacteria; kingdom Pseudomonadati; phylum Pseudomonadota; class Alphaproteobacteria; order Hyphomicrobiales; family Rhizobiaceae; genus Rhizobium; species Rhizobium sp. AAP116. Next base: position 125,198 of record NZ_LJIB01000011.1, read on the forward strand.
GTGACGATCGCCCGGCTGGAGGCCCTCGATGCTGTCATCGATGTCCCCGACACGCTGAAGGCGCTTCAACTGCCCGACACGGAATACGAGGTCACCCTCCTGTCGAACCCGCAAATCAAGGCACAAGGTCGCGTGCGGGAGGTCGCACCCGAGGCTGATGGCGCAACCCGGACGCGGCGAACCAAGCTTGCGCTTTCTGCCCCGGACAAGGCGTTTCGCCTCGGCAGCACCGTGGTCGCGAGACCAATCGCAGCCGTCGCCACCGCCATCTGGCTGCCTGAAACGGCCATGGGTGCCGATCAGTCAGGCGGCGCATTTGTCTGGGTCATCGACCCGGCCAGCGGTGCCGTGGCGCGTCGGCCTGTCGAAGCCGAAAAAGCCGATGGCGGCTATGACATTGTTTCGGGATTGCAGGCCGGAGAGCGCGTGGTCAGCGCCGGCGTGAACTCCCTCACCGAAAATCAGATCGTTTCCTTCACCGACGAGATCGCCCGATGAACAGCAAATTCAATCTTTCCGAATGGGCACTGCGGCACAAGTCGCTCGTCTGGTATTTCATGATCCTCTCCACGGTTGCGGGGATCATGGCCTATTTCAATCTCGGACGGGAAGAAGATCCCGAATTCACGATCAAGACGATGCTGATCCAGGCCCAGTGGCCGGGAGCATCGGTCGACGAAATGACCAGTCAGGTCACCGATCGGATCGAGAAGAAACTGCAGGAACTCGAATCCCTCGACTACACCAAGAGCATCAATGCGCCGGGACAGGCGACGATCTACGTCAATCTTCTCGAGAACACGAAGGCGGCGGACGTCAGCCAGACCTGGGTCAAGGTCCGGAACATGATCAATGACATCGTTCCCAACCTTCCTCAGGGTGTGGTCGGTCCCTTTTTCATCGACAGCTTCGGTGATGTCTATGGCAATATCTATGCCTTCACGGCGGACGGACTGACACCGCGACAGCTCCGGGACTATCTGGAAGCGGCAAGAACCGAGATCCTTGCCGTTCCCAATGTCGGTAAGGTCGATCTCATCGGCGCTCAGGACGAGGTGATCTATCTGGAATTCTCCACCCGGCGTATGGCCGCGCTCGGCATCACCCAGCAACAGATCGTCGAGACACTGCAGAATCAGAACGCCGTTGTCGCATCAGGCACTCTGCGCACCGCGTCCGAGAGCATCAGCATGCGCGTCTCAGGTCAGTTCTCCACCGAAGACGATCTGAGAAAGGTCAACCTTCGCGTCAACGACCGCTTCTTTCGACTGAGCGATGTCGCGACGATTACGCGCGGCTATGTCGACCCGCAGCAGGCGCTGTTCCGGGTCAATGGCGAGCCGGCGATCGGTCTTGCGATCGGCATGAAGCCGGGCTCCAACCTGCTCGAATTCGGCGAGGCCCTGTCCGAGAAGATGGAAAAGGTGACCGCCAGCCTGCCCATCGGCATTGGCATTCACCATGTGGCCGATCAGGCCGTCGTCGTCGACGAGGCGGTCGGCGGTTTCACCAAGGCCCTCTTCGAGGCGATCGCCATCGTTCTCGTCGTCAGCTTCATAAGTCTGGGCGCCAGAGCCGGGCTCGTGGTCGCTCTGTCGATCCCGCTGGTCCTCGCCATCACCTTTGTTGCCATGGAGTATCTGGGCATCTCCCTCCAGCGCATTTCGCTGGGTGCATTGATCATCGCGCTCGGCCTCCTGGTCGACGATGCCATGATCGCCATCGAGATGATGGTGTCCAAGCTCGAACAGGGCGAACCCCTGTCCAAGGCAGCGATAGCGGTTTGGACCTCGACGGCGTTTCCGATGCTGACCGGCACCCTGGTCACCGTCGCGAGTTTCATTCCCGTCGGTCTGAACGACAGTGCTGCTGGTGAGTTCACCTTTTCGCTCTTCGTCGTCATTGCCGTTGCCCTGATCGTTTCCTGGATTGTCGCCGTTCTCTTCGCGCCGGTTCTGGGGGTGCTGATCCTTCCGGCAAAGATGGAGCGGCATCATGAGCAGAAGGGCAGGGTTGCCCAGATGTTCTCGCGCATTCTGGCGGCTTGCATGCATCGGCCGAAGATGACGGTCGCCGCCACATTCGGCGTCTTCCTCCTCTCCGTCTATGGCATGGGCTTCGTCCAGCAGCAGTTCTTCCCGGCATCGGATCGCCCGGAACTGATCGTCGATTGGACCGGGCGGCAGAACTCCACGCTGGCACAGACCAAGGCCGACATGGATGAATTCGAGGCCGCCTACCTCGCCAATGACGACAGTATCGACCACTGGACGTCCTATGTCGGGCAAGGCGCCAAGCGTTTCGTTCTCTCATTCGACGTGCAGCCGTCGGCCCCGTATTTCGGCCAGATGGTCATCGTCACCAAGAGTATCGAGGCCCGTGAGACTCTCAAGGAAAAGCTGAAGGCGGTTGCCGCGGATGGCTATCCGGGTACAGACATTCTGGTCAAGGAAATGGAGCTCGGGCCGCCGGTCGGTCGGCCGATCCAGTACCGAGTCAGCGGCCCGGATCCGGAAAAGGTGCGCGAATACGCAGCCGGACTTGCAGCCGTCATCGGCACGGAGCCACGTCTCGGTCGTATCGTCTTCGACTGGATGGAGCCGGCTCGCACCGTCAAGGTCGATGTGCTTCAGGACAAGGCCCGTCTTCTCGGCGTGAGCTCGAGCGATATCGCGACGGCGCTCAACAATATGGCCGGCGGCTCCACCATGACCCAGCTGCGTGACAGTATCTATCTGATCAACGTTGTTGGCCGTGCGCCGGGCGACGAGCGTCAGTCTGTTGAAACACTCCGCAATCTGCAGCTACCCGGCGGTGATGGCCAGTCCGTACCGCTCGCCTCCATCGCCACCTTCTCCTATGGTATGGAGCAGCCCGTGATCTGGCGTCGTGATCGCAGTCCGACGATCACGCTGAAAGCTGCCATTACCGATGCCACGCAGCCGGCCACCATTGATGCGGCTTTGAAGGGCAAGGTCGAAACCTATGCCGCCGATCTTCCTGCGGGTTATCATGTCGCGGTCGGCGGCTCGGTTGAAAGCAGCGCCAAAAGCCAGGCACCGATTGCGGCCGTCGTGCCGCTGATGCTTCTGACCATGACGACGATCCTCATGTTCCAGCTGCAGAGCTTCCAGCGCCTGTTCATGGTGGTGATTGTAGCCCCTCTCGGACTGATCGGTGTTGTCGCAGCCCTCCTGCCCAGCGGTGCGCCTCTCGGCTTCGTCGCCATTCTCGGCGTCTTGGCCCTGATCGGTATCCTCATCCGAAACTCGGTCATCCTCGTGGTCGAGATCGATACGCTGCAACGCAACGGCCGGCATGCCTGGGACGCGGTCCGCGAGGCCACCGAGCACCGCATGCGGCCAATCATGCTGACGGCTGCCGCGGCCAGTCTCGCGCTCATCCCCATCGCGTCGGAGATCTTCTGGGGGCCAATGGCTTTCGCGATGATGGGCGGCATCATCGTCGGTACTGTGCTGACGCTGCTTTTCCTGCCGGCGCTTTATCTGATCTGGTTCCGGATCAAGGAGCCTTCGGTGACAGCCTGACCGACTGAGCCAACTTTGACCGGCCGCGACAAAGCTTGCGGCCGGTTTTCTTCTCGGCTCAATACGAACTTTCGAGACTGTAGCGGCTGCCTGGATAAAGAAGCCGAACGGATGTCACCAGCCGGTCGCCGGACCAGGTTCGACGCCGCACGAGAAGACAGGGTTCGGACCTGGCGATCGCCAGCAGCCGGCATTCCCACGGCTGGGGTAACACTGCCTCGACGAATTGCTCGGCGCGCGAAATCGGCGCGATACCGCTCAGATAGGCATTCGGCGTCATCGTCCGGAAATCCTGGTCGAGATAGGCGGGCGCAAGCTCTGCATGGACGAAGCGATCCTCGAGCTGGATCGGCAGGTCGTCTTCCTTGTGCACGATGACCGAGTGAAAGGCTGATGTGCCGGCCTCCACTTCCAGCCTGTCCGCCAGATCGTGATCGCAAACTTCCGCCTGCATCAGCACGATCTCGACGGAATGCTGTCCGCCGCGCTCGGCAATCTCCTCGGCGATGTTGCGAACATCGCTGACATTGGCCCGGCGCTTCTTCGGCGCAACGAAGGAGCCGCGCCCCTGGACACGGATGATGATGCCTTCGCTGGCGAGTTCCCTGAGCGCCCGATGCGCCGTCATCCGGCTGACCCCCAGCATCTCGACCAGCTCGTTCTCGGAGGGAATGCGGAAATTGATCGGCCATTCGCCGCGCTCGATTCGCGCCTTGATCTCGGCCTTCATCTGCTCGTAGAGCGGCGTATCCTGCCGTTCCTCGGGAAGTGCAAAGCCTGGCTGGTCGTCGGACATGGTGGGTCGATCCTGATGGTGGCGAAGCGATCTTGCCGGTTTCTCGCCGCAGCACTTCGGGCATTCCCTTATCGGCACAGGCCTTGTCTAGGCAACCGGTTCGGCTTCAGAAGCCCTATCCAGAGCGGCAGTTACTTCGATGCTGTAGAGCGTGCAATCAGCCGCGCGAGGCTCGACGGTGAACTCAAACGGTACCTGCTCCGAGATCATGATATCGCCGAGCCCGACTTCCGATCCCATGCTATCGATCGCAACAAGGGCATCACCCCGAAACACGATTGCGACGGTGTCCCCCGACACCGAAAGCGTCTGTGCGGCTGAGACGTCGATCTTCGTCATGCGATGAACGAAAAACCCGCGACGGCTCATGACATTGAGATCGAGCGTTTCGCCGCCAAGACAATCCGCCTGCACTTCCGCATCGCCGGAAAAGGCGAAGGGAGGCGAGCCTACGAGAAGCGGCTGCTGCTGTCTCCCATCTACCGTCAATTGCATGCCGTCGCCTTCCAGAACGGCAATCGTCCTGTCGATCCCGGCAAAGACCGAGAACGGACCGGAGGTCCCGACGGTCGCAAGACTGATTCGCCAGTCGAACCCGCCGGCTCCATCCGAAGCAGGCCTGGAGATCACCTCGCGGGTGATCCCCAGCCCGTTTTTCCAGGGCATCTTAAGGTGCTCGTCGAAGCGCTGGATGCGGATGGACATGGGCGTTTCGCGTCCCCTCAATTGCCGAGAATGCCGGGCAGACGAAGGCCTTTTTCCTTGGCGCAGTCGAGCGCGATGTCATAGCCCGCATCGGCATGGCGCATCACGCCGGTCGCCGGATCGTTCCACAGCACCCGCTCCAGCCGGCGTGCAGCATCGTCCGTGCCATCGGCGCAGATGACCATGCCGGAATGCTGTGAAAAGCCCATGCCGACGCCGCCGCCATGATGCAGCGAGACCCAGGTCGCACCCGAGGCGCAGTTGAGCAGCGCGTTCAGAAGCGGCCAGTCGGACACGGCGTCCGAGCCGTCCTTCATAGCTTCCGTCTCGCGGTTGGGCGAGGCGACAGAACCGGAATCGAGATGATCGCGACCGATGACGACGGGTGCCTTGAGCTCGCCATTACGCACCATCTCGTTGAAGGCGAGGCCGAGCTTGTGGCGATCGCCGAGGCCGACCCAGCAGATGCGGGCGGGCAGACCCTGGAAGGCGATGCGCTCGCGTGCCATGTCCAGCCAGTTGTGCAGATGCGTGTTGTCGGGCAGCAGCTCCTTCACCTTTGCATCGGTCTTGTAGATATCCTCCGGATCGCCGGACAGCGCCGCCCAGCGGAACGGGCCGATGCCGCGGCAGAAGAGCGGCCGGATATAGGCCGGGACGAAGCCGGGGAAGGCGAAGGCGTTTTCGAAACCCTCTTCCTTGGCGACCTGGCGAATGTTGTTACCGTAGTCGAGTGTCGGAATGCCTCTGTTCCAGAAGTCGACCATGGCCTGCACATGGGTTTTCATCGAGGCACGGGCAGCAATTTCCACCGCCTTCGGATCGCTCTCCTGTTTTGCCCGCCATTCGGCAACCGTCCAGCCGAGCGGCAGATAGCCATGGATGGGATCATGGGCCGAAGTCTGGTCGGTGACGATGTCGGGGCGCACGCCGCGACGCACGAGTTCCGGGAAGATCTCGGCGGCATTGCCGACCAGGCCGACGGATTTTGCTTCGCCCGCCTTGGTCCATTGGTCGATGAGGGCCAGCGCCTCGTCCAGTGTATGCGCCTTGGCATCGACGTAACGGGTGCGCAGGCGGAAATCGATGCGGGTCTCGTCGCATTCGACGGCAAGGCAGCAGGCGCCGGCCATGACGGCCGCCAGCGGCTGAGCGCCACCCATGCCGCCGAGGCCACCCGTTAGGATCCATTTGCCCTTGAGATTGCCGTTATAGTGCTGGCGCCCGGCCTCCACGAAGGTCTCGTAGGTGCCCTGCACGATGCCCTGGGTGCCGATATAGATCCACGAGCCGGCGGTCATCTGGCCGTACATGGCCAGACCCTTCTTATCCAGCTCGTTGAAGTGATCCCATGTCGCCCAGTGCGGCACGAGGTTGGAATTGGCGATCAGCACGCGCGGTGCGTCCTTGTGGGTACGGAACACGCCGACCGGCTTGCCCGACTGCACGATCAGCGTCTCTTCCTCTGTAAGCGTCTTCAGCGTTTCGACGATTCGGTCGAAATCCTCCCAGGTGCGGGCAGCCCGGCCGATGCCGCCATAGACGACGAGCTCATGCGGCCGCTCGGCGACATCGGGGTCGAGATTGTTCATCAGCATCCGGAGCGGCGCTTCCGTCATCCAGCTCTTGGCCGAGAGTTCGGTTCCGGTGGCGGCGCGGACGTCGCGGATATTGTGTCTGGGATTGGTCATGGTCCTCGCTCCTCAGCGTTTCAGATCGAGCGCGATGGCTTCGATAGTTGTCAGAATGTCCTTGAGATGGCGTCGCAGCGCCTCTGCCTTCCCGGCGTCATAGGCGAAGGGTGGTACTTCGGTGGCGAGATGCGTGACCTGCGCCAGTTCCATCTGGATGGCGTGCACGCCGGTGTTGGGCTGGCCATAATGCCGTGTCGTCCAGCCGCCCTTGAAGCGGCCGTTGACCACAGACGTGTAACCTTCAGCACGACCGGCGATCTCGGCGGCAGCCGCCTCGATGCTGGGATCGCAGGTGCGGCCCATATCCGTGCCGATGTTGAAGTCCGGCAGAGGCCCTTGAAACAGGAAGGAGATGAGCGAGCGGATCGAGTGGCAGTCATAAAGCACCGCCACGCCATGCATCGCCTTCACGCGTTCGATCTCAGCCCTGAGCCCCGCATGATAGGGCGCATGGAAGCCTGCCAGCCGATCCGCAATGTCCTCGCTCGTTGGCTCCTCGCCGCTTTTCCAGATGGCGACCCCGTCGAAATCCGTTTCCGGAACGAGACCGGTGGTGTTCTGCCCCGGATAGAGGCTCACGCCATCAGGGTCGCGGTTCGCATCGATCACGTAGCGATGGAAGGTCGCCCTGACCGTCGTCGCATCCGGCAGAAGACCGGCATAGAGGTCATGGATATGCCAGTCGGTATCGGCAAGCAGCTTGCCGTTATCATTGAGGCGATCCCAGACTGCGGGCGGCAAGTCCGTGCCCGTATGCGGAAAGGCAAGAATGACGGGGGAGGTGCCTTGCTTGACTTCGAAGACGGCCATGTCAGCCCTCCAGACCCGGCAGCAATCCGGCGGAGACGGCCGAAACCAAGGTCCCATCCGCCACCAGGCGACCGGCAGCCTCGAGATCGGGCGCCATGTAGCGGTCCTCCTCCAGCGTGGCGACATAGGCCCGCAAGGTGGAGATCACGCGTTGCAGTTCCGGGCTCGTCGTCAGGGGCTCGCGGAATTCGACGCCCTGGGCGGCCGTCAAAGCCTCGATGCCGATGATCGAGAAGAGGTTGTCGGTCATCTGCAGCAGGCGCCGTGCGCCATGGCATGCCATCGATACATGGTCTTCCTGGTTGGCGGACGTCGGCGTCGAATCGACAGAGGCCGGATGCGCCATCTGCTTGTTTTCGCTCATCAGGGCAGCCGACGTGACCTCGGCAATCATCAGACCGGAATTCAGTCCCGGCTTCTTGGCGAGGAAGGCCGGCAGCCCGTAGGACAGGGCCGGATCGACCAGCAGCGCGATGCGGCGTTGTGCGATCGCGCCGATTTCGCAGACAGCGATCGCGATCTGGTCGGCGGCGAAAGCGACGGGCTCTGCATGGAAGTTGCCGCCCGAGACGACGCTCATGTCGGAAAGCACGAGCGGATTATCGGTAACAGCATTCGCCTCGATTTCGAGCGTGCGCCCCGTCATGCGCAGGAGATCCAGGCAGGCGCCATCGACCTGCGGCTGGCAGCGGATGCAATAGGGGTCCTGCACTCGCTCGTCGCCATCCAGATGGCTTTCCCGGATCACGGAGCCGGCGAGCAGTCCACGCAAAGCGGCTGCCGTGTCGATTTGCCCCTTGTGGCCGCGCAGCGTGTGGATGTCAGCGGTAAACGGCGCCGACGAACCCATGGCTGCGTCAGTCGAGAGCGCACCGGTAATCAATGCGGCCTGTGCGGCCCGATGGGCACGGAAAAGGCCGGCCAGCGCCAGCGCGGTCGAGGCCTGCGTGCCGTTGATCAGCGCCAGACCTTCCTTGGCCGCGAGCACGACGGGTGTCAGCCCCGCGCGCTTCAACGCCTCGGCGCCGGAAAGCCGTTCGCCCTGATAGAAGGCCTCCGCCTCGCCCATCATCACCGCTGCCATATGGGCAAGCGGTGCCAGATCACCGGAGGCGCCGACGGAGCCCTTTTCCGGAATGAGCGGAGTGACGCCCTTTTCCAGCATGCCCTCGATCAGCCGCACCAGTTCGAGGCGAACGCCGGAGGCGCCGCGACCGAGCGAGATCAGCTTCAGCGCCATGATCAGGCGCACGATGTTGTTCGCCAGCGGTTGGCCCACGCCGCAGCAATGCGACAGGATCAGATTGCGCTGCAGCGTCTCCGTATCGGCCGCATCGATTTTGATCGAGGCAAGTTTGCCGAAGCCGGTGTTGATGCCGTAGACCGGCGCGTTGCCTGCGGCGATTTCCGCGATCCGCGCGGCGGCCTTCTCGATGCCGGCATCGAAGCTGCGGTCGAGCGCAGCACTTTCGCCGCTCCAGTAGATCTGCGCGAGTTCGGCGAGAGAGACGCGGCCGGGGTGAAGCGTAATGGTCACGACAGAATTCCTTTGGTGATGTGGCCGTTCCAGAGGCGCAGGTAGAGCGGGTTGAAACCGATGCGGTAGACGAGTTCCGCCGGGCTCTCGACCGACCAGATGGCAAGGTCGGCCTGCTTGCCGACCTCGATGGTCCCGACCGAATCGAGACGTCCGAGCGCGCGGGCGGCATTGCGGGTGACGCCGAGAAGACATTCCTCGACCGTCATGTGAAACAGCGTTGCGGCCATGTTCATGGTGAGCAGCAGGGAGGTGAGGGGCGAGGTGCCGGGATTGCAGTCGGTGGCAAGCGCCATGACGGTCCCGTGCTTGCGGAAAATCTCGACCGGCGGCTTCTTCGTCTCGCGGATGAAGTAGTAGGCGCCGGGCAGCAACACGGCGACGGTTCCGGCTTTGGTCATCGCAGCGGCGCCGTTCTCGTCGGTGTATTCGAGATGGTCGGCCGACAGCCCCTGATACTCGGCCGCAAGCGCTGCCCCATGCAGGTTCGACAGCTGATCCGCATGCAGCTTCACCGAGAGGCCAAGTGACCTTGCCGCATCGAAGACAAGCCGCATCTCATCAGGAGAAAAGGCGATGCCTTCGCAGAAACCATCCACCGCATCGACCAGCCCCTGCGCCTGGGCGGCCTTCAATCCCGGCAGGACGACCTCTTCGATGAAATCGCGATTGCGTCCCTTGTAGTCAGCGGGCGTTGCATGGGCGCCGAGATAGGTTGTGGTGATGGCAACCTGACGCTTCTCGGCCAGTTGCCGTGCGGCACGCAGCATCTTGAGTTCGTCTTCGACGGTCAGCCCGTAGCCGGACTTGACCTCGACGGTTGTCACGCCCTCGGCAATCAACGCGTCAAGTCGGGGAAGCGTTTGCGAGACAAGATCCGCCTCGCTCGCCTCGCGCACCTGACGCACCGACGAGACGATGCCACCGCCGGCGCGAGCGATTTCCTCGTAGGATGCGCCGGCAAGGCGCATCTCGAATTCCTTGGCGCGATTGCCGGCATGCACCAGATGGGTGTGGCAATCGATCAGGCCCGGGGTCACGCAGCGACCCTCGCAGTCGATGACGTCGGCACCGCTGGGGATCGCGATTTCGTTCGCCGCGCCGACGGCCACGATCCGCCCGCCCTCGATCACCAATCTGCCATTCTCGACCACGCCCAGCCCGGGCCGGTCGGGCGCCATGGTCGCCAGTCGGGCGTTGGTGAGGATAGTCGTCATGCGCCCTCGCTCTCCGACCAGGCGGCCGTCGTCTTCAGGAGTGTCCGGATCTGCTGGATGTCACCGTTCATGGGCCGATCGTCCCGGTAGAAGGGCACCACACGGCGGAGCCGCTCGTAGATCCCTTGCGTCATCGGAGCCTTGGCCGCCTTGGAAGACTGCAGGTCATGGGCCTGCGCGGCGGCGGTCAGTTCGATGGCAAGCACCGTCTCGAGATTGTCGAGGATCGCGAGCGCCTTGGCCGCAGCAGGCGTCGCATGGGTCAGGATGTCTTCCTGAAGGCCTGAAGTGATGCCACCATCGAGGCTTGCCGGCATCGCGAGCCGGCGGTTTTCCGCGACCAGCGCTGCCGCTGTATACTGAATGATCATGAAGCCGGATTCGACGCCGCTGCCCGATGCGAGAAAGGCCGGCAGGCCGCTCACCAGCGGGTTGACCAGCCGGTCGATCCGCCGCTCGGAAATGGCGGCGAGTTCGGCTGCTGCCGTCGCCAGATGATCCATGGCGAGCCCAAGGGCGGCACCCACGGCATGCGCCTGCGAATGCACTTTCGGGTCCTCGGGCGAGCCGCTGACAGCGGGATTGTCGGTCACGCTCGCAAGCTCCCGATCCACCACCGCACGCGCGTCATCGAGCGCATCGCGCACCGCGCCATGCACATGCGGCACAGCCCGAAGGCTGAGCGGATCCTGCGTCCGCTTGCCCGCAGATTCCGCCAGAAGCGCGCTTCCGGCCAGCAATGTCCGCAAGTTCTGCCCGACCTGCTGCAGCCCATCGGACTTCCGCAGGGAAAGCGGCATCTCCGCAAATGGATCGCTTTGCGCGCCGAGGTTCTCATAGGTCATCGCCGCTGCTGCATCTGCCCAGTCGACGAGATGCGCGAGCCTGGTGACGGCAAGCGAAGCAAGGCCGGTGGCGCAGGGTGTACCGTTGATCAGGCTCAGACCTTCCTTCGCCTGGAGCACGAGCGGCTTGAGACCCAGTGATGCCAGCGCCTCGGCACCCGAGATCAGCTTGCCTTCGTGTCGGCATTCGCCAGCGCCGACGACGACGAGCCCGATCGCCGCGCCATGCGTCAGGTAGCCAACGGAGCCCCTGGATGGGATGACCGGAAGCATATCCTTGTTCAGGAGGGCGATGAGTGTCTCGACGACCTCAAGCCGGATGCCTGAATAACCATGGGCGAAGTTGGCGATCTGGGCTGCCATGATCGCGCGGGTCTCCAGCAGCCCGAGCGGTTCACCGACACCACAGGAATGGCTGAACAGCAGATTGCGGGAAAGCGTTTCCTGCTCCTCGCGATCGATGACCACGTCACAGAGTGCGCCGACGCCGGTATTGATCCCATAACCGCGGATACCCTGGTCGACCAGGGCTTCAACGATTGCGCGGGCTTTGAGGATCCGCTGCCGTGCCGTCTCGCTCAAGGCCAGTCTGGCGCCGTCCGCAATGGCAGCGATCGCATCTGATGTCAGAACGGTCTCGAGAGTGATCGTCTGCACCATCAGGCGCTCCATCTGCTGAAAAGAATTCGCCGGCTAATGAAACTCATTGCAGGATCCTCTTCAGCGCGCGGGCAAAGTCGCCGTCGATGCGCTCTTCGGCACGGTGGCGACCGTCCCGAACCACGAAGTCTCCGCGAACCATCACGTCGCGCACGGCCTCACTGCCAAGTGCAAAGATCCAGCGGTCAAGGATTTGGTCGTCCTTGGCAGCAGCGATGAAGGGGTTAGCGCCGTCGAGTACGACAAGATCGGCGCGCGCGCCGACGCGGAGACCGCTCGTCTTGAGACCCGCAGCCTGGGCCCCGCCGGAGAGGCTGGCGTCGATCAGCGTGCGGCCGACCGAGGCGCCAGGACCGGATACAAGCCGGTTGCGGCGTCGATCGCGCAGCCGCTGCCCATATTCCAGCACGCGCAATTCTTCCGCCACCGAGGTTGCGACATGGCTGTCCGTGCCGATCCCGAAGCGCCCGCCCAGGGCCGTGAATTCCGTTGCGGGATAGATCCCGTCGCCGAGATTGGCTTCGGTGGCCGGGCAGAGACCCGCGACCGCACCTGACTTCGCCAGCCGTGCCGTTTCCTCCGCCGTCATGTGCGTCGCATGGATGGCACACCAGCGCTCGTCGAGCGCAAACTCGTCGAGCAGATAGCTGACCGGCCGGCGGCCGCTCCAGGCAAGGCAGTCCTCCACCTCCCGTTCCTGTTCGGCCACATGAATATGGATGGGCCCGCCAGTTTGCTCCGCCGAGAGGACCGCGCGCATCTCGTCCGGCGTCGCCGCCCGCAGCGAATGGATGGCCAGACCAAGGCGCACATCGGCAGTCGTGCAAGCAGGCGCCAGCCGATCGAGAAGAGCCAGGAAACTGTCGACGCTATGAATGAACGGACGCTGTCCTGCATTGGGCTCGATCCCTCCGAAGCCGGCATGGGCATAGAAGACCGGCAGGTGCGTCAGGCCTATCCCGGCCGTCTCGGCCGAACGCAGGATACGGCTGGACATCTCGAAGCCGTCGGACGTGCCGACCTCAGGCAGAGCATGGTGGAAATAGTGAAATTCAGCGACATGACCGAAACCACCTTTCAAAAGTTCACTATACAACTTCGTTGTAACAGCCTCGACATCGTCGGGCGACATGCGTCCGACCAGCCGATACATGGTGTCACGCCATGTCCAGAAGCTGTCATCGGTTGAGCCGGCGATCTCGGCGAGACCGGCCATTGCCCGCTGAAACCCGTGAGAATGCAGGTTCTGCAGTGCTGGAACCACGGGTCCGGCCAGCATGGTTGAATCTGGCCCATGCACCGTGCCGCGTTCGATCGTGACTATCGAGCCGCTCTGATCGATCCCGATTGTCACATCGCTTGCCCAGCCCCCGGGCAGAAGCACGCGCTCACAGAACAGACTTTGAGAAGCTCTCATCTCGAAACCTTTGCAAGTTGTATAGGCAACATGGCAGGTTCCAAGCTTCGGCGCAAGAGGGCACCGATGCGCCGTCGGATCCGGTGTTCTGTTGACTGCACGCGGCCGAGACCTCGACTCTTGAGGCCGCGTGGGATCAGATGGCCAGGGAAACGGCGTCCGACGTTCTGCCTTGAGGGCTCGCAAGCGTCGCGAGTTCTTCGCGATGCCGCATCATGGCCAAGAGCAGCGCGTGATCTCGCGCGAGAGCCTGTTGCCGCTTCGGCGATGGAGGAAAGTGCTTCATGGCATACCGCATCCGGCTCCCCGCTTCGGCAGAAGTCGAAAAGGCGCCAGCGGCAACAGCCGCATGCAGTGCGCAGCCGAGCAGAACGGCGTCGCAGTCGATCGGCACGAAGACATCGCAGCCGGTCGCATCGGCATAGAGTTGCGCCAGAAGCGGATGGTCGGCCAGGCCGCCGGCCAACAGAAGCTGTCGCGGCGCTCCCGCACGGCGCGGCTGATGGTCGATGATATGGCGGATGCTGCAGGCAAGCGCCACGCAGCTTCTCCAGTAGAGCCTGAGAAGGGAGCGCTCACTGCGATCGAGATCGAGCCCCGCGATTGTCCCGGTGAGCATCGGATCGGACACGGGTGAGCGTGTACCGTGCAGGTCCGGCAGGACGCTGATCGGCAGACCGAAATCTGGTCCCTCGCTCGCCAGACACTCGGCGATCCCGTCGAGGATTGCCCGGTGGCGTGCCTTCATGGGAATCCCGCCAGCCGGATGTTGCGTTACAATGTGGTCCAGGAAGGCACCCGAGGCGGATTGCCCGGCCTCGGTCAACCAGAGGCCGGCGATCGCGGCATCCCGAAAGGCGCCCCAGCAGCCGGTGCCGGACACAGGCTCGCTCGAAAGCCGCACGATGCAGCTCGAAGTGCCTGCAATCAGCACGGCTTCGGCATCGAGCGTGACGTTCGGCCGTTCCCCCGCGGCGAAGAGGCCTACAGTTCCCGCGTAAGCATCGATCAGCCCCGGGGCGACAAGGCACTGCTCGTCGAGACCAAGTTCCGCGGCGCTGGTTCGGGAGAGGCAGCCGATCGCCTGACCCGGCTGTTCCGAAAGGGGCGGCAGCCCCGCTCGCTCCATGACATCGCCGAGTCCAACTTTCCGGTAGTAGTCGATCGGTGGCCCACCGGGCGCCTCCGGCATATAGCCCCATTTCGAGGCGAGCGCTGAATGACTGCGTTTCTCGGAGCCGGTCGCGCGCCAGGTCAGGAAGTCGCAGAGATCGAAGATTTGTGCGCTTTCGGCCCAGAGATCCGCTCTGTGCCTTTTGAGCCAGAGCAGTTTCGGGATCTGCATCTCGACCGAAAGCCGTCCGCCAAAGCGTTCGAGCAGCGGATCGGCGGTCGCGTTGCAGTATTCGGTTTCCTCGAGCGCCCGATGGTCCATCCACAAGATGGTGTCGAGGTTCGGCGAGCGTGTTTCTGAGACCGAAAGCGGGCGTCCATCGCGGTCACGCACGACAAGCGAACATGTGGCATCGAACCCGAGGGCCAGGACTTGAGCAGCAGAAATTCCGCTCTCGGCAAGGGCAGACTTAACCGCGCTGCAGACTGCCGCCCAGATCTCTTCGCTGTCCTGCTCCATATGCTTGGGCAGAGGCTGGTGAACGCTGATCGGGACGACACAGCGGGCAAGTTGCCGACCGCTGAGATCGAACACCCCGGCCCGTGCACTGCCCGTGCCAACATCCACGGCCAAGAGGTGCTCACGCATCAGTCAGATCTTCCGGTCTCCTCGCTCCGCGCACAAAGTGGAGCAAATTCTCCATCGCGTCAAACTGCCCATCCGGCTTCAGATGCGTGAGCGCCTCCCGGTAGCTGGCATTCCCGGTATGGGATCCGCCGGTAAAGGCGATGACCTTCATGCCGGCGGCTTGCGCCGCACGGATACCGGCGGGACTGTCCTCGATCACGAGACACTGCGACGGCGCGACACCCATCTGGGCGGCAGCATGCAGGAAGAGATCGGGTGCGGGTTTGCCGCGTTCGACCATGGTCGCGCTGAAGATATGTGGGCTGAGACGGGGAAGAAGTCCGGTCACGGACAGGGAGAGCTCGATCCGTTCCCGCTGACTGGACGAGGCCACACAGCAGGAGACCTGCATGGCCTTGAGCGAATCGATGGCGGATGCGACCCCTGGAAGGGCTGCCAATTCCGCACGAAACCGCGCGTAAAGCCTATCCCGCATGCCGGCCAGGAAAGCGGGATCGATTTCGACACCGAATTCGGATCGAACCACCTCTGTCAGCGAACCAAGGCTTCGCCCGAGAAAGCGCTCCGCCGCCTCGTTGGTCGTCAATCCAATTCCCGTTTCGGCCAGCGCTTCGACCAGAACCTCGAGCGCGATGCCTTCGCTGTCGACGAGAACCCCGTCACAGTCGAAGATCACCAGGCGGATCGGCTGCGGGTCCATGGTCACTCAGCTTGCAAGGGTTCCGTCGAGATAGCGCTGGAGCGTAGCGGCGGCGCCTTGGCTCCGCAAGCTTGCGATCGCTTCACCGAATCGCTTCTGGAACTGCGGATTGGCTCCGACGGATCCAAAGATGTCGGTAATCCCGATGAAAGCCATGGGATCATTCCGAGAGGTGAGTGCAGCCGCGTGCAGCCGCTCCGCGCTTGGATCGTTGAAGGCGATCGGCTTTCCGCCGTCGCTCGTGCCTTCGAAGTAGCGACACCAGAGGGCCGAGACGAGAGCAAGGCCTTGCACGTCCAGATCCTGGGCCAGACGATCTGCTGTCGAGGGTAGAATGAACTTGGGCTGACGGTTCGAGCCATCCTGCGCCAGGCGCGGGATGGTGTCGCCAATCTTCGGATTGGCGAAGCGGTTCTCGATGAGCGCGAAATAGTCCTGCAAGCTGGTGTTAGGCACAGGCGGCACGACCGGGATGATCTCGTCGTTTTCGAGCTTCGCCAGGAAGGCCCGGATCAGCGGGTTCTCCATGGATTCATGCACGAAATGAATGTCCATCAGCGCCGCCGGATAGGCGATTGCCGCATGGCCACCATTCAGGATCCTGAGCTTCATCAACTCGTAGGGTGCCACATCGGGCACAAAGGTCACGCCCACGTCTTCCAGAGCAGGGCGTCCCAGCGGGAACTTGTCTTCAAGCACCCACTGCTTGAAGCCCTCGCAGAATACGGGCCAGCCATCTTCGATCCCGTAACTTTCCCGCGTGATGTCGATTTCACGCTGTCCGGTTGCAGGCGTGATGCGGTCCACCATGGAATTCGGAAAGGCAACGTTGTGATGGATCCAGTCGGCGATATCAGGATCAGACAGTCGCGCCAACCCGCAGACGGTCGCTTCCGTGACTTCGCCATTGCCGGGGATATTGTCGCAGCACATGACGGTGAAGGGTGGAACGCCCGCAGCGCGGCGCGCCTTGAGGCCGGCGATGATCAGTCCGAAGACCGTCTTCGGCTCGCCAGGGTTCTTCGCGTCGGCGACGATCGCCGGATGATCAGGATCGAACTTGCCGGTGGCCGCATCGATGAAATACCCACCCTCCGTGATCGTCATCGAAACGATCCGGATATCGGGGGAGGAGAGCGTCGCGATGATCCGATCGAAATCCGGTGCCGTGATGACATCCAGCATCGGCCCGGTGATGGTCGCGGCCGAGCGATCGATATCCTGCTCGACCACGGTCGTGAGGAAATCCTGGGCTTTCAGCGTGTCACGCATCCGCTGGTCGGAGGCCATGACACCAGCGCCGATAATGCCCCAATCGAGATCGCGACCGCTGTTGAAGAGTTCGTGCAGGTAGATCGCCATATGGGCGCGGTGGAAATTGCCGACGCCGAAATGCAGGATCCCGGGACGGATGTCCTCGCGGCGGTAGGAGGGCAGGGACGCCCGGTCACCGATATCTGCCAGAGTTGCAAGCGAGAGTTTGATCGTCATGAGTGCATTCCTTGGCTGGGGGCCGCACGAGCCGTCAGCTCATCCAGTTTCCGCCGTCGACATTGTAGGTCTGGGCGACGATGTAGTCGGCTTCCGCCGATGCGAGGAAGACTGCCATGCCGGTCAGATCCTCCGCCCGGCCCATACGGCCGAAGGGGACCGCCTCGCCGACAAGTTTCTTCTTTTCGCCAAGCGGACGGTTTTCGTACTTTGCGAAGAGCGCGTCGACCTCGTCCCACATCTCGCTGCCGACCACGCCAGGCGCAATCCCGTTGACGTTGATCCCGTGCTTGATGAGGTCGAGGCCAGCCGATTGGGTGAGCGAAATGACGGCAGCCTTCGAGGCGCAGTAGACGCCGACCAGCGGTTCGCCGCGTCGTCCGGCCTGGCTCGCCATGTTGATGATCTTGCCACCACGCCCTTGCGCCATCATCTGCTTGGCCACGGCCTGCATCGTAAACAGCGTTCCTCCGACATTGATGTCGAAAACGCGTTGATAGCTCTTGCGGGAAATCTCGATGATCGGAGCGAGATCGAAGATTGCGGCATTGTTGACCAGAATATCGATGCCGCCGGCGCGTTCGACACAGGCAGCAATCGCTGCGTCGATCGATGCCTGATCGGAGACGTCGATCCGGACGGCATAGGCCGCAGGGCCGATCTCCGATGCCGTTGCCGATGCGCGGTCGAAATCGATATCGGCGATCGCAACCGCCGTTGCACCTTCGCGAATATAGACCTCCGCAAAGGCCCGGCCGATGCCGCGGGCTGAGCCTGTGATAATTGCCGATTTTCCGCTCAATCTGCCGGTCATGCTGCCAGTCCCTTGTCATTGAATTTGTGCAGTCGATTGAGATCCGGTGTCACATAAACAGTGTCGCCATGACGGACCGGGAATTCCCCTCCTGTCCGCGTGGTGATCGTGCCGACACCATCCACCTCGACATGCAGGAACGTGTCGGAGCCAAGATGTTCGGCGACTGTCACAAGACCACGCCACATGCCGCTGTCGAGCGAGAGCGTGACATGCTCCGGCCGAATGCCGATCGTGTGGGCGCCATGGGCGGAGGCGGCCTGGCCAGAGATCAGGTTCATCTTCGGCGAACCGATGAAGCCGGCGACGAAGAGATTGGCCGGGCTGCGATAGAGGTCGAGCGGCGATCCCACCTGCTCGATGCGGCCCTTGTTGAGAACCACGATCTTGTCAGCCATGGTCATGGCCTCCACCTGGTCGTGGGTCACGTAAATCGAGGTTGCCTTGAGCTTCTGATGCAGTTCGGTGATCTCGAGACGCATGGCGACGCGAAGCGCCGCATCGAGGTTGGAAAGCGGCTCGTCGAACAGGAAGCAACGGGGATTGCGGACAATGGCACGGCCGATAGCGACGCGCTGTCGTTGACCGCCGGAGAGTTGCCCGGGCCGGCGCTCCAGGTAATCGGTGAGGTTCAATATGCGCGCTGCCTCCTCGACCTTGCGGTTGATCTCGGCCGGGTCGACCTTCGCCATCTTCAGCGGAAAGCCGATGTTCGAGCGCACGCTCATATGCGGATAAAGTGCATAGGACTGGAACACCATTGCCAGGCCGCGCTGCGCCGGCGGTGTATGCGTTTGATCCTTGCCGTCGATCACAATGCGTCCGCCGGTCGCGTCTTCGAGGCCGGCGATCAGGCGCAGCAACGTGGACTTGCCGCAGCCGGACGGCCCGACGAAGACGACAAATTCACCGTCATTGATTTCAAGGTCGATCCCCGGGATGACCGCATGCTCGCCGAAGGACTTGGAGAGCTGTTCGAGTTTGATGCTGCCCATGGTCGGGTTTCCTTACTTGACGGCGCCAAAGGTCAGGCCGCGCACGAGTTGCTTCTGGCTGAACCAGCCGAGGATCACTATCGGCGCAATCGCCATCGTCGAGGCGGCCGACAGTTTCGCCCAGAACAACCCTTGCGGACTGGAGAAGGAGGCGATGAAGGCGGTTAGCGGCGCCGCATTGGTGGTGGTGAGACGGATCGTCCAGAAGGCTTCGTTCCAGGCGAGAATGATGTTGAGGAGAAGCGTCGAGGCAATGCCTGGCAGGGCCATGGGCGCGAGCACATAGACGATCTCGTTGAAAAGCGAGGCACCGTCCATTCGCGCGGCTTCGAGGATTTCGCCCGGAATCTCGCGGAAATAGGTGTAGAGCATCCAGATGACGATCGGCAGGTTGATCAGCGTCAGCATGATCGTCAGACCAATCCGGGTATCGAGCAGACCGAAGTCGCGGAACAGCAGGTAGATCGGAACGAGCACGGCGACTGCAGGCATCATCTTGGTCGAGAGCATCCACATCAGGATGTCCTTGGTCCGCTTGGTCGGCGAAAACGCCATGGCCCAGGCGGCCGGGATGCCGACGAAAAGTGCCAGGATCGTCGAGCCCACAGACAGGATGACCGAGTTCATGAACGGCTTGATGTAGTCGCGCTGTGTCTGGACCGTCACGTAATTTTCGAAGGTAAAGGTCGGGATCAGGTCGAAGCCCTGGATCGCTTCGCTTTCCGTCTTCACACTGGTGATCAGCGTGTAAAGGATCGGGAAGAAGATCACGAAGGCGATCGTCCAGGCAATCGCTGTAAAGATGATCTTGCGCCGGGTTGTGACGTTGCGAGCCATGGCCTTGTCCTTACCGGTCGAGGTTCTTGCCGACGGCGCGCATCAGGAAGATGGCGACGATATTGGCGAGAATGATTGCGATGATGCCGCCCGCCGAAGCGCCGCCGACGTCGTAACCCAGAAGGGCCGTTCGGTAGATCAGGAAGACGAGATTGGTCGAGGCATAGCCCGGGCCGCCATTGGTGGTGACCAGGATTTCCGCGTAGACCCCGAGCAGGAAGATGGTCTGGATCAGGATGACCACGGTAATTGCGCGGGCGAGATGCGGAAGCGTCAGATAGATGAACTTGTCGATGAAGCGCGCACCATCCATCTCGGCCGCTTCCTGCTGCTCGCCATCGAGTGACTGAAGCGCGGTGAGCAGGATGAGCGTTGCAAACGGCAGCCATTGCCAGGCAACGATGATGACGATCGACAGAAGCGGATATTGCGCGAACCAGTCGACGGGGCTCAAGCCGAGCGCCCGGTTGATGTCGGCCAGCACGCCATAGCCCGGGTGCATGATCATGTTTTTCCAGACCAATGCAGCGACCGGCGGCATGACGAAGAAGGGCGAGATGACGAGGATACGCACGATCCCCTGGCCGAAAATCGGCTGGTCGAGCAGCAGCGCCAGCAGCGTGCCGCCGAAGATGGTGATGAACAGCACGCCGCCGACGATCAGCATGGTGTTCCAGATCGACTGGAAGAAGGCCGGATCCGTATAGAAATAGCGGTAGTTGAACAGGCCAGCGAAGCTGACATTGGCAGGGTTGAGCAGATTGTAGTTCTGGAACGAGAACCACAGCGTCATCGACAGTGGCACGATCATCCAGATCAACAGGAGCCCGACGGACGGCGCCATCATCAGACGGGCCAGGGTGCTTGTGTTTTGAGTAGCCATGATGAAGCTCGCCCTGATGGCCATGTCGGAGACGAGGTCCGCAGGCCCGTTGGAGGCTAGGTGACGACGACCGGCATTGGCCGCAAACGGTCGAAGCCTTTCCTGCCCGGATCGCAATCCGGGCAGGTGGTTCGGGAGGGTGGATTACTTGATGTAGCCGCCGCGGGTCATTTCGCGTGTCGTCAGACTCTGGGCCTGGGCAAGCGCATCATCGACCGACATCTGGCCCGCAAGTGCGGCCGAGAAGAGCTGGCCGACGGAGGTGCCGAGGCTCTGGAACTCGGGGATGGCGACGAACTGCACGCCGACATAGGGCACCGGCTTGACGGTCGGGTTCTTCGGGTCAGCGGCATTGATCGAGTCGAGCGTCATCTTCGCGAACGGCGCCGCCTTCTGGTATTCCGGGTTCTCGTAGAGAGAGGTCCGCGTCCCCGGAGGAACATTGGCCCAGCCTTCCTTGGAAGCGACGAGCTCCGCATAGGCCTTGCTGGTCGCCCAGGAGACAAACTTCTCGGCAGCTTCTGCCTTCTGGGTGCCTGCCGGGATGGCGAGGTTCCAGGCCCAGAGCCAGTTGCCGCGCTTGCCGAGACCGGTGTCGGGAGCGAGCGCAAAGCCCACCTTGTCGGCGACGGTCGAGTCCTTCGGGTTGGTCACGAAGGAAGCGGCGACGGTGGCGTCGATCCACATGCCGCACTTGCCCTGCTGGAAGAGCGCGAGGTTTTCGTTGAAGCCGTTCGAGGACGCACCCTGCGGGCCCGCGTCGTTCATCAGCTTGACGTAGAAGTCGAGCGTATTCTTCCATTCCGGCTGATCGAATTGCGGCTTCCAGTTCTCGTCGAACCAGCGGGCGCCAAAGGCGTTCGAGGTGGCCGTCAGGAAGGCCATGTTTTCGCCCCAGCCGGCCTTGCCGCGCAGGCAGATGCCGTTGATGTCGTTGGCGCGGTCCGTCATCTTGCGAGCGGCGTCGGCAACAAACTCCCAGGTCGGAGCATCGGGCATGGTGAGCCCGGCCTTCTCCATCAGGTCCTTGCGGTACATGATGAACGAGGATTCGCCGTAGAACGGAGCCGCATAGAGCTTGCCGTCTTCGCCGGTCAGGCCTGAGCGAATGGCCGGAAGCAGATCATCGACATCGTAGTCTGCGCCGAGATTTTCGAGCGGCAGCAGCCAGCCTTGTTTGGACCAGATCGGAACTTCGTAAGTGCCGATCGTCATGATGTCGTACTGTCCGCCCTTCGTGGCGATGTCCGTCGTCACACGTTCGCGCAGAACGTTTTCTTCGAGTGTGACCCACTCGACCTGGATGTCGGGATTGGCCGAGGTGAATTCCGAGGTCAGGCCCTGCATGCGGATCATGTCGCCGTTGTTGACGGTCGCGATCGTGAGGGTTTCGGCCGAGGCCATGCCGGCAAGCGCCAGCGCCGAGCACGCGCCCAGCAAAATCGTCTTCAATGTCATGTCTTCCTCCCAGAAGAAAAATGAGCATTCGCTTTGCTCATGGGCAATTACTCAATCGTAGAGCACAAAATGTCAATCCGCATTTCATGCTGCGCTGCCGCATGGAATAGCTAACCAACTGTTCTGGAATTAAAATTTTATAGAAGCCTAGCTCGCCAGAAGGTGACGCGCAGCGTCCTCGTCCGTGATCAGCCCATTGATGTGTCCACCCCGGACGGCCGCCAGGATGGCCGGATGCTTGCGCCGACCCCGTGCGAGACCGATCACGGTCGAGGTTTCCCGGGCGGGAATTTGCAAGCTCGCAACCCGCTCATTGACCGGATGGGTCAGCAACTCGCCGTTGTCCCCGAAGATCCAGCCGCAGATCTCTCCAACCGCGCCGGCCTGCAGGAGATCTTCCATCTCGTCGGCTTTCAGGAAGCCATCGACGAGAAGCGGAGCACGCATGTTCATCTCGCCGATGCCGACAAAGGTGACGTCCGATCGGCGCGCGAGCGCGATTGTCGGCGCGACCAGAGGCTGGTCATGCAGCAACTGCCGCTCGGCGGGAGAGGAGACGATGACCGGCAGCGGCATCGGAAAATGCGGTGCCTTCACCGCATCGGCCATGGAGAAGATGACGTTGAAATAGGCAGCCGAACCGTCAGGGCTGATATTGCCTGTGAGCGAGACGATCTTGTGCTGCGGACATTCCATCGGAGACAGCTGATCGATCATCGACCGGAGTGTTCGACCCGTTCCCATCGCGATGACCAGTGGCTCGGGCTGTTTCAGCCAGCGCTCCAGCTGTGCCGCGCCCGCTTCTGCCACTCCCACTGTCGCGGACTCGGATCCGGGATCGGTAGGAACGATTTCCACCGCCTTCAGGCCGAACTTGCGCTTCACGGCTTCGGCAAGTTCCAGGCATGCCGCGATGGGATGATCGAGCCGGACCTTGATCAGCTTTTCCGCAATCGAAAGGGATACGAGGCGCTGGGCGCTTTGTCGGGATATGCCCATGGCAGCCGCGATCTCGTCCTGGGTTTTGCCGGCGACATAGTAGAGCCATCCGGCCCGTGCTGCATCGTCCAGTCTTGTCTGCCCCTCGCCACGCCGTGCCATGCGGTCTCCTCTCCGTGTGGAAACACTGCTGCCAATTTTGCCCTCTCCTGTCAAATCCGGGCTCCGCGCTCGTGCATGTGTTGGAACGGTTTGAAGGCTGACGGGTTGAACCTTTGACCCCATTGTTCAAGGAGAACGATCATGACACGTTCCATTTCGCTCGCAGCCGCAACGGCACTTTGCCTTGTCTCCACGGCAACGGCCCAGCAGACGGCACCAATCCAGCAGCTGCCGACCCCCCAGGCTTCTGCGGAGACTGAAGCATTGGCCCCCAAAGGCTTCGCGCAACGGGCCGCCGCTACCAACGAGTTCCAAATACTGTCTGCGGAACTCGCTCTGAAGCGAAGCCAGGACGAGCAGGTAAGGGCTTTCGCCAGCACCCTGCTGGACGACCACAAGCGTGCGCAGGAGCAGTTGACCGAAGCCGCCAAGGCCGATTCGATCGCGATGGTTCTCGAACTGTCGATGGAGCAGAAGCAAACGCTCACCGCGCTGGAACAGGCAGAGGAGAGCCAGTTCGACCCCGCCTATATGTCCTCCCAGATGAAGGCGCATGATCAGGCCATCAGGCTGCTGGGCGCCTATGCCGATCATGGATCAGCCGGAAGTCTGAAGACCTATGCGATTGCCAACTACCCGCTGGTCCGAATGCACAAGGTCAGAGCGCAATCCCAAACCAATCCGTGATTGAAGGCTGTAGATGAGTAGAACATGGCAACTCGCCGCCCTCTTGGGCGCAATCCTCGTCGCTATCGTGATGCTACTGATGGCCGAATTTCAGCAGGAGGTGACCGAGACCGCTCCCACTGACGCCCCCACGCGTCACGCGCCCGTGCCGGACGTGCCGCCCAGCGCAACCGGAGACATCAGCACACCATAACGCCAAACGGGTAACGCAGAGGGAAGTCGCGCCCCACCCAAACAACTCCCATAAGGAGCAAAAGCTATGTCCCCCCCACGCCTTCTGGCTCTTGTCGTCCTCCTCGTGATCCTCGCTGCCAGCGTTTACGCACTGGGCGGCGGGGGCATCCAGGACAATGAGGACAACAAGGATTATCCCCCCCACAGTGTTCAGCAATAGGCCTTCGGCAGCCGCTCCCTCCGAGGCTGATTCCAGCCAGTCTCGCGGTAGCGCGTCGAGGGGATCCATCTGATGCAAATCCCCAAAAAAAACCCCGCCGAAGCGGGGTTCAGGTAGGCGCCCTTGGGGCGGCCGGGGGGCGGGGGGAGGACCAATGATCTCCTCTATGAACCGGTAATGAGAAGCTTTGTTCCATTTATGGAACAAAGAATTTTCGGCCTATGACTCGCGAGATCAGAGCTGCTCGGTCTGAGCGCCGCTGTTGGGTTTCGCTCGTCCCAGATCCGGCTTGGGGCCGAGAGATTGCATCGGCTGGGACACGAACTGTCCCTTGCCATCGACCGACTGTCCCTCGGACCAACGCCCGGCTGCAGCTGCGCTGCCGTCCTGCTGAAATCCGAGATATGCATAGCTGAACTCCTGCTTTTCCTGTTCCTGCGGGAAACTGTTCGGAATCGGGAACACGCCTGTCGGCCCGCCCAACTCCTCCAGTGCCGCCATCCACTGGTTCTGGTGCATGGTGTCCCGGGCGATGAGATAGGACAGCATGTCCTTCATGCCCGGATCGTTCGTCATGGTGTAAAGGCGTGTAGCAAGGACGCGTCCGGTCGATTCCGCAGCAACATTGGCGGTCATGTCGGCGGCGATATTGCCGCTCGCATAGATGTGCGACATGTCGAAGGGCACACCGTCCGAATCCACCGGCATGGCAGAGAGCCCCGCCGAGAGAAGGTTCTTGAGGTTGATGCCGCCAAGAACCCCGCCACCGACTGGATCGGCCGCGATCTCTTCCTTGAGTGACAGGGGCGCGCCTTCCAGGTTCATGGCAACTGCCGTTGCGAGCATCTCGATATGCCCCAGTTCCTCCGCTGCTGTGTTCATCAGCAGGTCGCGAAACTTCGGGTTGCCCCGGGCGCCGCAGGCCTGGAAGAAATACTGCATGGCAACGCGGATTTCTCCTTCCACGCCTCCGATCGCCTGCTGTAGGGCGCGGGCAAACAGAGGGTCCGGGGTCTCAACTCGGACGGGATATTGCAACTTGTTGTCGGTATAGAACATCGCATCTTTCCTCGTGTTTGACGGTTGCCTAAAAAGGACCCTACCGGCTTGTTCCTGATTTTCTGACCATCAGGAGTGGGGTTATTGGTCGTCGCGGGTCTTCAGCGAATCGCCGAGATTTCGCTTTTCCGGGTCCTGCAAATTTTCGCCCACGGCATCCCGGTCGACCTTAGGATTGTCCTTGGCCGGCAGATATCCCGTCGGTCGATTCTCCTGCGGTCCTTCCCAGCGGGGCGACTGATCCGTTGTTCCCGGCTCGCCATCTTTCGGTGCGTTCATGCCCATCTTGGGTCTCCTCTTCTTGAGCTCTCCGTGACCAACCGTCCCGACTGCGAACAGTTCCCCAGGAACATTCCGGACACCTTCAGGTTGTCCCGGAACAATTCGCGCAGACAGTGAGGTGATGATGGAAGAACGATCCAGTATCGGGAGCCGGCCGCGCATCGTGATCGTCGGCGCAGGTTTTGGAGGCCTTGCCTGCGCAAAGGCTCTGGCAGACGCAGAAGTCGACGTGACCGTGATCGACCGGCGCAATCACAATCTGTTTCAGCCATTGCTCTATCAGGTCGCGACGGCAGCGCTTTCGCCTGCGGATATCTCCGAGCCGATCCGCCGTACATTGGGACGATCGGACAACATCCACGTGCTGATGGGAGAGGTGGTGTCGATCGATACGGACGCCCGCGCAGTCTCTCTCGCCGATGGCGCAGCGATCTCCTACGACCGCCTCGTTCTCGCGACCGGCTCGCAGTACAATTATTTCGGCCATCAGGACTGGCAGAAACATGCACCGGGGCTGAAATCGATTCACGAAGCCCGCCAGATTCGTCACCGCCTCCTGCTCGCCTTCGAGCAGGCCGAGCGAAGCCAGGATGAGGCAGAGATGCGCCGCCTGTTGACCAGCGTCGTCATCGGTGGCGGCCCGACCGGCGTCGAAATGGCCGGCGCCATTTCAGAACTCGGTCGATTCATGATTGATCGTGATTTCCGTAGCCTGCGACCAGAGCAACTTCACGTCGTCCTCGTCGAGGCCGGTCCGCGTATTCTGGCAACCTTCCCCGAAAATCTCTCGACCTATGCGGCCGACTATCTGCGCGACATCGGCGTGGATATCAGGCTGAACACGCCTGTCGAAGACGTGACTGCCGAGGGCGTTAAGGTCAAGGATGCTTTCCTGCCGGCGAGCTGCATCGTCTGGGGAGCCGGGGTCAAAGCATCGCCGGCCGCGGAATGGCTTGGCCTTTCGCCGGGCCCGGGCGGGCGCTTGCCGGTTGCGTGCGACCTCTCGGTTGATGGCATGGACGGGGTCTACGC
The DNA here is from genome assembly GCF_001295785.1 of Rhizobium sp. AAP116. Taxonomy (NCBI): domain Bacteria; kingdom Pseudomonadati; phylum Pseudomonadota; class Alphaproteobacteria; order Hyphomicrobiales; family Rhizobiaceae; genus Rhizobium; species Rhizobium sp. AAP116. The sequence continues at coordinate 151,922 of NZ_LJIB01000011.1, forward strand.
CATCGGCGATACCGCGCTGGCTTTGGGAGAAAATGGCGAAGCATTGCCCGCGCTCGCACAGGTGGCCAAACAGCAGGGGACGTTCCTCGGCAAAGCGCTCAAGGCCAACCTCCTGAAAGGAGCGGCTGTGCCAGACTTCCGTTTCCGTAATCGCGGCAACACGGCGGTCATCGGAAGAAACGCAGCCATCTTCGATTTCGGCTCCTGGCAGCTCAAGGGCCGTCTCGCCTGGCTGCTCTGGGCCATCGTCCATGTCTATCTGCTGGTCAATTTCGAGAAACGCCTGCTTGTCAGTGTTCAGTGGATCTGGCGCTACACCACCCGGCAGAGAGGCGCGCGTCTGATCGATGAGAACTTCGTTGCCCCTGAGAGGTAATGACCTCCGTTGAGAATCTGAGGGCGGATGCGCTTTGAAGGTGGACAACCCGGATTCGGATCTATAGACGTAACGATATTACATAACGAAAAGATCCAGGCTTGACCGCCAGGGGCTGCAGGTCCTATGCAAGCAGTGACGGTTCCCCGCCGGATGACTCCGAGGGGATTAATAGGGAACACGGTGAGGACGACCCAATAGGGACCAAGACCGTGGCTGCCCCCGCAACTGTAAGCGGATTGCTGTCCATTCTCGCGGCGTGAAAGCGCCGGGCCACTGCGGGTCACCGTGGGAAGGCAAATGGAAAGCGCATATCCGCGAGCCAGGAGACCTGCCGTCAAGTGAAGAAAACGAAGCGGACGGGGTGTTCCGATGGATACGAACTGGCTTTTGCGCTGCGCCGTCTGGCGCGCCGACCACATGCCATTTTGCCTCCGGAGAAATCCTGCGGAGGACTGGCATGCATTTCCTTCCAGATCATGAAGCGCAGGGACGGGCGATCGGCCTTGGCCATGGCGTAACGCTCGACGTTTCGTCGTTCGATGAGGCCCGCCCATGAGCTGTACCAGCAAGGGCTGCCCGATCCGGGTCACCGATATCGGTTGGGGGCCGAAGTCATCCCAGTTTTTGGTCCGAGGCGTTTCCTTCTCCCTCGATGCAGGCGACCGGCTGGCAATCGTCGGGCCGAACGGGGCTGGCAAGACCACGCTTCTGCGCTGCCTCTATCGCGGTGTCAGTCCGCTAGAGGGGCGCGTCGAGGTCGGCGGTCAGGATATCTGGCAGATGAGTGCCCGCCAACTTGCCCGCCGGGTGGCGGTCGTTCTGCAGGAAATGCCGGGCGACTTCCCGTTCACCGTCCGCGACGTGGTGATGATGGGGCGCGTTCCCTGGCGCGAAGGCCTTGCGGGCTGGAGCGAAGAAGACCGGGCCGAAGCAGAGCACGCGCTCGACCATCTCGATCTGCTGCGGCTGGCGAACCGGCAGTTCTCGACCTTGTCGGGAGGTGAGAAGCAGCGTGTCCTGGTGGCGCGTGCGCTGGCGCAGAAGCCTGAAATCCTCATACTCGACGAGCCGACCAACCATCTGGATATCCGTCACCAGCTCGAGATCCTCGATCTGCTCGGCGCTTTGAACCTGACGATCATCACGACGCTGCACGACATTAACCTCGCCGCCGAGTTTGCAACGCATATTGCCCTGATGCATGGCGGCCGGATGAATGCGTTCGGCCCACCGGAAGCTGTTCTGACCGAACAGGCCCTGTCCGGAACCTTCGGTGTCCTCGCCGCCCGTCAACAGGCGGAGGGCGCTCGGTCCCATCGTTTTTCCTTTTCCCTTGCCTTGACCTGATTTTGAAAGGATCCGCCACTATGGCTTCCCGTCTTCTATTGTCTGCCACGCTCTTTGCTTCGGTCTTCGCCGCCTCATCGGCATTTGCCTATCCTGTGACGGTCAAGAGCTGCGATCGCGACGTCACGTTCGACGCACCTCCGGCGCGCGCGATCTCGAATGACGTAAACCTGACCGAGATGATGCTGGCCTTGAAACTGCAGGACCGCATGGTCGGCTATACCGGGATCTCCGGCTGGAAGACGCTGGATGAGGGGCTGCGGGACGGCGTGAAGGAGTTGCCCGAGCTTTCGCCGAAATACCCGACCAAGGAAGTGCTGCTGAACGCCGATGCCGATTTCTATTTTGCCGGCTGGAACTACGGGATGAAGGTCGGCGGCGAGGTGACGCCCGAAACGCTCGAGCCCTTCAAGATCAAGGTCTATGAACTCACCGAATCCTGCATCCATATCATGGCGAAGAACAAGCCGACCATGGACGACATGTTCATCGACCTGCTGAACCTCGGGAAGATCTTCGACGTCGAGGACCGCGCCGAGGCCCTGGTGGCTGGCTACCGCAAGCAACTGGACGAAATCACCACCCGCATCGGCGGCATCGAAAAGCCGGTCCGCGTATTCGTCTATGATTCCGGCACCGAAAAGCCGTTCACCTCGGGTCGCTTCGGCATTCCGACCGCGATGATCGAAGCCGCAGGCGGCGTGAATATCATGGAAGACGTCGAAAAGAGCTGGACGGAGGTGTCCTGGGAGCCGGTCATCGAGCGCAATCCGGAAGTCGTCGTCATCGTCAACTATGGCGATGTCACGGCCGAACAGAAGATCTCGTTCATGAAGGAAAACCCGGCCTTCAAGAACCTCGATGCCGTCAAGCAGGATCGCTTTGTGGTCCTGGAATATGTTGAGGCAACGCCTGGGCCGCGCAATGTCCAGGCGATCGAGCGGCTCGCGAACACCTTCCATCCGCGCAACATGTAACCCTCAAGGCGGGACCGCGAACCGGTCCCGCCCAGCACGAAATTCAAGGCAGAATGATGCACGGTCGGATGTTTCTCTGGATGGGTCTGGCTATCGTGCTGCTGGCCCTCTGCCTGACCGCTGGCGTGTCCCTGGGTTCGGCTCCCATTCCGGTCAGCACTGTCTGGTCGATCGTGGCCAACAAACTCGCACCCGGTACATTTGAAGTGACATGGTCGCCCGGTCGCGAGAGCATCGTCTGGGACGTTCGCTTTCCGCGCGTCATCCTGGCTGGCCTCGTGGGGGCCGGCCTCGCGACGGTAGGGGCTGTCCTGCAGGCGGTAACCCGCAATCCACTGGCCGATCCGCATCTGCTCGGCGTCTCATCCGGCGGTGCCCTGGGTGCGATTATCGCCCTTCTCCACACCGGCCTTGTCTTCGGCCTGGTCACCGTACCGCTCTTTGCCTTCGGCGGTTCCTTGGCTGCAACGCTCGCGGTCGTCACCGTGACGCGCTTCACCGGCGCGGGCGCCGATCGTCTCGTATTGACCGGTGTGGCCATCGCTTTCGTGGCGACCTCGCTCGGAAATCTTGCGATCTTCCTCGGCGATCCGCGCGCCGCTCACACGGTGGTCTTCTGGATGTTGGGAGGGCTCGGCCTCGCCCAATGGTCGCATCTTCTCTATCCAGTGGCGGTGCTTTCAGTTTGCCTCGTCTTCCTTGTCGTTCGCGCCCGGGAAATCAACGCCATGGCCATGGGTGATGAGACGGCAGCGACGCTCGGCATTCCCGTCGCCCGGTTCCGCGCGGAGCTTTTTGTGATCACCGCGCTTCTGACTGGTGTGATGGTCGCCTTTTCGGGTGCCATCGGCTTTGTGGGCCTGCTGGTTCCGCATTTTGTCCGCCTGACCGCCGGCAGCGACAATATCAGGGTCATTCCCCTTTCGGCGTTGGCCGGTGCCGTTATCCTCATTCTGGCCGATATCGTTTCGCGCACGATCATGGCGCCCGAGGATGTCCCGATCGGGGTGATTACCGGTCTGGCAGGCGGGCTCGCTTTCATTCTTCTCCTGCGACGGCGATAGTTGGAGCCTGCCTATTGCTCCTGTTTCGTTTTTGCCTAGACTGAAGAAAAAACGAAATAGGGGGAGGGGGCGGCATGATGTTCTCCGCGAGACAGGCCGAGATCATGACGCTGGCCAAGGAGCAGGGCCGCGTTCTGGTGGACGAGCTCGCTGCGCGCTTCGCGGTCACGCCACAAACCATTCGCAAGGATCTGAACGACCTTTGCGACGCACGCGCACTCAACCGTATCCACGGTGGCGCCGTCTTTCCGAGCGGAAACGAAAACGTTAAATACGAGGCGCGCCGTTCGATGGCGGCCGGGGAGAAGCAGGCGATCGGCCGTGCCGCCGCCAACCTGATCCCGGATAATTCCTCCCTCTTCATCAACATCGGCACCACGACGGAAGCCGTGGGCGAAGCGCTTGTTGACCACAGGGAATTGATGGTCATCACCAACAATATCAATGTTGCCAATCGCTTGCGTGTCTATCCCTCGATCGAGGTGGTGATCGCCGGCGGTGTGGTTCGTGGTTCGGACGGCGGTATCGTCGGCGAGGCGGCCGTGGATTTCATCCGTCAGTTCAAGGTGGATTTCGCAGTTATCGGCGTCTCTGCGATCGACGAAGATGGTGCACTGCTCGATTTCGATTTCCGCGAAGTGAAAGTCGCCCAGGCCATCATCGCCAACGCGCGGCATGTCATTCTGGTCTCCGACTCATCAAAATTCGAGCGCACCGCGCCGGTCCGCATCGGGCATATTTCGCAAGTTCAAACCTTTATCACCGATCATTGTCCGTCCAGCAGCATCCGGGACATTTGCGCCGAGCGCGATGTCAGGATCATCGAAACCGCGCCGGTCGACCGCGATCTGGCGGCGGAATAACTTTCGTTTGACATTCGTTTAAATTTCGAAAAAGATAGCTGGACTTTCGCAATAGCAGTAAATGCTGCAGGTGCGAACATGCGGAGGAACGATGTCGGGGCAGCCAATTTACGATCTCTTTGTGATCGGCGGCGGGATCAACGGATGCGGGATCGCGCGCGACGCGGCCGGCCGTGGTTACTCCGTTGCCTTGGCTGAAATGAACGATTTCGCCTCCGGCACCTCCTCGGGCGCAACGAAGCTCATCCATGGTGGTCTTCGGTATCTCGAGCACTACGAGTTTCGCCTGGTGCGCGAAGCGCTCATGGAGCGCGAAGTCCTCTGGGCCATGGCGCCGCATGTGATCTGGCCTTTGCGGTTCGTTTTGCCCTTCCAGAAGGGCGGCATTCGCCCCGCCTGGCTCATTCGCCTGGGCCTTTTCCTGTACGATAATCTCGGTGGCCGAAAGCTGCTTCCGCCGACCAAGACGCTCGATCTGCGCCGCGATCCGGCCGGAAAGCCTCTGAAGCCGGTCTTCTCGAAGGCGTTCGAATATTCGGACGGCTGGGTCGATGACGCGCGCATGGTCGTTCTCAATGCCCGTGATGCACAGATCCGCGGCGCAACGATCCTGAGCCGTAACCGTGTTGTCTCGGCCCATCGCGAAGACGGCCACTGGGTCGTCACGACAAAGTCGCAGCGCGACGGCTCCGTCGTCACTCACAAGGCCCGCATGCTGGTCAACGCGGCCGGCCCTTGGGTCGATCAGGTTTTGGCCGGTGCCTTCGGCCGCAACAATGTGCACAATGTTCGCCTCGTACAGGGCAGCCATATCGTTGTTCGCAAGAAGTTCACCGATCCACGCGCCTACTTCTTCCAGAACCCCGACAACCGCATCATATTCGCCATCCCCTATGAGGGTGAATTCACCCTGATCGGCACGACGGACCGTGATTTCACCGAAGACCCGAAGGACGTTCGCATCAGCCCCGAAGAGGTGAACTATCTCTGCGATGCGGCAAGCGAATATTTCCAGGAACCGGTGCGCCCAGACGATATCGTCTGGAGCTATTCGGCCGTGCGTCCTCTTTTCGATGACGGCGCCTCGAAGGCTCAGGAGGCGACGCGCGATTACGTGCTGAAGGTCGAGGGCAACAGCGGCGACGCCCCCTTGCTCAATGTCTTCGGCGGCAAGCTCACCACCTATCGTCGTCTGGCCGAACATGCGCTGGAAAAGATCGGTGAAGCGATCGGCGAAAAAGGCACCTCTTGGACGGCGGGTAGCCGTCTGCCGGGTGGTGACTTCTCGGCCACGGCCTTCGAGCCGGCGGTCGACGGACTAATCAAAGCCTATCCCTTCCTGGATCGCATCCATGCCGAGCGCCTGATTCGCTGCTACGGCACAGATTCAAGAGCGATCCTCGGCAAGGCGAAGAGCGCGGCCGATCTCGGACGCCATTTCGGCGGCACGCTATACGAGGCGGAGGTTCGCTGGCTGGTGGAAATGGAATGGGCGGTTACGGCCGAAGACGTGCTGTGGCGCCGAACGAAACAGGGTCTATTCCTGACGCCGGAGGAGGCGAAGGGGCTGGATGCCTATCTGGGGATGCTGGCGGCGGCCTGATCGCCCATCTCACGGATAAAGACCGACGGTTTGGAGGAGGCCCGAGGACATATGTTGGAACTGCGTAAAGTCTCGAAAATGGCGGGAGGTGAATATCACATTCACCCGACCGATCTGACATTGCAGCGGGGTACGCTCAATGTCCTGCTCGGGCCCACCCTTTCGGGCAAGACATCCCTGATGCGCCTGATGGCAGGCCTCGACAAGCCGACTTCCGGAGCCGTCCATTTCGACGGTCGGGATGTCACGAGCATGCCGGTCCAGAAGCGCAATGTCGCGATGGTCTACCAGCAGTTCATCAATTATCCGGCTTTGACGGTCTACGAAAATATCGCCTCGCCGATGCGGGTTGCCGGCAAGGATGCGGCCACAATCGATCGCGAGGTTCGCAAGGCTGCCGATCTCTTGCGTCTGACGCCCTATCTCGATCGCACACCGCTGAACCTGTCCGGTGGACAGCAGCAACGTACGGCGCTGGCCCGTGCCATCGTCAAGAACGCCACCCTAGTGCTGCTGGATGAACCGCTCGCCAACCTCGACTACAAGCTGCGCGAGGAACTGCGCGAAGAGCTTCCGAAGATCTTCGCCGAATCCGGTGCGATTTTCGTCTATGCGACAACCGAACCATCTGAAGCTTTGCTGCTCGGCGGCAACACCGCCACGCTGTCAGAAGGTCGGATCACCCAGTTCGGTCAGACGATCGACGTCTATCGCCGCCCATTGGACCTCCTGGCCGCCAAAACTTTCGCCGATCCGCCGCTCAACACCATCGCGCTGGTCAAGCGGGGCGCAAGCTTCGAACTGAACGGCCAGCCAGTTCTGGCGGTGCCTGGCCATCTGGCATCGATCGCGGACGGCCCCGTCACGGTCGCCTTCCACCCGCATCACCTGTTGCTTGCCGCCCTGCCGGGCGCCCTGCCGATGCGCTCGCGGACGCTGGTTTCCGAAATCGCAGGCTCGGAGAGCTTCATCCATGTCGAATACGGCACCGCCCGCTGGGTGTGCCTGGCCCATGGCATCCACGACATCGATCCCGATCGCGAGATCGATGTCTTCATCGATACCCGTCACCTGATGGCGTTCGGCGCCGACGGCAGGGCGCTCGGCGCGCCGGCCGAAATGGCCGCGTGAGGAGCAACGTCATGGCACGCATCAACCTCGACCACATCCGCCACGCCTACTCTCCCGCAGCCCGTGCGGCCGGAGACTACGCTTTGAAGGAAGTCCATCACGAATGGGACGATGGCGGCGCCTATGCGCTGCTTGGGCCCTCGGGCTGCGGCAAGACCACCCTGCTCAACATCATCTCCGGCCTGTTGCATCCGTCCGACGGCCGCATCGAATTCGATGGCGTTGATGTCACCAACCTGCCAACGGCCGCTCGCAACATCGCCCAGGTCTTCCAGTTCCCGGTCGTCTACGACACCATGACGGTTTACGACAATCTGGCCTTTCCGCTGCGCAACCGCCATGTCCCCGAAGATCAGGTCAACAAGCGGGTCAACGAGATCCTCGACATGATCGACCTGCAGCCCATGGCCCGCAAGCAGGCGCAAGGCCTGACGGCAGACCAGAAGCAGAAGATCTCCCTCGGCCGTGGCCTCGTCCGCTCCGACGTTAACGCGATCCTCTTCGACGAGCCGCTGACGGTCATCGATCCGCACATGAAGTGGGTCCTGCGCTCTCAGTTGAAGCGCCTGCACCGCCAGTCGGGTTTCACCATGGTTTACGTCACCCATGACCAGACCGAGGCGCTCACCTTCGCCGACAAGGTCGTCGTCATGTATGACGGTCAGATTGTGCAGATCGGGACGCCCGCCGAACTCTTCGAGCGGCCGAGCCACACCTTCGTCGGCTATTTCATCGGTTCTCCTGGTATGAATGTCATGCCGGCAAAGGTGAGCGGCGCAACCGCCATGATTGGTGATCAGGCGATCAACCTGCCGGGCGCACCGAAGCTCTCCGGTCAGAGCAAGATCGAGCTCGGTGTCCGGCCTGAATTCATCCGCCTCGGACGGGAAGGCATGCCGATCTCCATCGACAAGGTCGAGGACATCGGTCGACAGAAGATCGTGCGCGCCCGCTTTGCCGACCAGTCGCTGTCCGTTGTCGTGCCCGAAGATGCAGACATTCCCGCCGATCCCCGCATCACATTCGTCCCCGAAGGTCTCGGCATCTTCGCCGATTCCTGGCGCGTAGGCATGGAGGGCTGACCCATGGAAAAAACCTGGAACAACAAGGCCTGGTTCATGGTCGTCCCGGTCCTGGTGCTGGTGGCCTTCTCGGCCGTCATCCCGCTGATGACCGTCGTCAACTATTCCGTCCAGGATACATTCGGCAACAACCAGTTCTTCTGGGCCGGTACCGACTGGTTTTCCGACATCCTGTCGTCGGACCGTTTCTGGGATGCGCTTGGACGCAACCTGATCTTCTCCATGATCATTCTTGCGATCCAGGTGCCGCTTGGCATCTTCATCGCGCTCAACATGCCGAAAACCGGACTAGGCGTTCCGGTCTGCCTCGTGCTGATGGCGCTGCCGCTGCTTATTCCGTGGAATGTCGTCGGCACCATCTGGCAGGTCTTCGGTCGCGTCGACATCGGTCTTCTCGGCTATTCGCTGAACGCCATCGGATTCGACTATAATTACACGCAGAACCCGATCCACGCCTGGGTCACCATCATCGTGATGGATGTCTGGCACTGGACGAGCCTTGTCGTGCTGCTCTGCTATGCCGGTCTCGTCTCGATCCCGGATGCCTATTACCAGGCAGCCAAGATCGACGGCGCATCGCGCTGGTCCGTCTTCCGCTTCATTCAGCTGCCGAAGATGAAGCGGGTGCTTCTGATCGCCGTGCTGTTGCGCTTCATGGATAGCTTCATGATCTACACCGAGCCCTTCGTCCTGACCGGCGGCGGCCCCGGCAATTCGACCACCTTCCTGTCGATCGACCTCGTCAAGATGGCGGTCGGCCAGTTCGACCTCGGCCCGGCGGCTGCCATGTCGATCATCTACTTCCTGATCATCCTGGCTCTGTCCTGGGTTTTCTACACCGTCATGACCAACAGTGACGCGAAGGGCTGAGGGAGATACCGATGAAAAGCACTGATAACCGCACCGGTCTCGGCTTCCTGGTTCCGACGATCTACATCATCTTCCTGCTGCTGCCGATCTACTGGCTCGTCAACATGAGCTTCAAGACGAATGCGGAGATCACGGGCGCCTTCTCGCTCTGGCCCGTCAATCCGACACTTGCCAACTACGCGGTGATCTTCACCGATCCGTCGTGGTACAAGGGCTACATCAACTCGATCATCTATGTGTGCCTGAACACCGTGATCGCGGTTGCCGTCGCGCTGCCGGCAGCCTATGCTTTCTCGCGCTACAGGTTCCTCGGTGACAAGCATCTGTTCTTCTGGCTGCTGACAAACCGCATGGCACCGCCGGCTGTCTTCGCGCTGCCCTTCTTTCAGCTCTATTCCGCCTTCGGCCTGATCGACACGCATATCGCCGTCGCCATTGCACACTGCCTTTTCAACGTGCCGCTCGCCGTGTGGATCCTGGAAGGCTTCATGTCGGGCGTGCCGAAGGAAATCGACGAGACGGCCTATATCGACGGATATTCCTTCCCGAAGTTCTTCGTGAAGATCTTCATGCCGCTAATCGCATCCGGCATCGGTGTCGCCGCCTTCTTCTGCTTCATGTTCTCCTGGGTGGAGCTCCTGATCGCTCGCACGCTGACGACGACGGATGCCAAGCCGATCGCAGCTATCATGACGCGCACGGTCTCGGCCTCGGGCATGGACTGGGGTGTGCTCGCAGCAGCCGGGGTACTGACGATCATACCCGGGGCGCTCGTCATTTATTTCGTTCGCAATTACATCGCCAAGGGCTTTGCCCTGGGCCGGGTCTGAGGAGGGTTCGATGGATTTCACTTGGATGGCATGGACCACGCCGACCGCGATCTTCTTCATCGTGATTCTGTGCCTGATCCTGTCGATGGCGGTCTGGGAATATCTGTCCCCGGGCGGCAATCCGCGAACCGGCATTCTACGCTTCGAGACGACCCGCGGTGACCGCCTTTTCGTGTCGCTGCTCGGGTCGGCTTTCATCAATCTCGCTTGGCTCGGTCTCGTTGGACCGAACCTGTGGTGGGCTCTTGCTCTGTCCGTGGTCTACGCCATCGGCGTTTTCCGCTACGTCTAGAGCAGAAAAGACGGGATGGCGGCGGGAGGTCGCCATTCTCGAGACTGCAAACCGAATGCAATCGCAACCTTAGGGAGGACATAATGCGAAAGCACCTTTTGACGACGACGGCCGCCATGCTTCTTGCCATGACGGGTGTCGCATTCGCCGATATGGAAGCGGCGAAGAAGTTCCTGGACGCCGAAGTCGGCGACATGTCGGCACTCGATCGTGCCACACAGGAAGCCGAGATGCAGTGGTTCATCGATGCCGCGAAGCCTTTCGCCGGCATGGAGATCAAGGTCGTCTCCGAAACCATCACCACGCACGAATATGAATCGAAGGTCCTCGCTCCGGCCTTCACCGCCATCACCGGCATCAAGGTCACCCATGACCTGATCGGCGAAGGCGACGTCGTTGAAAAGCTGCAGACGCAGATGCAGTCGGGCGAGAACATCTATGACGCCTACATCAACGACTCCGACCTGATCGGCACCCATTGGCGCTATCAGCAGGTTCGCAACCTGACCGACTGGATGGCGAACGAAGGCAAGGACGTCACCAGCCCGACCCTCGACATCGACGACTTCATCGGCAAGTCCTTCACGACCGCTCCTGACGGCAAGCTCTATCAGCTGCCGACCCAGCAGTTCGCCAACCTCTACTTCTTCCGCTACGACTGGTTCAACGACGAGAAGAACAAGGCCGACTTCAAGGCAAAGTACGGCTACGACCTCGGCGTTCCGGTCAACTGGTCGGCTTATGAGGACATCGCTGAATTCTTCACCGGTCGCGAAATCGACGGCAAGAAGGTCTTCGGCCACATGGACTACGGCAAGAAGGACCCGTCGCTCGGCTGGCGCTTTACCGACGCCTGGCTCTCCATGGCCGGCAACGGCGACAAGGGCATCCCGAACGGTCTTCCCGTCGACGAATGGGGCATCAAGGTCGACGAAAACTCGCGTCCGGTCGGCTCCTGCGTCGCACGTGGTGGCGATACCAACGGCCCAGCCTCCGTCTACGCCATCGAGAAGTATCTCGAGTGGATGAAGAAGTACGCCCCTCCGGCCGCCCAGGGCATGACCTTCTCTGAATCCGGTCCGGTGCCGTCGCAGGGTGAAATCGCCCAGCAGATGTTCACCTACACCGCCTTCACCGCCGACTTCGTCAAGGAAGGCCTGCCGGTCGTCAACGCGGACGGCACGCCGAAGTGGCGCTTTGCTCCGAGCCCGCATGGCGTCTACTGGAAGGACGGCATGAAGCTCGGCTATCAGGATGCCGGTTCCTGGACCCTGATGACCTCGACCCCGGTCGATCGCGCTCAGGCGGCCTGGCTTTATGCCCAGTTCGTCACCTCGAAGACCGTCGACGTGAAGAAGAGCCATGTCGGCCTGACCTTCATCCGTCAGTCGACGCTCGACCATCCGTCCTTCACCGAGCGCGCTCCGAAGCTTGGTGGTCTGGTCGAATTCTACCGCTCGCCGGCTCGCCTGCAGTGGTCGCCGACTGGCACCAACGTTCCTGACTATCCGAAGCTGGCTCAGCTCTGGTGGCAGGCAATCGGTGATGCTTCTTCCGGTGCAAAGACTGCGCAGGAAGCCATGGACTCGCTCTGCGCCGAGCAGGAAAAGGTCCTTGAGCGTCTCGAACGCGCTGGCGTCCAGGGCGATATCGGTCCGAAGCTCGCCGAGGAAAAGACCCTCGAAGAGTGGAACGCCGATGCCGTTGCCAAGGGCAATATCGCGCCGCAGCTGAAGATCGAGAACGAAAAAGAACAGCCGATGACGGTCAACTACGACGAGCTCGTCAAGAGCTGGCAGTAACGACCGGCGATCGCCGCTGAATTGACAATCGCCGGGGCGCAAACTACGCCCCGGCTTCTTCACTTAAGGAGTTTCAGCCTGATGAGCGGTTACATTCTGGCCATCGACCAGGGAACGACCTCGACCCGCTCGATGATCTTCGATCACGAGATGCATATTGTCGGCGTCGCCCAGCAGGAGTTCACCCAGCATTTCCCGGATTCCGGCTGGGTCGAGCATGATGCGGACGAGATCTGGCAGAGCGTGCTGGCGACCATCGAGAAGGCACTCTCTGCTGCCAAGATCAAGATCGGCGATGTTACCGCGATCGGCATCACCAACCAGCGCGAAACCGTCGTTGTCTGGGACCGCGAGACCGGCCAGCCGGTCCACCGTGCCATTGTCTGGCAGGACCGCCGCACGGCCCGTTTCTGCGACGAACTGAAACATAAGGGCCTGGAACCGCTCTTCACCGAGAAGACCGGCCTGCTGCTCGATCCCTATTTCTCAGGCACCAAGCTCTCTTGGCTCTTGAAGAATGCCGACGGCCTGAAGGCCCGCGCCGAAAATGGCGAGATCTGCTTCGGCACGGTCGATAGCTGGCTCATCTACAAGCTGACCGGCGGCAAGGTTCATGCGACCGACGCGACAAATGCCTCGCGCACGCTGATCTATGACATCGGCGAAAACCGCTTTGACGACGAACTCCTTTCGATCCTCGAAATCCCGCGCGCCATGCTGCCGGAGGTCAAGGATTGCGCCGACGATTTCGGCATCACCGATGCGTCCGTGCTCGGCGCCGAAATCCCGATCCTCGGCGTCGCCGGCGACCAGCAGGCCGCCGTCATCGGCAATGCCTGTTTCGAGCCCGGTATGATGAAATCGACCTATGGCACGGGCTGCTTCGCACTCCTGAACACCGGCCGCGATCGCGTTGCTTCCTCGAACCGGTTGCTCACCACCATCGCCTATCGCATGAATGGCGAAACCACTTACGCCCTTGAGGGCTCGATCTTCATCGCCGGTGCCGCGGTCCAGTGGCTTCGCGACCAGATGGGCTTTGTGAAGGTCGCCTCGGAGACGGATGCGCTGGCCAGCAAGGCCGACCCGCATCAGCGCGTCTATCTTGTGCCGGCCTTCACCGGGCTTGGCGCACCCCATTGGGATGCCGATGCCCGTGGCGCGATCTTCGGATTGACCCGTGGAACGGGCCCGGCGGAATTCGCTCGCGCCGTACTCGAAAGCGTCGCCTACCAGACCCATGATCTCCTGGAAGCCATGAAGAAGGATTGGAACGGCAGCGCATCGAAGACGGTGCTCCGCGTCGATGGTGGCATGGTCGCCTCCGACTGGACGATGCAGCGGCTGGCCGACATCCTGGCCGCCCCCGTCGATCGTCCCGTCGTGCTGGAAACCACGGTCCTCGGCGCCGCCTGGCTCGCAGGATCCCGCGCCGGCCTCTGGCCCGACCAGAAGGGCTTCGCCGCGACCTGGAAGCGCGACCGCCGTTTCGAACCGGGCATGAATGTGACCGAACGGGAAGCAGCTATTGCCGGCTGGCAGGACAGCGTGTCCCGTTGCCTGACCACGCGCTAACCGACTAGGCGATCAGCGCGACCAGGGTCTCCAACCGGTCGGCGTCCTTCGGAAGCTTGTCCTGACGGAGACGCGCGATGCGAGGAAACCGCATCGCGACTCCCGACTTGTGCCGCGTCGAGCGAGCAAGCCCCTCGAAGGCCACCTCGACGACAAAGCCATGCTCGGGTTCTGCCCTCAGGCTGCGAACCGGGCCGAAGCGCTCCACCGTATTGTTGCGCACGAACCGGTCGAGCACCTCAAGCTCCTCGTCGGTGAAGCCAAAGTAAGCCTTGCCGACCGGCACCAGCACATCCCCTTCGCCGGGGATCGCCGTCCAGACCCCGAATGTGAAGTCCGAATAGTAGCTGGACCGTTTGCCGTGCCCGCGCTGCGCATACATCAGCACGGCATCGGCATTCATCGGGTCTCGTTTCCACTTGAACCAGGGCCCCTTGGCCCGCCCGGCCTGATAGCTGCTGCCCAGCCGCTTGAGCATCACCCCTTCGATCACAGGATCAGGTGGGTCAGCGCGCAACTGCTCCAGTTCCTCCCAGGTCGAGAAGGAAACGAGCGGCGACAGATCGAACCGCCGTGGCTCCTGCCGCTCGACGAGCGCGCTTAAGCGTTCACGGCGTGTGAGGAAAGCCTCGGACCGAACGTCTGCCTCACCATCGAACAGGATGTCGTAAGCGCGGATGAAGACCGGATACTCTTCCAGCATCTTGGCCGTCACCGTCTTGCGATTGAGTCTCTGCTGGAGATCCGAAAAGGTTCGCGTCGGCGCATTGGTCCGCGACGTCCCGCCGACGAGCAGTTCGCCGTCGATCACGCCCTCGAACCGCGCTGCGTCGACGATATCGGGGAAGGCACCGGAAATATCGTCGCCGGAGCGCGAATAGAGCCGGCTTCTCCCGCCGGAGCAGGAAAGCTGCACGCGGATACCATCCCACTTCCATTCCGCGGCGAAATCCTTCGGATCGAGATTGGGGAGATTCCTGTCTTCGATCGGCGTCGACAGCATCACCGAATGGAAGATCGCCGGCGTCGACAGAACTGGCTTTTCGACCCGGTTCTCCAGCCAGGCGAAGAGTTCGGTATAAGGCGGCTTTAGCCCATGCCAGAGGCTCTCGATGTCGACGACATCCTTGTCGCCATAGAGCGCCAGTGCCTGCTTGGTGAGCCTAGCGGAGACACCGATTCGAAGCCCCCCGGTGACGAGCTTGATCAGCGCGAACCGCTCCGACGTATCGAGCCGGTCAAAGAGGTCGCGCATGACGGAGCGCGTTTCGTTGCGCCCGAGCCGCTGAAGCCGTTCGACGATCTTTGACAGGCTTTCGAGATCTTCCCCGCCTTCGGCCTCAAGCGTCTGCAGCTCCCAGACTAGCGAAATGGTTTCTGCCAGATCGCCGACATAGTCATAGGAATATTGAAACAGGATCGGGTCCATCCGCTCCAGGACCAATTCTTTCAGCAGCGCCGGCTTCACGCCCTTGATGTCGAGCCCATCAGTGAGCGCGGCCAGCGCATAGCCGCGATCCGGATCAGGCGTCTGCCGGAAATAGTCGATGAGTAGCGTCAGCTTGCCGTTGCGGCTGGGGGTCAGCACGAGGCGATCGAGGAGGCGAGCAAAGGCCTTCATGTCAGTCTCCCTCGTCTTCGTAGCCGACGAGGTGCAGTGGCCGAGCCTTGATACCCTCAAGTTCGCACCAACGCACCAGCGCTTCCTCGCGCCCATGGGTGACCCAGACCTCCTGCGGCCCCACCTCGCGGATCGTGTCCAGAAGTTCCGGCCAGTCGCAGTGGTCGGAGATGACGAGCGGCAGTTCCACGCCGCGCTGCTTGGCTCTCTGGCGCACCATCATCCAGCCGGACGCAAAGATCGCGAGGGGATCCTCGAAGCGCCGCGCCCAGCGGTCGTTGAAGGCGGAGGGCGGACCGATCACCACGGCGCCCTTGAAGGCGCCAGACTTCTTGTCCTCGGTCGTCGCCGGGCGAAGCTCGCCGAGCTCCACGCCCTGTTCGGTGTAATAGTCGCAGAGCCGCGCCATCGAACCATGAATGTAGATCGGCTTTTCATAGCCACCCCGCCGAATGAGCGAGATCACCCGCTGTGCCTTTCCCAGCGCATAGGCGCCGATCAAGTGGCTGCGTTCCGGAAATTGCTGCAGAGAGGTTAGCAGTTTCTGGATCTCTAGCCGCGGATCGGGGTGGTGGAACACCGGCAGACCGAAGGTTGCTTCGGTAATGAACACGTCGCAGGGCACCGGCTCGAAGCTGGCGCAAGTCGGATCGGCGCCACGCTTGTAGTCGCCGGAAACGACGATCCTGGTCCCCTGCGCTTCGATCTCGATTTGTGCGGAGCCGAGCACATGGCCTGCCGGATGAAAGCGGACGGTAACGCCGTTGACCGATATCGTCTCTCCGAAGGTCGCACTCTGTGAGGTGCTGCAAAAGTCCTCGCCGTAGCGGATCGCCATGATGTCGAGTGTCTGGCGCGTGGCGAGCACATGGGCGTGCCCCGAACGGGCATGATCCGAATGTCCATGAGTGATCAGCGCCCGGTCAACTGGCCGGACCGGGTCGACATAAAAGTCGCCGAGCGGGCAGTAAAGCCCGCCCGGCGTTGGGTGAAGGAGAAGGTCCGGCTTGATCATGCCGTGAACATAGGGCGCCCGAAGACGCCCTTCCAGCACTCACTGCGTAAAGCGCGAAACGGCGAGATAACCTGCAGCGCAAGCGGTTGCCGAGAGAAATGCACCCCACGCCATATCAACGAGGCTGACCTGCAGCGACCAGCCCTTCAGCGTGGCGAGATTGGTCATGTCGTAGGTGCCGTAGGCCAGAAGTCCAAGGAGCGCCCCGTTGAACAATGCGGTGACGATGCTTCCGGCGGACACGGCCGGCATGACCGCAAAATAGACAAGTCCGACCACGTAGAAGAGATAGAAAATCCCGGCGGCAGCAAAGTTGGGGGTCGCCAGCAGCAGGCTGCCGATATGCTCGCGGTAAAAACCTATCGCAATCCGCGTCAGCCAGAGATAGTCGATGGCGAAGAAAACAACGGCCGTGGAGATGTAGGCGATCACGTAAGGCATTTGTCTTCCCTCTCGACCGGGCGCCTGCCCGGCCTCCCATCAAATTCCAAGAACCGGCTGAACCAGGCGGACCAGAAGGCTCTTGAACTTCAGCGGTGCGTCGGTCACGGCGAGACAGATGCAATCCTCGTCCGGTGTCGCCACCGGCTGATGCGTCAGCGTCTCGTCGGCTTCCTCGATGTCCCCGCGTTTGAATACGGTCGCACCGTCGGTGAACGCGCCTTTGAGCACCAGCGTCAATTCGCGGCCGCCATGCGAGTGCTCCGGAACCGGCTTGCCGGCCGGAATCTTCAAGAGGCGAACCTGGCTCTCAGTATCTCTCGTCTTGATCGGGATATGATAGGCGCCGCGGCCGAGTGCCTTCCATTTCAAGGCCTCGACGTCGCCGCCAAGATAGGAGCGCAGCGGCTCAGGCAAAACCGGAAGATCGGTCGGAGTGGCAACCGGCTTTGACGCGGCGAGCCGCGACGTGCCCTGCGACTTGAGCTTTGCCTTCATTGACGACCAGCTGTCTGACGCTGGCGTCTCTTCGGCGGTCACCTCGGTCGCCTCGAGCAATTGACCGCCGGTATGCTCCATGAAGGAGAGCCTGTTGCGGCAGGACGGGCAAAGCGCCAGATGTGTCGCAACCGCAATGCTCCAGCCCTCGGCCAGATTTCCGGTCGCATAATCGAGCAGAAGCTCGTCGCTGATGTGGTGTTGGACGTGGAGGGTCATGCCCGCTCCTCCAATGCTGCGCGCAGCTTCGCGAAAGCGAGGCGGATACGTGATTTCACGGTCCCCATCGGCAGTCCGAGTTCGGCTGCGATCGTGCTGTGGGATGCTTCTCTGTAGAATGACATTTTGAGGAGTTCGAGCTGTTCGGGTGGTAGGGTTTCCATGGCGCGCCGAAGGCGATCAGCCTCCTGCTTGCCTTCGAATTCGACATCGGCCGGTGGTACGTCGTCCGGCACGAAGGCCGGATCAGACGGGTCAAAGGTCGGACGCCTCTCGCGACGGAATGCGTCGATGCGTTGGTTACGGGCGATGGTGAAGATCCAGCTTGAGACATTTCCCCTTGTTGGGTCGAACTGCTCGGCCTTGTTCCAGACCGCAAGCATCGTCTCTTGCATCAGCTCTTCGGCCGCCTGTCCGTCACGGGCAAGCTTCGCCATATAGGCACGCACCTTCGGACCGTAAAACTTGAAAATCGTCTCGAAGGCTTCGATGTCTCTATCGCGGCCGACGGCGGCCAAAAGCTGCGAGAAGTTACGCTGGTCCAGTTCTTCCACCGACTCGGTCATCGAAACGCTTTTTTTCCCTCGTTTGAGCGGCGCAACGACCTTTTGCCGTGCAATTCGCCCGGGGTCATTGTGGCACGCATCTGCCGAGATGTGTATCGCGTTCATCATGCAGCGGTCTACGCCGCGGTTCTCGGCTCGGATCACTGCCTGTGAATTTATTCGCTGCGATCAATCCATTGAGATTTGCTTTGCGTAATCAGCGACAAACAGATTGAATTGAAGATGTGGCAAAGGGCGGGAAATGGACACTGGTATGACGAAGGCCGCATCCGGCGGTAAACGCAGGATCGCGGTCATCGGATCGGGGATTTCGGGCCTCTCATCCGCCTGGCTGCTGTCAAAGAGCGCCGATGTCGTTCTTTACGAAACCGAGAGCCGCCCGGGCGGCCATTCGAATACGGTGATCGCCCCCGGCGCCCAGAAAGACATACCCGTCGACACCGGTTTTATCGTTTACAACGACCGGAACTACCCCAATCTCGTGAAGCTTTTCGAGCATCTCGATGTGCCAACCCTGCCGTCGAACATGTCTTTTGCCGCCTCTCTCGGCGGTGGCGCCTTCGAATATTCGGGTTCGGGGCTCTCGGGGCTCTTGGGGCAGAAGTCGAACATTCTGCGTCCGCGCTTCTGGCGCATGGTGAAGGACGTTCTTCGCTTCTACAAGGAAGCCCCCGGCCTTCTTGAGCGCCGTGAACTCGAAGGCGTGTCGCTCGGCGACTACCTCGCATCCGCCGATTATTCGCCTTCCTTCATCGAGGATCATCTCTTGCCGATGGGCGCTGCGATCTGGTCGACCACGGCGTCGGAGATGCGGCTTTATCCGCTGCATGCCTTCATCCGCTTCTTCGCAAACCATGGATTGCTGGTTCTCAAGGATCGGCCGCAATGGCGCACGGTCAAGGGCGGCAGCCGCGAATATGTGGCCCGTATCCTGGCCGACTTCCGCGGGGAAGTGCGCCTGGGAGCGGCCGTGACGGGTGTCCGCCGTGGTATTGCCGGCGTTCAGGTGACCGATGTACATGGTGGCGTAGAGGTCTTTGATGACGTCGTTCTCGCCACCCACGCAAACCAGAGCATCGATCTCCTGGAAGACGCGGACAGCGAAGAGATCGAGATCCTCGAGTCATTCCAGTATACGCCCAATCTCGCCGTGCTGCATTCGGACGAGACTTTGATGCCGAAGCGAAAGTCGGTCTGGTCCAGCTGGAACTATGTGGCGGAGAAACAGGCAGACTCGAGCGAAACCCTTTGCGTCACCTACTGGATGAACAAGCTGCAGTCGCTGGATAAGGCAACGCCTCTCTTCGTCACCCTCAATCCCTGCCGCCCGATCGATCCGTCCAAGATCATCAAGACTTTCAACTATGAACACCCGCTCTTCGATGTCGCCGCAATTCGCGCCCAGCGCCGTATCTGGCAGCTTCAGGGCCGCCGCAACACATGGTTCTGCGGTGCATATTTCGGTAGCGGGTTCCATGAGGATGGCCTGCAGGCGGGGCTTGCCGTCGCCGAAGCTCTCGGCGGTGTCCGTCGTCCATGGTCGGTCGAAAACGAATCGGGTCGCATCGTCATCGGTCGCCAGCTCGAGGCGGCGGAATGAAGTTGAACTCCGCAATCTATGCCGGGCATGTGCTGCATGCCCGCAGCCGGCCCAAGAAGCACAGCCTGCGCTATAGCGTGTTTTCGCTCCTGGTCGACCTCGATGAGATCAACCAGTTGAACGAAGGCCTGCGCCTATTCGGCTACAACAGGGCGGCGCTCTATTCGGTGCATGACGCGGACCATGGCAATGGTCGCACCGGCGAACTGAGAGCCTGGGTTGAAGAGCGCCTGGCCGCGGCCGGCGTGGAGGTCGATGGCATAAAGATCCACATGCTCTGCTATCCCCGGATCTTCGGCTATGTCTTCAATCCGATCACGGTGTTTTTCTGCTATCGCGCCGAAGGTGAGCTTGCCGCAGTCCTCTACGAGGTCTGCAACACCTTCAACGAGCGCCACACCTATGTGATCCCGGTCGAGGCTGAAGAGAACGGCATCCTGCGCCATCGTTGCGCAAAGGAGATGTATGTCTCGCCATTCATGCCCATGAACTGCGAATACAATTTCCGTATCAGCCCGCCGGATGATGATGTGGCCATCAACATCGGCGAGAGTGATCCGGAAGGGCCACTTTTGTTTGCAACTTTTTCCGGCCGGCGCCGTCCTTTGTCGGACAAAGGTTTGTTGCACATGTTGCTGAAGTATCCTTTGATGACCCTTAAAGTGATGGGGGGCATTCATTGGGAGGCGCTGAAGCTTTGGTGGAAGGGCGTACCCATCTACCGACATAAGCCAGCAGCAGCCAGAATAGCGTCTACGATCGTCGTGCAGAATGGGATGAACAAGTCATGAGTCACGCTGAGCAGGAAATGCACCCTGTGGTTAGCTCTCTCACATTCTGGCAGCGCATGATGTGCCGCTGGGCCGACCGGATCGCCGTGGGCCGCCTGACACTTCAGTTCGAAGGCTATGGTGAACATGTCGCGATCGGTGCAAACCCGGGCCCGAATGCTGTATTGTGTGTCCGCAATGCGAGCCCGGTCTTTCGCCTCCTGACCAGCGGGACCCTTGGATTTGCCCAGGCCTATATGGACGGAGATCTGGATTCTCCTGATATTGGCGCGGTGCTCGAACTGGCGCTGGCCAACGAAGCGCAGCTCGGGCGAGTTCTGTCCTCCTCGTCCATCTTCATGACGCTCGCCCGCTTGCGTCACAAGCTGCGCCGCAATTCGAAGAAGGGTAGCCGGCGAAATATCGCTTATCACTACGATCTCGGCAATGCGTTCTACGGCCTCTGGCTGGACCGCACCATGACCTATTCCTCCGCGCTTTACAGCGCACCCAGCATGAGCCTTGCCGATGCGCAGGAGGCGAAATACGCCCGCATCGTCGACGAGCTGAAGATCGGTCCCGAGGATCATGTCCTGGAAATCGGCTGTGGTTGGGGCGGCTTTGCCGAACATGCGATCCGCAAGACCGGCTGCAGGGTCACCGGGCTGACGCTATCGACCGAACAGGCGAAATTCGCCCGCGAGCGGCTCGATAAGGCCGGTTTCGCCGACAGGGTCGACATTAGGCTCGAGGATTACCGCGATTGTCGCGGGCAATACGACAAGATCGTTTCGATCGAGATGTTCGAGGCGGTGGGTGAAGAAAACTGGCCTGTTTATTTCAAGGCCGTGCAGAACCTGCTGGTCGAAGGCGGGCAGGCGCTGATCCAGACCATCACCATCGATGAGAGCCGCTTCGACTACTACCGCCGCAGCGCCGATTTCATCCAGACCTACATCTTCCCCGGCGGCATGCTGCCCTCGGTGACCGTTTTCGAGCGGGACGCTGAGGCTGCAGGCCTTAAGGTCGGCGATCGCTTCCGCTTCGGCCGCGATTACGATCGCACGCTCATCGCCTGGGACCATGCCTTCACGGCCAACTGGCAGAAGATCGAGCCCCTCGGCTTCGATCGCCGCTTCTACCGCATGTGGCGTCTCTACCTGCATTATTGCGCGGTTGGCTTCCGCTTCGGTCGCATCGACGTCGTCCAGTTCAGGCTGGACAAGCCAGCCTGAACGTCAGGTTTTCCAGATTTGCAGTTTTTCCTCCGGTCAAGAGCCCTTCGGCCGGAGCATCTTGCGCGTCAACGCAAAGCGTAGCGCGTGGGGCAGGGCGTGCAGGAAACGGATCGCGAGTGCCATCTTCCAGGGGAAGATGATCTCGAACTTGCCCTTGGCCAGCCCCTTGGCGATCGTGTCGGCAGCCTCTTCCGAGGAGACCAGGAAGGGCATCGGGAAGTCGTTCTTCTTGGTCAGCGGTGTGTCGACGAAACCCGGGTTGATGATGGTCATCTTCACGCCATGACGCTCGAGCTCTGGGTAGAGCGCTTCGCACATCACGTTGAGCGCGGCTTTCGTCGCACCATAGGTCGCAGCACCCGGCAGCCCCACATAGCCCGATACGGAGGCAACGACTGCGATATGTCCGCGGCGCCGCGCGATCATCGCCGGCATCACGGTTTCCAGACACGAGGCGGTGCCGAGCACGTTGAGTTCGAACATCTGGCGGGTCCGCGCGCTGTCAAAGTCCTCGGCATAATCGCGGGTGTAGGAACCGGCCGCAAAGACGGCGAGATCGACCGGGCCCATTTCGCTCTCGATCGCCACAAATGCCTGCTTGACGGCTGCGGGGTCGGTGACGTCGAGCGGGTAGACGCCGACCTTGCCGGGATGACTGGCGGAGAGCGAAGCGAGCGCATCGACACTGCGGGCGCTGACGGCGATCCGGTATCCGTCTCGAAGGAGGCGTTCGGCGAGCGCGCGGCCTATGCCGGTGCTGGAACCCGTAATCCAGGCAATCTTGTTCATGATATCCTCTTGCTTGATCTCCTGAACAATACGCCCCGGGGGCGAGCTCGGTTCAGGCCGTCCAGCTGGAGAGCAGCGAAAGCCCCTGCTTCAGCAGATCCTCTGCGTCTTCGTTGTTGGCGGCCTCGACATAACAGCGCATTTCCGGCGCATTGCCAGAGGGCCGAAAGTGGATCACCCGGCCATCGGCCAGCGTTGCCCGCAATCCATCGATGTCGCTGACGCTTTCGACGGCACCGATTGGGCTGAGGAAAGCCGACAAGTGATCTCCCGATGCCCTGAGATGCGCCATGAGCGAGGCGCTGCGTTCACTTGCGTAGTTCTCCAGGCGGTCGCTGAGCGCCACCGGGAGATTGAAATCGTCAACCAGTTCTGAAAGCGAAAGGCCGCGTTCTGCCGCGGTTCCGAGCACGGCCAGCGCCGGTAGGAAGCTGTCCCGGGTCGGCAGAGCCGCGATGGTCTTTTCACCGATGGTGAAATCCGATCCCAGCATCAGGCCGCCATTCGCCTCAAAGCCGAGCACGCCGGATTCTCCAGCCGAGAGCGCGTCCTCCATGGCAGCAATGACAAAAGGCGAGCCGACGCGCGTGCGGCGCACGGCAAAGCCGCCGTCCTGCTCGAGGCCGGAATTCGATGTGACAGGCGTTGCTACAACCTTCGCCTTGAGGAAGCGGGAAACGATCAGTCCGAGCAGATCGCCGCGCAGCGGCCTGCCATGCTCGTCGGCCACCAGCGGCCGGTCCCCGTCGCCATCCGTCGAGATGATCGCGTCGAGGGCGAGTTCGTCGCTCCAATGCGCAAGTTGCGTGACCGTGTCCGCCGATACCGCTTCGGTATCGACAGGGATGAACTGCTCCGAGCGCCCCAGCTGAAACACGGTTGCTCCGCAACGCTCAAACACCGTGACCAGCATGTCGCGGGCGACCGAACTGTGTTGGTAGATGCCGATCCGCTTTCCCTTCAGCGCATCGGGCGCAAGGATGCCGAGATTGCGGTCGATGAAGAGCTGCGTTGCCTCTGCCTCGCCAGCCGTTCCGGAGCCGGCCTCGACCTTGTTGGCGTCTGCATCGTCTTTCAATGCGGCTGCGAGACGCGTGATCGCCTCCTCGTCGCTCTTGTTGACCTCTCCATCGGGCCGGTAGAATTTGATGCCGTTGCGGTCGGCGGGAATATGGGAGCCGGTGACCATGATCCCGGCCGCCCCGATCGAGGCGCCGTAGAGCGCCAGCGCCGGGGTTGGGATGGTGCCGCAGTCGATCGGAACAAGGCCAAGGCGCTTCATCGCGGCCATGATCGTGGATGAGATTTCCGGGCTCGACGGACGAAAGTCGCTTCCGACCACGACAGGCGATCCCGGCTGCAGTGCGCCGCTTTCCAGCATGTGTCTTGCGAAGGCGGTTGAATAAAGTGCTGAGACCGAGCCAACGAGATCTGTCGAAAGCCCTCTCAAGCCGCTCGTACCGAACTTTACTGTCATGCATGCCTCCTGAGGGTCTCGCGAACAGATGGCGTTATATGGGCCTGTGACCCAAGGCATCAAGCGGAAGTATCGCTTGGCCGTCAGGCAAGTCCAAATCTGTGGGGGGATCCAGAAACGAAAAGAGCCTGGCGCGGGAGGAGGATGCGCCAGGCTCTTAAACTTGATCGGCAATTGGGAGGAGGAGGAGTATTGCCGATCCTACCGAGCGGCACTGGGAGGAGGAGTGCGCCGCTTCGATGCTTTGGTTATATCCACGGCGCTCGATTCTGCCAAGCGCGCTTGTTGCAACGCAGCAGTGCGTAAAATGCATGGCTTGATGTCCGGGCAGGAACGCGCTGCTACGATTTTTGCAGCGACACGCTTTCGTATCTTTCGCATCGGCGCGTTTCTCTGAAAACAAAAGCGCGTTTGCGTAGCAATTGAGCAAATCTCTATCCTGCTTAGCAGTTTCTCATGCACCTATCACAAGGCTGTGACCGCCTTGAGTGGTCCGGGCAGGCGCGGGATGGTGCAAGGGTGTGCTTTGGTCTATAGCGGGCAGGGACAACATCTGACTTCTGGAGTAACCGATGACGACGATCCGCTATCACGAGGGGGACATCTCGTCCGATGCCGCCGGTCGCTATATCGACGCCATTGCGATCGATACGGAGACCCTCGGCCTCGTCCCTCGCCGCGATCGTCTCTGCGTCGTCCAACTGTCTCCCGGTAACGGAACCGCCGACGTAATCCGGATCGCCAAAAATCAAAAGGATGCGCCCAACCTCGTGGCGATGCTCGCGGACCCGGCCCGTCAGAAGATCTTCCATTATGGTCGCTTCGATATTGCGGTCCTGTTTCAAACCTTCGGCGTGACCACGACCAACGTGTTCTGCACCAAGATTGCATCCCGCTTGACCCGAACCTACACCGATCGGCACGGTCTCAAGGACAATCTCAAGGAAATGCTCGAGGTCGATATCTCCAAGGCGCAGCAATCGTCTGACTGGGCTGCCGAGACCCTGAGCCAGGCGCAGCTCGAATATGCGGCCTCGGACGTGCTGCATCTGCATGCTCTCCGCGACAAGCTCACCCAGCGCCTTTTGCGCGACGACCGGATGGAACATGCAAAGGCTTGCTTCGAATTCCTTCCCACGCGGTCCAAGCTCGATCTTCTCGGCTGGGAAGAAACCGACATCTTCGCGCATAGCTGACCTGCCTGGCGGCCTCAGTCGCGCCTGACAATGCCGACCCTGGACATGACATCGGCCGGGATGGCATACCGTCGGATCATATCGCCCTGGTTTCGCAAACCACAAAGCTCCCGCTGGATCATCAAGCAAAACACCGCGTCGGCTGCTGCATGGCGCAGGGCCTCAATTGGGGTGCCGTCCACACCGCGCGCGCCAGCCAGCGTCTCAAGAGCCTCCTCAGCCTTCCGGCCCGCCCGTGCCAAGGCATCGGCCTTTTCACCGGCCAGTTCCAGGTCGAGGGGCGTGACGCTGTCGTGAAGCGCCGGAGAAAGCAGAGAGGCTGGAGTTTTGAAGCTCATGGTTAGATCTTCTCATGGGTGAGATTTGAGGGGAGCTTTGCCCATTTCGCCAAGGTTTCATTAACCGAGACTTCGCATGATCCCCGCATGGAAATTGGTGACGCGGCGAGCCTTTCAAGTTGCTCGTTGCACATAAGGCGTTGATCAGGCGACCATGACGGAAGCAGCTACTATCCTCTTAGACTCGGTATCGCGTAGTTCATCCAGCTATGATCTCGATCTGATCGAAGCGCCTGTGGAACAAGCTGACATTGAAGACCAGGGCCCGCAATATGCGCCAGCCAACTGGCTGGACGCATTTATCGTCGATGAGCGCAGCCGCTCGGACGAGGCTTTTGGCGAGCGCGTTCCGGTCCCCTCGGATGAGGCTGGCCTCTATCCGCGGTTCATGCGTCTCGTCGATTAAGCTAGCGCGGCAGGCTGGCGATCGTTGCCCTCGCCCGGATTTCGTCCAGGCTCCAGTCCACCAGAAGCTCCCCGTCCTGCCAGACCGGCTGCAAGAGGTTGGGGCGGTTCCCGAGATCTTCCAGCTGGATCGGCATGATGTCATAGCCATCGGCGATCGCGGCCACACGGCCTGCCATTGACACCTTCTGCTGCGGATTGGACGGGCGGCGCACAACCGGACGCCACTGGCCTTTATCGTCCTGAACGGCGCTCGTGCGCATGGTGAAGGACATCGTGTCCCTGTTGATCTTGTGCAGCAGGCCCGATCCCATGCCGAAGGAGATGTTTTCGGAGGAGAAGCCCATGCCTTCGAGCCGGCCCAGGATCATCTGAATATCCTGGATCGAAACGCCGTCCGACTGGATCACCCGGACATTGCCGTCGAGCACCTTGAAACCCCTGCCGTTCAGCCGTGTGCCAAAGGCGTAGGCGAGTTGGGCCACGACCTGGACCGGTGTCTCGATCGGATCGCCACTATCCGGCCGCACCACGAGAACGCCACCGGCAGCGCGCACCTTGGTCTGCAGTTTCTTGCCCCAGATCTCTGAAACGGCGTTGTGGAGGTCGAAGCTATCGGAGACAACGGAATAGCCGCCGAAACTCGCGAAATTGTCGATCATGTGGGAATAGGCTTCCGTCTCGTGCGGCTGGCCCCAGGCAATGATCGTTCCATGTTCGGCAGCCGGGATCGACTGGGCCGGCATCGAGGCCTTGTAGAAGCGACGGGCCTGCAGAATGGCGGGAAGCGAATCAGAGCTGTGGAAGTGCACGAGATGCGCTGCCCCGCCGATCGCCGCCTGTTCGACGCTGGATGTGCTGCGGCAACCGTAGTCGCTGATCCGGCTCGGTTGCAGCCCGCCTGGATCGTCCGTTGTCCGGTCCAGGAAGGGCTGTATCGCCATCCGGATGCGCCAGGCCGTCGTCGCGACAGTCGACGGATACCAGACGGCGCGAAGCAGCGCGGTCTCCATATAGGAGGTGAGCCACGGCACGAGAGGATCGGTGTTGACCACCTGCATGACGGGCACCCCGCGGCGGATTGCGGCGCCTTCGGGCAGTGCCTCGATGCGCAGCGGCAACAGTCCGCCATGCGCATTCAGAATATGCTCCCACCCCTTGCGATCGAAAGGCTGTCCGTGGTGGCGTGCAATCTCTTCGGCTTCCTCGATGTCACCACGGCTGATCGGCTTCGACAGGTAGTCTTTCAGGAACATCTGCAGACCAAAGAACATCACCTCGGGACGGAAGGAGTTGCCCCGCGTGGTGACGAAGGCGCTGACGGCCCGCGTATCTTTCGGATACTGCAGAAAGACGCCAAGCTTGTAGCTGTCGGTGTTCAGGAGAAGATTGCGTGTCATGCCTGCGTCCGTGTTGGATCGAATCGGCGACAGTGCGCCGCCTCGTCCATCGTGCACGCCAATCAATGCGCGAGGCTGGTGTCGCCCGTTGAGATTGCGTCTTAGTGCTTCATTAACCAAATCAGGCAAGGATTGAGGATCGGGCAGCCGTGGTACGGCTTAAGACATCGCCCGAAACTCTTGTCCCGAGGCACCAGAACCGGAGAGGTTGCCATGCTTCCTCCAGTCCTTGCGTCCCCTGTGCCCTACACGTCTGCGACCGAGGCAAAGCCGCGACCGGAACAACCGGCCGGCTCTCGCGCAACAGCGCTTGCCTCACCGCCAATGCCAACGGCCATCAACCAGAGCGCTGCAATCGCCGGCCAGTTGAACATCATGCTCCTATCGGGTCCTGAGCGCATGTCTCAGAATCTTTCTGTTCTGGCAGACGTCCTCGGCGCCGCCCTGAAGATCGAGCGGCGGGCCGCCGAGACGCCTGGCGACTACATGGGTCGCTTGATCGAAGGCATCGCGGCACTGCCGGCCGCCGATCGCCTGAAGCTGCAGAAGCTTCTGACCCAGTCGTTTGCCGGACTGCAGTTGCGCACACTGCTGGCGGCCATGGCCACCCCCTCGGGCCCGGAACGGGCAACCCTGGCACTCTATCTCGAACTCTATCGTCAAACGGACAGGGACGGAGCGGCGCGCTCGGTCATCTCGTCCTATCGGGAGGCGGCCGGCGAAGCGCGCCCGACGGCTCAGAGCGTCAGCCGTCCCTTGGCCGCAAACGATGTCGGACGTGCGCCGAACGACCCTCAACGCACCGCACAGACGGCAGCCGGGCAAAACAGACCTCTGAACACGCCAGCCGCCGCCGAAGCCAAAGGCAATGCCGAAGTGCGCGCCGCGAATGCTGGTCCGCCGCAGCGTCCAGACATGGATGTGACGCGCTCCGCCCGAGCCACAACGGCAACGCCATCCGGCTCCCTGCCGGGCCTCGGTACTGCGTCCGGTCGACCCGAAAGTTTGCCGGTGGCGACAGGCGCAAGCCAGCCGCTGCAGAAGGCCGGGACGGAACCGCAGACGAGCCGAGCGGCACCGTTCGCAGGCCTGCCGCAATCGCCCACCGGCAGCCCAGCCACGCAAGCCGAAAGCGGCCAAAGACTGCTCATGCCAGCAAGCCAGGCCGCCAGACAGCCGGAAGAACGGGCTCCTGGTGGGATCGGCACCCCTGATCGCCAGACGTCGCCCTCCGCTGCATCTCCCACAGCCATGCCGGTGATCGCCGTGCCGGGGCAGGCGAGGCCCACACCACCGATGCCGGCGGGCTGGCTCGCCGAACTGCTCGAATCGGATTTCATTCGGACACTCCTGCAACTGAAGAGCCTTTCGACCGAGCCGCAAGCCACAGCCCGGCCGGGCATCTCTCCCGGCATGGAAACGCAACCGGCGGCTACACCTGCCGCGCGGCCGGTTTCATCCGACGAAACGCGCGATTCAACCGAGCAGCTAGCGCGCATGCAGGATGCAGCCCTGACGGAAACGACAGAGGAGCGCCCAGCGCCCGGCGCAATCCCGTTGTCGGAGCAGGCACTGGCGAGGTTTCCGATTGCGCGGGAAGGCATGCCTTTACCCTTCATTCCCTACCAAGTGGAAGACGAATTCGACGTGGAACGCGTCGAGGAAAAGGAAGAAGAGGATTCCGGCAACCGGGATGGGGAGACGGATGCCGAGGACGATGACAGGGACGAAGCTGTCGATGGTGACGAGGATGCCGCAGACGTCGTGATGCCCGAAGACGAGCGCCCGGCCGGTGAACCAGCGGAGACGTATATGCAGGAGAGCATGGTGGCTGAGCGGTCCGCCCTCCCGGCGCCTGCAGAGACGGCTTTGCCGCTCCCGCCCGAGCCCGCTCACGAGCTCTACCTGCGGATGGCCGGTCTCAACTGATACTCAAGACCAAAGAAAAACCCGCCGGGATCGCTCCCGGCGGGTTCTTTGCATTCAGCGAACAGCGAGGATTAGTCGTTGTTGCGGTTCTTCAGGGCTGCACCCAGGATGTCGCCGAGCGAAGCGCCAGAGTCGGACGAACCGAACTGAGCAACGGCTTCCTTCTCTTCTGCGATCTCGAGAGCCTTGATCGACAGCATGACCTTGCGGTCCTTCTTGGAGAAGTTGGTGACGCGAGCGTCAAAAACCTGACCAACCGAGAAACGCTCCGGACGCTGATCGTCACGATCGCGGGCCAGGTCGTTGCGGCGGATGAAGGACGTGATGTCTTCGTGGCTGACGAGCTTCACTTCGACGCCACCATCATTGATGCCGATGACTTCGCACGAAACGACAGCGTTCTTGCGCAGTTCGCCCGAAGTTGCGGCTTCGCCGACAGCGTCGCGGCCGAGCTGCTTGATGCCGAGCGAGATGCGTTCCTTCTCGACGTCAACATCGAGAACGACGGCCTTGACCACGTCACCCTTGTTGAACTCTTCGATGACCTGCTCGCCCGGACGGTTCCAGTCGAGATCCGACAGGTGAACCATGCCGTCCACGTCGCCTTCGAGGCCGATGAACAGGCCGAACTCGGTCTTGTTCTTGACTTCGCCTTCGACTTCAGTGCCGGCCGGATGGCTGAAGGCAAATGCCTGCCACGGGTTCTCGAGGGTCTGCTTGAGACCGAGCGAGATACGGCGCTTGGACGGATCGACTTCGAGAACGACGACGTCGACGTCCTGCGTGGTCGAAAGGATCTTGCCGGGATGAACGTTCTTCTTCGTCCAGGACATTTCCGAGATGTGGATCAGGCCTTCGATGCCCGGCTCCAGCTCGACGAATGCACCGTAGTCGGTGATATTAGTGACGGTACCGGAGATCTTCTTGCCAACCGGGTACTTGGCAGCGATGCCATCCCACGGATCCGACTCGAGCTGCTTCATGCCGAGCGAGATGCGGTGGGTTTCCTGGTTGATACGGATGATCTGAACCTTGACCGACTGGCCGATGGACAGGATTTCCGAAGGATGGTTGACGCGGCGCCATGCCATGTCGGTGACGTGCAGCAGGCCGTCGATGCCGCCGAGGTCAACGAACGCACCGTAATCGGTGATGTTCTTTACGACGCCGTCAACAACCTGGCCTTCTTCGAGGTTCTGCACGATTTCCGAACGCTGCTCGGCGCGGCTCTCTTCGAGAACCGTACGACGCGATACAACGATGTTGCCGCGACGCTTGTCCATCTTGAGGATTTCGAAGGGCTGCGGGTTGTGCATCAGCGGGGTCACGTCGCGGATCGGACGGATGTCGACCTGCGAACGCGGAAGGAAGGCAACAGCGCCGTCGAGGTCAACCGTGAAGCCGCCCTTGACCTGGTTGAAGATAACGCCTTCAACGCGCTCGCCAGCTTCGAACTTGGCTTCGAGCTTGATCCAGCTTTCTTCGCGACGAGCCTTCTCGCGCGACAGAACAGCTTCGCCGAGAGCGTTTTCGATGCGCTCGACGTAAACTTCGACTTCGTCGCCGACCTTCAGCGTGCCGTCCTTGGCGCGTGCACCGAATTCCTTCAGTGCGATACGGCCTTCGACCTTGAGGCCGACGTCAACGATTGCGACGTCCTTCTCGATGGCCGTGATGATGCCCTTGGCAACATAGCCTTCTGCCAGATCGGTCTTGGCAAAGGATTCTTCGAGGAGGGCTGCGAAGTCCTCACGCGACGGGGTAGAAACAGACATGAAATCTCCTGGTCGCATCCATCTGGATGCGTGAGCGCCGGGGGCTAGTGTTGATCTTGGCCAACAACCGATCCGCTCTTTTAGAAGAGCAATTCCGGCGCGGGGACTGGATGTCGGCCCTCAGGCTCCGGCTTGTCCGAAACCTGGTCACTTCATTTCGTCAGGGCAGCGTCGATGATAACCTTCGCCGCCGAGAATGCGGCCTCTATACTCATTTCGGAAGTATCTAGCAAGTGCGCGTCTTCAGCTGGTTTCAAAGGGCTGTCGGCCCGTCCCATGTCCCGCTCGTCGCGTTTCGTCACATCGGCGAAGATCGCGTCGAAATCCGCGCTGCCGCCCTTCGACAGGATCTCGTCATAACGGCGTCTGGCACGAACCTCGGGTGACGCCGTCACGTAAAGTTTGACCGGGGCGTCCGGGCAAACGACGGTGCCGATATCGCGGCCGTCGAGCACGGTGCCGGGCGCGCGCTTCGAAAAGGCACGCTGTGCCTCGACCAGCGCCCGGCGAACGGCCGGCATGACCGCGATCTTCGACGCCGCTTCGCCGATCTCGTGCGCCGAGAGAACGTCGCGGTCCAACCCGGCGAGTTCCACGGCAAGCGCCATGCGCTCCGCCACCGCCTCATCATCGAGGGGTAACCCGGCGTCGAGCAGCGCCTTTGCCGTCGCGCGATAGGTGAGCCCGGTGTCGAGATGGTGGAACCCGTAGGTCTCCGCGATCCGGCGCGACAGCGTCCCCTTGCCGGCGGCGGCCGGTCCGTCGATTGCGATGATCATCCGGTCCTCATTGTCTCTATCGTTGATGCCATCGCTGATACAAATCTTGGCAGCCCTTGCCAAGCGAAGCATGTGAACCCCCGGTTGCCAAAATACCTGCGCAGATAGCCTTTGACAGGACGGGCATCAGCGATTAAGGGGACCGACTACAGTTTGGCCGGCCTCGCGCCGGGCGCTTGGCGCATGCCCTTATTCTTCACGACTTCATGAGGCTTTGACAGTGGCGAAGGCAGAACTTGGAACGAAACGGACTTGCCCCGACACCGGCAAGAAATTCTACGACCTGAACAAGGACCCGATCGTGTCGCCGTACACGAACAAGTCCTGGCCGCTTTCCTATTTCGAGGAAACCTCGGTCGCAGCCATCATGGAAAAGGCTGAGGAAGAGGACGTCGCGGAAGTCGATACCGAAAACACCGATGTCGAGCTCGTCTCGCTCGAGGACGCTGACGAAACGGCCAGCGGCGACGACATCCCTGATATGGGCGACGACGACGTCGAGATCGACGGCGACGATGACGACACCTTCCTGGAAGCTGACGAAGACGACGACGACGATGACATGACCGGCCTGATCGGCGTCACCGGCGACGACGACGAAGTCTGATATTTCAAGCATTTCGAGCCCGGGCCTAAAAAAATGCCCGGGCTTTCATTTTTCGGCTTGCCATCTCCGATTACCGGAAGTATCAAGCCGCCACCCCGACGGAAGCGGTGCTTTCAAACGGGTTCCCGGAGCCGGAATAAACCCGGTACCCTGATGGGGCTATAGCTCAGCTGGGAGAGCGCTTGCATGGCATGCAAGAGGTCAGCGGTTCGATCCCGCTTAGCTCCACCAATCCATTCCTTCGATTGATTAAGCATGTTTGGCAAAGAGCTACGCTCCGTCGCCGTTCGAAGACAATCCATGCCTGCGGCAGGCAAGGCAGGCAAATGCCTCACCGCCGAAACAGCTCCACCCGCTCGCCGCTCTCCGAGAGATCGATCTGGAACCAGTCGATGATCTTGCGGATATCGAGCTTCACCTCGCCGTCGCGCAGCTTCAGGTGCAGCTTGTCGCCGCTGACATGCACGGGCGTACCGATGTAGAGGCGGTCATTGCCGGAGTCGTCCACGGTGTCGATGGCAAATCGCATGGTTTCCTCCCGGAAAATTTAGAATCGAAATGGGTGACAGTGGGACGAGGGTTTAGTAACGCCTGCTTGAGCGAAGCTTTCCTCCCCTAAGGGCGGGGAACTCGCGCAACGGCCTGAGATGTTTGTGAGGAGCGCGCGCGGTGTTTGTCATTTCCAAGCTGTTCTGGAATGCCGTCCAGCCGCTCTCGCTCGTTTTCCTGCTTGGGCTGCTTGCGCTGGCCTTGATCTGGTTCCGCTGGCTCCGGTCGGCCGTGGCCGCCCTGTCGCTCTCGCTTCTGATTCTGTTCCTCACCCTCTATACGACCCTTGGCTCCGTGCTGCTGCAAAGCCTCGAGGCTCGATTTCCCCGGCCGGTGGTGGATCCCTCAGACGTATCCTGCATGATCGTGCTGGGTGGTGCCTTCGAGACCGAAGTCACGACAGCCCGTGGCGGCGTGGATCTCAATCAGGCGGCCGACCGCTTCGTCGAAGCGCTGCGCCTGGCAATACGATATCCCGAGGCAAGCATTCTCGTGTCTGGCGGCGACGGATCCCTGAGTGGCGTCTATGAGGGCGACGCCGCGGCCTCGATCCGTTTCTTCGAGGCTTTCGGGGTATCACGCGACCGGCTCATTGCTGAAACGACATCCAGAAACACCGATGAAAACGCAAAGAACAGTCGCGAACTTCTGTCCGAGCGCGATCTGGGTCAATGCCTGCTGATCACGTCTGCCTTCCACATGCCGCGCTCCGTCGGGCTGTTTCGAAAGGCAGGTGTGGATGTGGCGCCCTGGCCGGTCGATTATCGCACCGCCGGCAATTTGTCCTTCGCGCTCGACTTCACGCAGCCGACCCTGAACGCGCAGCAGATGTCGACAGCCGTCCGCGAGTGGGTGGGGCTTGCCGCCTATCGAATTCTCGGCAGGATCGACGACGTCTTTCCCGCGCCGTAAACGTCACTTTTTCGAGATCGTGAGGAATTTGGTGCCACGCACGCGAACCGTCATCGCGCAAGGCTCCTGGCCCTCTTCCCGCTCGCAATAGCGCGGATGCATCTTCAGGATGAAGACCATGTTGCCGAAGCGCTGGATGAAGTCGTAGGAGTACATCTGCGCCGTGGCGATCATGAAGTAGCCACCTTCCTTCACCTGAAGATAGAAGTTGAAGGGGCATCCTTCGGCTGTGCAATCGGGTCCGCGCACGCCGTCGCAGACGATTTCGCTGCTATTGGTGACGACGTCGGTGATGCCGTCGTTGTTGATGTCGATTCGGTCGATGAAGCGACCGCCAAACTGCACGGCATCACAGCGCTTGGCGTAGTGGTTCTTCTCGTAGATCTCGGGATCGGTCAGCAATTCCTGCTGCGCGAAGGCGGGCGCGGCAAAAATGCCGGTCGCGACGACGAGGAGGAGGCGGAATAGGAATGGCACGGTCTGGACTCCGGATCGCAATCTGTGCTGAACGAGGGGGAAGTCTAGCGGCTGCGTCTTGCCTCACCCTTAACGGCGTGCGGCAAATCTCGCCCGGACCGGAGGCTCCAGCGAGGAAAGAAGCCATGTCGCTCCTGTCTTATCTCGATTATGCGGGCATTGCCCTGTTTGCTGCCACCGGCGCCCTTGCGGCGTCGCGCAAGCAGCTCGATATGATCGGCTTTCTGTTCTTCGCGGTGGTGACCGGGCTCGGCGGCGGGACGGTGCGCGACATCGTGCTGGGTCGTGTGCCGGTGTTCTGGGTCCTGAATCCGGATTACATCCTGATCTGCTGCGCGATCGGCGTCGTCGTATTCTTCACCGCCCATCTCGTCGAATCGCGTTATCGCCTGTTGATCTGGCTCGATGCCATCGGGCTCTCGGCCTATTGCGTCATGGGCGCGGCCAAGGGGCTCGCTGCAACCGGTTCCCCGACAATTGCGATCGTGACGGGAACCCTGACGGCAAGCCTCGGCGGTGTGTTGCGCGATCTCTTAGCCAATGAGCCCTCGGTGCTTCTGCGGCCGGAGATCTACATCACCGCAGCTCTGGTCGGTGCGGCGGTCTTCACGGCGGCGAACGAGTTCGGCATGCCACTTTATGCAGCCTCCGCGATCGGAGCCCTGGCAGCCTTTGCGCTCAGAGGCGGCGCGCTGTACTTCGGATGGACGTTTCCGACCTACAAACACAAGCCGGGCCGGCATCCGGATGAGGTGATGTGATGCGAGAGAGAGATCAGCCCTGCTTGGGGCGCAGCCGGATCACAACGTCGACATGCGCGATTTCCATGCCTTCCGGCGGTGGCGGCAGATTGTCGATGCTGATGTTGTTGACCGGGATGTCCAGCACCTTGTTCTCGCCTTCGACGAAGAAATGGTGATGGTCGGACACGTTCGTGTCGAAATAGGTCTTGGAGCTTTCAACCGCGAGAACGCGGATCAGCCCTGCTTCGGTGAACTGGTGCAGCGTGTTGTAGACGGTCGCAAGCGAGACGGGAAAATCGGCGGAGATCGCCTCTTCGTGCAGTTCTTCGACGGTCAGGTGGCGGTCACCCTTTGCGAACAGCAGGCCGGCCAGCGCAATACGCTGCTTCGTCGGGCGAAGGCCCGAGCGGCGCAGTTTCAATTCGATACCCGTTTGGCAGGTTGCCATCGTCAAAGACGCACTCCAGTCGTTGCGTGGCATGCATGAGCTTCCACACGTGTGGATATAGCTGCAAAATCAGGCTCTTTCAATAGATACGGTAACGAGAAGCCTTGTGACGCCTGCTGTCGGGCGGTTTTTGATGTTTCGGGTCTGGTGATGCCCTTTTCCTTACTGTATGCGACGATGATATGAGGATGAGGCCGGCAAGGCCTCTAGGAAACAGGCGGAGCGGCTGCGGGGCTTCAATTTGCCACCGTCTTGCTCTAATGGGTCCCGGATATCTGAAGCAGAGGGGGGAAGAAGAAGAACAATGGTTACGAGACAGTCCAGCTATAACTACGACGAAATCCTCGCCTGCGGCCGCGGTGAACTCTTCGGCGAGGGCAACGCGCAGCTCCCCCTGCCGCCCATGCTGATGGTGCACCGGATCACAGACATTTCCGAAACCGGCGGTGCCTTCGACAAGGGCTATATTCGTGCCGAATACGATGTCCGTCCCGATGATTGGTATTTCCCCTGCCATTTCCAGGGCAACCCCATCATGCCGGGCTGCCTTGGCCTCGACGGCATGTGGCAGCTGACCGGCTTCTTCCTCGGCTGGCTGGGAGAACCCGGCCGCGGCATGGCGCTGTCAACGGGCGAAGTGAAGTTCAAGGGCATGGTGCGCCCCGAGACGAAACTTCTCGAATACGGCATCGACTTCAAGCGCGTCATGCGCGGTCGCCTGGTGCTCGGCACGGCCGATGGCTGGTTAAAGGCCGATGGCGAAACTATCTACCAGGCATCCGACCTGCGCGTCGGTCTGTCGAAGGACAAGGCGGCCTGAACCGGCCCGGTCCGCACCTGAAGTTTATAAAGAAGGTCTGAGAGATGAGACGGGTTGTAGTAACAGGTCTTGGCATCGTGTCCTCCATCGGTGCCGATGCCGCCGAAGTCACGGCATCGCTGCGCGACGCCAAGTCGGGCATCACCTTTTCTCCCGATTTCGCCGAACACGGCTTCAAGTGCCAGGTCTGGGGTAAGCCCGGTCTGGACCCGACCGATCTGGTTGACCGTCGTGCCATGCGTTTCCTGTCCCAGGGCGGCGCCTGGAACCATGTTGCCATGAAGCAGGCGATCGCCGATGCCGGTCTCGAAGAGGCCGATTATCAGCAGAATGAGCGCGTCGGCATCATCATGGGCTCCGGTGGTCCGTCGACCAAGCAGATCGTCGAAGCTGCCGATATCGTCCGCCAGAACAACAGCCCGAAACGCATCGGCCCCTTTGCCGTTCCGAAGGCGATGTCGTCGACGGCATCCGCCACGCTTGCCACCTGGTTCAAGCTGCACGGCGTCAACTACTCGATCTCGTCCGCCTGCTCGACCTCGGCGCACTGCATCGGCAACGCCTATGAGATGATCCAGTGGGGCAAGCAGGACATGGTCTTTGCTGGCGGCCACGAAGATCTCGACTGGACGATGTCCAGCCTGTTCGATGCTATGGGCGCCATGTCGTCGAAGTACAACGACACACCTTCGACCGCGTCTCGTGCCTATGACGTCTCTCGTGACGGCTTCGTCATCGCCGGCGGCGCTGGCGTTCTGGTCCTCGAAGAGCTCGAGCATGCCAAGGCCCGCGGCGCCAAGATCTATGCCGAGGTCGTCGGCTATGGTGCCACCTCCGACGGCTACGACATGGTCGCTCCCTCGGGCGAAGGCGCGATCCGCTGCATGCGCCAGGCCCTGTCCACCGTGAAGGGCGATGTCGATTACATCAACACCCATGGCACTTCGACGCCGGTGGGTGATAGCAAGGAAATCGGCGCAATCCGCGAAGTCTTCGGCGACAAGATCCCGCATATCCAGTCGACCAAGTCGCTGACCGGTCACTCACTCGGTGCTGCCGGCGTGCAGGAATCGATCTATGGTCTCCTGATGATGCAGGCCGGCTTCATCGGCGAAAGCGCGCACATCACCGAACTCGATCCCGAGTTCGAAGGTGTGCCGGTTGTTCGCAAGCGCATCGACAACGCAAAGATCGATACCGTGCTGTCGAATTCCTTCGGCTTCGGCGGTACCAACGCCACGCTGGTCTTCCAGCGCCATCAAGGCTGATCGTCGAGACCTCAGAATAAAAAAAGCCTGGCGCGTTGCCGCGCCAGGCGTTCATCCGAAGTGGTCCGCCAGCCGTGGGAGTACGGCTTACTTCGGTTGATGAGGATCGGTATGGTCAATGACGCCGATCAGCATGGCGAGGCTCACCGCATGCATCAGATTGCTCGCTTCAAGCTTATCTTGAGCGCTGACCAGAGCCTGGTTCACCTCTTCCCGTGACAGCACGAGCGCATTCGCCGCCTCGTCCGACCGCATGCCTTCGGCAACGAGCTGCAGGCAGAGGATTTCCCGATCCGAAAGGATCGAAACAGCAGGCGATCTTCCGATCGCCCGTTTGGTATCGGTTTTCATGATTTTTGTTGCCGCACTGGAGAAAGGTCGACTTGATATCCATCAGGTCGTCAGGCGGCGCTCATAGCATTCTGCCGGACCTGCGTCGTTGACATCGCACGCCAACCACTTATCCGAACACGCTAAAAGAAGAGAAATTTAGCGCTCCAAGCGCTTTGATAGCCTGATTACGCCGGATCACTCTGCACTTGTCAAGTTTCTGAAGCTCTCATGCCGACTTCCGCTCCCGCACTTCCGTTGGTGTGGTGCCGAACCATCGCGTGACCGAGCGCGTGAAAGCGCTCGGCGCGGAATAGCCGAGCCGGTAGCAGATTTCCGAAATTGGCAGTTCACTTTCGGTCAGCAGATTGAAGCTGACTTCCTTGCGGATCTGATCCCGCAGCTCGTTGAGGCTCGTCCCGTGACCCGCCAGACGGCGCTGGAACGTTCTCTCCGACAAGCCGAAATAGGGTGCGATCTCGGCGAGCGGATAATCGTCATCCGACACGTGCAGCAGCAGGTAGCGACGGACCTGGTCGAGGAAATCAGCGCTTTTCTCCGGCGTCGGTGGCCTCAGGCTCCGACACTGCAGATCCATCAGTTCAAAAAGCCTGCGGTCGCCCGTGGGATTCTGGGCTTGAAGGAAGCTTGGCGGGAAATGCACGCAGTTCACGCGCGCCCCGAAACTGACGCGTCGCGACAGCAATTGTCGAAAGGGCTTGTGATTGCGGGGAGCCGGTCTTTCCAGTTGTACCTCGATACTGTCGCTGGTGGCAAACGCCTGGGCTCGTTGCATCACCAGCCCGACCGACATATCGACATACTGGTCGCGCTTTACGATGATGGGAGCGAAGGTCCAGGCCATATACGCGCCTCGGTCGCCAAGCGTAAGCTTGGAATAGCTGGTCTGGGTGGCATACTGGATGTGGTCGTCGAGAAACTGGACGAAATCCAGCCCTGTCGGCGCGGCCATCAATCCATATCCGAACGGACCGGTCGAGCCTGCCTCATATCGCGTGATGCTTGTAAGCGCGAATGCCTCATCGTCGGACAGGAGCGCGCAGGTCTCCAGGAGCCTGCACAGGCGGTCGAGGCTGATGCGCGCAGTCAGGCTCTGGAAAATCTCCGGATCGATCTCCAGCGCCTTGCAAATGGGCTTTATGTCGATGCCATAGGACTGGGCATGCTCGACCACCGCTGAGGCGAGGCCGGCCACGGTGGTCAATTCATCGGTGAGATTCCGAGAAGGCATGAGACCGCTGGCGCCAGAAGTGAAGCTTATGGCGCCAGATGCTAAGGTAGGTGCGATCCGGAGTCGAGGGGCGCGTAGTCTAAGGCCGCCCGCTCCCGATCACGATCGCTTTGGCATCAGCGCTTTGCCCAGAGGACCTTAAAGCGAGCATTTCGGCAGACTTCGCCATGCTGCTTGAAATGCTGAGCCAGGACAGGCTCATAGGGCAGGCCCCGGTTCGCCACCATCAGAAGATCGCCGCCGCCGCGCAGCGAATCCGCTGCGGCTTTTATCATCGCAGCGCCGATAGACGGCTCGGCGGCATGACCCTCATGGAAGGGCGGGTTCATGATGACGAGGTCGTATTTTTCCTTCGGCGGCTCGTTGCCGAGATCCTGCCAGAAAAACCGTGTCGTCAGATCAGGGCAGTTGCGCGCCAGATTGCGCTTGGCATGCTCGAGTGCCTCGTGGCTCGCTTCGAAAAGATCGATGCGATTGGTACGGGGCGAAGCGTCAGCCAGCATGACCGAGAGATATCCCCAGCCAGCGCCGAAATCGGCCGCATTGCCGTCGAAGGCCGTCGGCAGGCGGCTCGCGAGCAGTTCGGAGCCTTCGTCGGCATGTGCATGGGAGAAGAGACCGGAGCGCGTCTCGAAACGTCCATCCACCGTGACCGGCTTGGCGGAAAGCGTCGAAACGATTGCCGAGGAATCCTCGGGCGTGCTGAACCAGACGACGACGCCGTGGTATTTCGGCATGGATTCCGGTGCGAGGCCGAGCCGGTCCAGCTGCTTGCGCAGCGGCAGAATGCCGTCTTCCTTGGCGCCTGCAACCAGGATCATCCCGCCGGCTTTCACCCGCCGCAGCGCTTCGGCAACGCGGTCCTCGTTGACGCCCTTGTGCTTGCCGCAGAGGATGAGGGCACCGTCGTAGCCCTCGCCATCGACGATCGGGACGGGCTGGAGATGGCTGGCTTCGAGGCGCCGGAATTCCGGGCGGAAATCCTGAACCACGGTCAGTTCGGCGGCAAAGCCCTCGGGCTTGGCAAATCCCGCTTCAGCGCCGAGAAACAGGTAGCGACTTCCAGCTTCGGGAAGAGCGACGGTTTCGGTGACGAAGGGGTGGAACAGGGTCTTCAGCGTTTCGCGGCTCATGGCTCGGTCTTCTTTCTCGGCGAACAAAAAAGGCGCGGGAAATTCTCCCGCGCCTCGGATCGGGAACGACGTCAGCTTACTCAGCTGCTTCGCCGTCTTCCTTCTTCTTCTCGGCAGCGATTTCCTGGCCGGTTGCCTGATCGACGACCTTCATCGACAGGCGGACCTTGCCGCGCTCGTCGAAGCCCATGAGCTTGACCCAAACCTTGTCGCCTTCCTTGACGACGTCAGAGGTCTTCGCGACACGCTCGGAAGCCAGCTGCGAGATGTGCACGAGGCCGTCACGCGAACCGAAGAAGTTGACGAAGGCGCCGAAGTCGGCGGTCTTCACAACAGTGCCTTCGTAGACCACGCCGACTTCCGGCTCGGCCACGATCGAATGGATCCACTTGCGGGCCGCTTCGATTTCCTTACCCGAAGCAGAGGCGATCTTCACGGTGCCGTCGTCTTCGATGTTGATCTTGGCACCCGTCTTTTCGACGATTTCGCGGATGACCTTGCCGCCCGAACCGATGACTTCACGGATCTTGTCGACCGGGATGTTCATCACTTCGATGCGCGGTGCGAATTCGCCGAGCTGGCCACGGCTTTCCGAAAGGGCGTTCGCCATTTCGTTGAGGATGTGCTTGCGGCCACCCTGAGCCTGGCCGAGTGCAACCTTCATGATCTCTTCGGTGATGCCGGCGATCTTGATGTCCATCTGCAGCGAGGTGATGCCGTCGGCAGTACCCGCTACCTTGAAGTCCATGTCGCCGAGATGGTCTTCGTCACCGAGGATGTCGGAGAGAACCGCAAAGCGCTCGCCTTCGAGGATCAGACCCATGGCGATACCGGCAACCGGCTTGGCCAGCGGAACGCCAGCGTCCATCAGTGCGAGCGAGGTGCCGCAGACGGTTGCCATCGAGGACGAGCCGTTCGACTCGGTGATCTCGGAGACGACGCGCAGCGTGTAGGGGAACTGCTCAGCCGACGGCAGCATCGGGCGGATAGCGCGCCATGCGAGCTTGCCGTGACCGATTTCGCGACGACCCGGCGAACCCATGCGGCCGGTTTCACCGACGGAGTAGGGCGGGAAGTTGTAATGCAGAAGGAAGCGTTCCTTGTACATGCCGGTGAGCGAGTCGACATACTGTTCGTCTTCGCCGGTGCCGAGCGTGGCAACAACGATTGCCTGCGTCTCGCCGCGGGTGAAGAGGGCCGAACCATGCGTGCGCGGCAGGATACCGACTTCCGACACGATCGCACGAACGGTCGACAGGTCACGGCCGTCGATGCGGCTCTTCGTGTCGAGGATGTTCCAGCGAACGATCTTCGCCTGCAGGTGCTTGAAGACGGCACCGATGACTTCATTGGTGTACTTCGGCTCTTCGCCTTCCGGGAAGAAGTGTGCCTTCACCTTGGCCTTGACGGCGTCGACGGCGGCGTAACGATCAGCCTTCTGGGTGATCTTGTAGGCAGCGCGCAGTTCGGTTTCGGCGATCGAGAGCATTTCGGCTTCGAGAGCGGAATGATCTTCCGGTTCGAACTCGCGCGGCTCCTTGGCAGCCACTTCAGCGAGCTTGATGATCGCGTCGATGACCGGCTGGAAGCCCTTGTGGCCGAACATGACGGCGCCGAGCATGATGTCTTCGTTGAGTTCCTTGGCTTCCGACTCGACCATCAGGACGGCGTCCTGGGTGCCGGCGACGACCAGATCCAGAACCGACTCGTCCATCTCGTCGAGATGCGGGTTCAGGACGTATTCGCCGTTGATGTAGCCGACGCGAGCGCCGCCGACCGGGCCCATGAAGGGCACGCCGGAGAGGGTGAGTGCTGCCGAAGCGGCAACCATCGACAATACGTCCGGATCGTTTTCGAGGTCATGCTGGACGACGGTGACGACGACCTGGGTGTCGTTCTTGTAGCCTTCCGGGAAGAGCGGGCGGATCGGACGGTCGATCAGGCGGGAAACCAGCGTTTCCTTTTCCGACGGACGACCTTCGCGCTTGAAGTAGCCACCCGGGATCTTGCCGGCGGCGTAGGTCTTTTCCTGGTAATTGACGGTGAGCGGGAAGAAATCCTGGCCCGGCTTCGGCGACTTGGCCGAAACGACGGTGGCGAGAACGACGGTTTCGCCATAGGTGGCGAGAACGGCACCGTCAGCCTGGCGGGCGATCTTGCCGGTCTCAAGCTTCAGCGGGCGGCCTGCCCACTCGATCTCAACGCTGTGAACATCAAACATATCTTGTCCTTCATATGCGGACCTTCGTCCTGCCGAATGGGCAGGGGGCGGTTGGTCTGCAATGTGCTGACGCAATCACGGGCAAGACAGTGGGAGGCTTCGGTTTCGGCATTGGCCGGTTCGAGCACCCGACAGGGTGCGGAAGCATCCAACAATCCTGCCCCATGACAGGTCATCGGTTGTCGTCGACAGATCCGGCCCATCCGGCCTGTCGTTCGTTCCGGGCGGTCTTCGCGCGGAACCAGTCGCGGGTCTTGTAGCCTGACCCGGAAAGGCAACCGGCGGACCTTCGTGAAGAAGGTCCGCCGGGAAGTCGTTAGCGGCGGATGCCGAGGCGCGTGATCAGGGTCGTGTAGCGAGCCTCATCCTGCTTCTTGACATAGTCGAGAAGCGAACGGCGGGTCGAAACCATGGTCAGAAGGCCACGACGCGAGTGGTTGTCCTTCTTGTGACCCTTGAAGTGTTCCGTCAGGTTGGTGATACGCTCGGTCAGGATTGCGACCTGAACTTCCGGAGAACCGGTGTCGCCTTCCTTGATTGCGTATTCCTTGATGAGGGCGGCCTTGCGCTCTGCAGTGATCGACATCGTGAATCCTTTCTAGAATAAGGAGAAACAGGTCGCCAAACGCCGGGATGTCGTC
Organism: Rhizobium sp. AAP116; assembly: GCF_001295785.1. Taxonomy (NCBI): domain Bacteria; kingdom Pseudomonadati; phylum Pseudomonadota; class Alphaproteobacteria; order Hyphomicrobiales; family Rhizobiaceae; genus Rhizobium; species Rhizobium sp. AAP116. The sequence goes on from NZ_LJIB01000011.1 coordinate 195,194, forward strand.
CAGCATTGGCCGTGAATGCAGGCACCCGAAGGGCCAGCTGCCGCCGCCTATACTCCATTCCCTCAAGAAAGGAAAGAGCAGGCGGCGGGAAGGCGTCAGGCGAAGACGCGCCGCGGGTGAAACTCGCCGCCCGCGATCTCGCCGATGGCGATCAACTTGCCGCCGGCAAGCGCCACGGCCTCAGGCTCTGCAACGGGTGCATCGCGGCCGCGCAGGATGATCGGGTTGCCCATGCGCAGCCGATGCGCCTGGTCATCGGTGATCCTGAGCTGCGGCAGGGCGGAAAGCGCTTCTGCCGTATCGCCGAGGAATGCATCGAGAGCTGCCAGCCGCTCATCCCGGTCCTCGATGGCTTCGAGCGCCACGAGCTCCGCGAGCGGCACCATCATCTCCTCGGCAAACGGGGCCACGAAGGTGCGGCGGAGCGAGGAGATATGGCCGTAGCAGCCGAGATCGCGACCAAAGTCGCGGGCCAGCGAGCGCACGTAAGTGCCTTTGCCGCATTCAACCTCGAAATGTGCCTTGTCGCCTTCGCAGTTCAGCAGCGTCAGGCGGTGAACCTCGACCTCGCGAGAGGGGATCTCGACTGTCTCGCCATCGCGGGCGAGATCATAGGCCCGCTCGCCGGCAATCTTGATCGCCGAGAACTGCGGCGGGATCTGGCTGATGGTGCCGGTGTAGTTGGGCAGCAACGCCTCGATGTCGCTCTTTGCAGGGCGCTTGTCGGAGCTCTGCGTCACCTCGCCCTCGAGATCGTCCGTCGAGCGCTCCTCGCCCCAGGTCACCGTGAATTCGTAGATCTTGCGGCCGTCCATGACGTAAGGGACGGTCTTCGTCGCATCGCCGAGTGCAATCGGCAGCATGCCTGATGCGAGCGGATCGAGCGTGCCGGCATGACCGGCCTTCTGGGCGTTGAACAGCCACTTGATCTTGCCGACGGCCTCGGTCGAGCCGAAATCCACCGGCTTGTCGAGAATGAGCCAGCCCGAAATCGGGCGGCCCTTGGGCTTGCGGGGTTTGGACATCTAGGTCTTTTCTCAGTCTTGATCTTCGTCGGAGCCGAGGTCGCGCTGGACCTCCGGCGAACGCAGCAGGGCATCGATCTTCTGGTAGTTGTCGAAGCTGGTGTCGTCGCGGAAACGGACTTCCGGCATGTATTTCAGCTGCCGGAGCTGGTTGCCCAGCCGGCCGCGAATGTATTTGGCGTGCTTGTTGAGGGCCGCAATGACCGTATCATGGTCCTTGACGCCGAGCGGCGTGACATAAGCGGTGGCCATCTTGAGGTCCGGCGACATGCGGACTTCGGAGATGGAGATGACGGTTTTTTCGATCACCTCGTCGCGGACTTCGCCGCGCTGCAGGACCTGGGTGATGGCGGCACGCACCTGCTCGCCGACGCGCAGCATGCGCTGCGAAGGTGCAGAAGAGGTTGGTTTTGTCATGGTTCAAAGCCTTTCGCATGACATCGGGCGCGCTTGCCTGCTGCGTCATGCCGTAATTGTGGTTCATCCGGCCAATGCCGGATGTCACGATCCCATAAACAGCGAGCGCCGGAATATCCGGCGCCCGAAAGGATCGTTGTTCGAAACGCCTGAGATCAGAGCGTACGCGTGATGTGTTCGACGCGGAAGCACTCGATCGTGTCGCCGGCGCGGATGTCTTCGTAGTTCTCGAAGGCCATACCGCATTCCTGACCCATCGGCACGTCGGACACTTCGTCCTTGAAGCGCTTGAGCGTCTTGAGCTTGCCTTCGTGGATGACGACATTGTCGCGCAGCAGGCGAACGCCCGCACCACGTTCGACCTTGCCCTCGATAACACGGCAACCTGCGACCTTGCCGGTCTTGGTGATGTTGAACACCTCCAGGATCTCGGCATTGCCGAGGAAGGTTTCGCGACGCTCCGGAGAGAGCAGGCCCGACATCGCTGCCTTCACGTCATCCACCAGATCGTAGATGATGTTGTAGTAGCGGATCTCGATGCCGGCACGCTCGGAAGCGGTACGAGCCTGGGCGTTCGCACGGACGTTGAAGCCGATGATCGCGGCATTGGATGCCTCGGCGAGCGAGATATCCGATTCCGTGATGGCGCCGGCGCCCGAATGGACGATACGGGCACGCACTTCGTCGGTGCCAAGCTTGTCGAGTGCCGCGACGATCGCTTCCACAGAGCCCTGAACATCGCCCTTGATGACCAGCGGGAACTCCTTGAAGCCGGTGTTCTGCAGCTGGCTCATCATCTGTTCCAGCGAACCGCGCTGACCCGACTGGCGGGCGACAGCCTTGTCGCGGGCCAGACGCTGACGATACTCGGAGATCTCGCGAGCGCGGCTCTCGTTTTCGACGACGGCAAACTTGTCACCGGCAGCAGGCGTGCCCGACAGGCCGAGGATCTCGACCGGCATGGCAGGACCCGCTTCCTTGACGTGCTCACCCTTGTCGTTGACGAGGGCGCGAACGCGGCCCCACTGGTCGCCGGCAACGATGATCTGGCCGGGCTTCAAGGTGCCCTTCTGGACGAGAACCGTCGCAACGGCACCACGACCGCGGTCGAGTTGTGCTTCGATAACGGTACCTTCGGCAGTTCGCGTCGGGTCGGCCTTCAGGTCGAGGATTTCGGCCTGCAGAAGCACGGCTTCGAGCAGCTTGTCGAGGTTCAGCTTGTTCTTCGCCGAGACTTCGACGTCGAGCACTTCACCGCCCATCGATTCAACGAAGACTTCGTGCTGAAGAAGCTGCTGGCGAACCTTGTCCGGGTTAGCCTCATGCTTGTCGATCTTGTTGATCGCCACGATGATCGGAACGCCGGCAGCCTTCGCATGGCTGATGGATTCGATCGTCTGCGGCATCACGCTATCGTCTGCTGCAACCACGAGGATCGCAATGTCGGTCGCCTGGGCGCCACGGGCACGCATTGCGGTAAACGCTGCGTGGCCGGGGGTGTCGATGAAGGTGATCTTCTGGCCGTTCTGCTCGACCTGGTAAGCACCGATATGCTGGGTAATGCCACCGGCTTCGCCCGATACGACCGAGGTCTTGCGGATGGCGTCGAGCAGCGAGGTCTTGCCGTGGTCGACGTGACCCATGATCGTGACCACGGGCGGACGCGATACCAGCTCGCCTTCGTCGTCCTTGACGTTGAAGATGCCTTCTTCAACGTCGGATTCCGATACGCGCTTCACGGTGTGACCGAATTCGGTGGCGATGAGTTCTGCAAGGTCGGCATCGATGATGTCGCCCGGCTTCATCATCTGACCTTCCTTCATCAGGTACTTGATTACGTCGACGGCGCGCTCGGACATGCGCTGCGACAGTTCCTGAATGGTGATGGTCTCAGGCAGAATAACCTCGCGCATGACCTTTTCACGGGTCTCCTGCATCTGGCTGCGGCGGAACTTCTCCTGACGGCGGCGCATGGCAGAGAGCGAGCGGCCACGGGCGGTGCCGTCATCCTCGACATTGGCCGTGGTGACGGTCAGCTTGCCACGACGACGGTCCTCTTCGACCTTCGGACGGGCAGGGACCTTGGGGGCCACGGGCATGGCGACCTTGCCCCGACCGGGGATCGTCCGCGGGGATGCACGGCCCTCGTCTTCGTCATTGGTCTTGCGTCCACGCACGAACCCAGGTGCGCCGGGTGCCGGAATGGCCGTACGGTTCACGACGACGGGCGCATCAGCCACCGGCGCCACAGCGGGCTCAGCGGCAACTTCAGCTTCCGGCTGTGTCTCGGGCTGCGGCTCGGCGGCGCGGCGTGCTGCCTCTTCGGCGGCCAGGCGTGCGGCTTCCTCGGCTTCGGCCTTGCGGCGAGCCTCGTCGATCACGCGCTGCTTGGCTTCCTCAACTTCACGAATCTGGGCTTCGGCAAGGGCGCGGCGACGCGCTTCCATCTCGCCGGCCGACAGGTCGTGCAGAACGGCACCACGCGGACGTTCCGGTTGGCGCTGCGGCTGCGAGGGCTGCTGGCGTTGCGGCTGTTGGGGGCGCTGCGGCTGCTGCGGGCGATGCTGCTGTGCCGGTGCCGGTGCCGGGCGCGCAGCTGCAACGGGTGCCGCAACCGGCGAAGGTGCCTGTGTCGGCGCCGGCGTCGGAGCTGCCGCGGCCGGTTCCGCACGAACAGGGGTGATCGGCGTAATCGGTGGCTTTTCGTCGAGCGGCCTGGTCGTCCGGCGCTTCACCGTTTCGACGACGACCGACTTCGTACGGCCGCGCCCCATGTCCTGGCGCACGGTACCCTGGCTCATCCCCGATGGTTTCAGGGTGAGAGTCTTCTTCACGCCGATAGTCTTGTCGTCTTTGTTGTCGGTCATTCCGTTCCCGTTCCTTCGAGCGGGGCCGGATGCCGAGCATCAGGCCTCGCCGTTCACATACTGTCCTAAACCACGGAGGCCGACCTGTGCCGGTGACCGCGTCATTGTGATTTCGGGCCAGCGCCCGATACCCGCGGCGTGCCGCGGTAGGTTTCGAGCAGAGTTGCGCGCTTCACTACACCTTCACCTGCCTGCCCTGCAAGCACGCAAGCATGGATAAACGCATTCTGGCCCATCTGCTCGTCCAATTCCGCCCCGGTGAGCAGGTGAAAGGCGGGAACTTCCGCCTCTGCCCCTGTTCCGAGGTGCCAGGCCTTTCGGGCCTGGTCGATCTTTCTCACGCCATCTGGCGCGGCATCCTGCGAATGGAAGACCGCGATGGCTTCTCCGCTGCGCACCGCCGCCTCGACCTTCGCCGCCCCGGTGATGAACTGGCCGGCTTTGCGGGCCATATTCATCATCCCGATCAGCTGCGTGACCAGAAGCCGCTCGACCACGGACCCGAGTTCCGGATCCGCCTTCACATCCCGTTTCAGTGCCCGGGCGAAGAGCTTCTTCGCCACGGCCTTGTCGACGGCCTCGCGGCTGGGGCTGACCGAGCAGCCCCGGCCCGGAAGCGCCCGCTTCAGATCAGGGACCACGGTCCCGTCGGGTGCCGCCACGAAACGCAGAAGCGTCTCGGGCGATCCGCTTTCGCGGGTGACGATGCACATGCGTCCGTTCACGTCGGAGAGGTCGAAGTCGTCTTCGGCCTCTGTCGCGTCGGGCGTCTGCGCGCCCATCACGTTGCCTGCTCGGCTTCTTCGCCTTCGAGTACGCCTTCAGCTTCGACTTCGGCCGCGAGGTCTTCCTCGGTGATCCAGCCGGCTGCGAGGCGGGCCTGCACGATCATGGCTTCAGCTTCGGCGCGCGAGATGTCGAATTTCGAGAACAGGCCCTCGAACTTCTTGGTCTCGCCGTCCTTGCGTTCGCTCCAGCCGACCAGGTCGTCGGCAGCGCAGCCGGCGAAGTCCTCGACCGTCTTGATGCCGTCTTCGCCGAGCGCGACCATCATCTGCGAGGTCATGCCGTCGATCTGGCGCAGTTCGTCCGCAACGCCGAGTTCGCGGCGCTTCGCATCCATCTCTGCCTCGATCTTCTCTAGGTACTCACGGGCGCGGGTCTGGATTTCCTGCGCGGTGTCTTCGTCGAAGCCATCGATTGACGCAATTTCGTCGAGCTCGACATAGGCAACTTCTTCAACCGCAGCAAAACCTTCCGACGCCAGAACCTGGCCGACCATTTCATCGACGTCGAGCGCATCCATGAACAGGTTCGTACGCTCGTTGAATTCCTTCTGACGACGCTCGGATTCTTCCGCTTCCGTCATGATGTCGATATCCCAGCCGGTCAGCTGCGATGCCAGACGAACGTTCTGACCGCGACGGCCGATGGCCAGCGACAGCTGCTCGTCCGGAACCACGACTTCGATGCGCTCTGCATCTTCGTCGAGAACGACCTTGGCGACTTCAGCCGGCTGCAAGGCGTTGACGATGAAGGAGGCAGGATCCTGGCTCCACGGAATGATGTCGATCTTTTCACCCTGCAGTTCGCCGACAACGGCCTGAACGCGCGAACCGCGCATACCGACGCAGGCGCCGACCGGATCGATCGAGCTATCGTTCGAAATCACGGCGATCTTGGCGCGCGAGCCCGGGTCACGGGCAACCGACTTGATCTGGATGATGCCGTCGTAGATCTCAGGAACTTCCATGGTGAACAGCTTCACCATGAACTGCGGATGGGTACGCGACAGGAAAATCTGCGGGCCACGCTGCTCGCGGCGAACATCGTAAACATAGGCGCGGACGCGGTCGCCGTAGCGGAAAGCTTCGCGCGGGATCATCTCGTCACGACGGATGATGCCTTCGCCACGGCCGAGATCGACGATTACGTTGCCGTATTCGACGCGCTTGACGGTGCCGTTGACGATTTCGCCGACGCGATCCTTGAACTCGTCGAACTGGCGGTCACGCTCGGCTTCGCGAACCTTCTGCACGATGACCTGCTTGGCCGACTGGGCGGCGATACGACCGAAGTCCATCGGCGGCAGCGGATCGGCGATGAAGTCGCCGAGCTTGGCATCGACATTGCGGTCACGGGCCAGCTCAAGTGCGATCTGGGTCGCGTAGTCCTCGACCTTCTCGACCACTTCCAGAAGGCGCTGCAGACGGATCTCGCCGGTCTTGGAGTTGATGTCGGCGCGGATGTTGGTTTCGCTGCCGTAGCGCGACCGGGCAGCCTTCTGAATCGCGTCGGCCATGGCGGCGAGCACGATTTCGCGGTCGATCACCTTTTCACGGGCGACGGCATCTGCGATCTGCAAGAGCTCGAGCCTGTTAGCACTGACTGCCATTGTCTTAGGTCTCCGTCTTCACGCCCGGGCATCGGCCTCGGGCTATAGGTCAAACGTTATTCTTCGCTGTCGTCTTCGTCGTTCTGGTTCGCGGCCTGCGCCTTGGCGAGCTTATCGGCTCGGAGCGCGTCACGGATCAGATCGTCCGTCAGAATGAGTTTGGCTTCAGCGAGGGTATTGAAGGGGATAACCACCTTCGGCTCTTCGCCATAGGCCACCTGATCGCGTTCCAGGGTAAAGCCGTCCTGGTTCACGTCGGCAATCTTGCCGCGGAAGCGCTTGCGGTTGTCGACCAGGATCGACGTCTCGCACTTCACGATATGGCCCTGCCAGCGGCTGAAATCCGACTTGCGAACCATCGGGCGGTCGATGCCCGGCGACGACACTTCCAGATGATACGCCTTGTCGACCGGATCCTCGACGTCGAGAACCGGGGAAACTGCCATCGATACGGCTTCGCAATCTTCGACGGTCATCGTGCCGTCGGTGCGTTCTGCCATGATCTGCAGTGTCATTCCGTTCTGGTTCATCATACGCACGCGAACCAGCTTGAAATCCATCGCGACGAGCACGGGCTCGATAATCTCTGCGATACGACGGTCAAGGCCCGTCTCGATGATGATCCGTGCTTCGCCGAGTTCCGGCTTCGGCATATCTTCGGACAATCGTTTTACTCCCGATTGGCTGTGATCGCCAATAAAAAAGAGCGGGTCCTTTCGGGCCCACCCTTCATCTGTCGATCAAGAATTTGAAGCTCATATAGCCGACCGCCCCGGCTTTTGCAAGCTTTTAGCCGAAGCGTGAAAACAAACTTGCCATCCATGCGTTGCGCAAGGCAAGGTTTGACCCGCCGCAGCTGTTTCCAAACATGGTTGTGGCCAGAGAAGTTCAAGACATGTCCACACACGAAAGCCGTTCCCCGCTCCTGCCGCTGCGCAACGAAGCCTATCGCCGGATCTGGCTTGCCAGCATCTCGTCCAATCTCGGCGGTCTGATCCAGGGCGTTGGTGCCGCCTGGATGATGGCCTCGATCTCGACCTCCGAAAACATGGTGGCGCTGGTTCAGGCCTCGAACACCGGCCCGATCATGCTCTTGTCCCTGATCGCCGGAGCCATCGCCGACAGCTTCGATCGACGCCGCGTCATGATCGCCGCCCAGCTCTTCATGATCGTGGTCTCGGCGCTTCTGACGCTGTTTGCCCTGCTTGATCTCATCACGCCCTGGGCGCTCCTCGCCTTCACCTTCCTCATCGGCTGCGGCACCGCGCTCAACAACCCGTCCTGGCAGGCCTCTGTCGGCGATATCGTCCCGAGGGCGGATCTGCCTGCCGCCGTATCGCTCAACAGCATGGGCTTCAACATCACCCGCAGCGTTGGCCCGGCGATTGGCGGTGCAATCGTCGCCGCCGCAGGTGCGGCAGCCGCCTTTGCGGTCAACACGCTGTCCTACTTCGCCATTACCTATGCCCTCTTCCGCTGGCAGCCGAACATTCCGAAGAACCCGCTGCCACGCGAGCAGCTCGGCTCGGCAATCGGCGCCGGCCTGCGCTACGTCGCGATGTCACCCAATCTTGGCAAGGTGCTCTTCCGCGGCTTCGTCTTCGGTCTCACCGCGACCGCCATTCTTTCGCTTCTGCCGATTGTTGCTCGCGACCAGCTCTTGGGCGGTCCGCTCACCTTTGGTGGCCTGCTCGGTGCCTTCGGCCTCGGCGCCATCTTCGGCGCACTCGCCAACCAGCGCGCCCGGGAACTGCTGTCGAGTGAAGACATCGTCCGCGCGGCCTTCGCCGGCTTTGCCGTTGCCGCCGGCGTCACGGGCATCAGCACCTCGGTCTGGATCACGGCGATTGCGCTGATGGTCGCTGGCGCCTGCTGGGTTCTGGCGCTCTCGCTGTTCAACACCGTCGTCCAGCTTTCGGCACCCCGTTGGGTCGTCGGTCGGGCCCTCTCGCTCTATCAGACCGCGACCTTCGGCGGGATGGCAACGGGCAGCTGGCTCTGGGGCAGCGTCGCCGAAAGCTACGGGTCCGACCATGCGCTGGTGGCATCCAGCCTTTTGATGATGGTCGGCGTCTTCATCGGCTTCTTTCTTCCCATGCCCGCTTTCGCCACCCTTGATCTCGATCCGCTGAACCGTTTCAACGAGCCGGCCCTCAAGCTCGACATCCGCCCGCGCAGCGGCCCGATCGTCATTCATGTCGATTTCGAGATCGCCGACGGAGACGTTCCAGAATTCCTAAGGATCATGGTCGAGCGCCGCCGCATCCGCCTGCGTGACGGCGCGCGAAACTGGACGCTGATGCGCGATCTGGAAAACCCTGACATCTGGACGGAAACCTATCACGTGCCGACATGGGTCGACTATGTCCGTCACAACCAGCGCCGCACCAAGGCCGATGCCGAGATCACCGACCGCCTGATCGAACTGCATCGCGGCGACAGGCCGCCCAAGGTCCACCGCATGATCGAGCGTCAGGCAATCCCACCGGCCGACGACGTCTTCCACCAGTCGCATATCGATCACCACTGATGGCAGGTATCAGCGCAGCTTGGCCTTGAGGTCTGCACTCGGATAGCAGGTGGGTTTCATCCCGTTCTTTGCCTGCCATTCGCCGAGCGACCGCCGCGTCTTGAAGCCGGGCAGACCATCGACCTTGCCGACATCGTAACCTTGCGCCACCAGCGCCTGCTGCATGGCAAGCACGTCAGAGCGCAGCATCTTGCCGACATCGCCCCAGGATGCCTTGAAGGCGCCGCCGCCGCTCGCGATCCGGTCAGCAAGATTGCCGATGAACAGCGCATAGAGGTCGGAATTGTTGTATTCCTTGAGCACGTAGAAATTCGGCGTCACCAGGAATTCCGGACCATAGGTGCCGGCCGGCACCAGCATCATCGCCGGCTGAGACGCCTCCGACGAAGGGAATGCCCGGCCAGAAATCCGGGTCAGTCCGCCGCTTGTCCAGGCTGAGACAGCCTTTGCTCTGTCTGGCCCCTCCTGCGCACAGGAAACGCCGTCGGGAATGGTGATCTCGTAACCCCAGTCGCGACCCCTCTGCCAGCCGCTCTTCACCAGATAGTTGGCTATGGATGCCAATGTGTCCGGCACCGAATTCCAGATGTCGCGCTTGCCGTCGCCGTCGAAATCGACGGCGTATTTCAGGTAGCTTCCCGGCATGAATTGTGGCTGTCCGAGCGCGCCGGCCCAGGAGCCCATCAGCCTGTCGGCGCTCACGTCCCCGCTCTCGACGATATGCAGCGCCGAAATCAGCTCCTGCTGAAACATCGGCTTGCGCGTCGACATGAAGGCCTTGGTCGCCAGCACGTCGATCGCCGAATGCGGGAGCTTCGCCCGTCCATAGCCGGACTCGCGTCCCCAGATCGCAACGATGACAGAACCCGGAACGCCATAGGTCGCCTCGACCTTGCGCAGTGTCGCCGCATGCTGACTTGCCAGGGTCCGACCGGTCGCGGCCAGTCCCTGCAAGCGCTTCTCGTTGAAATAGGAGGCCGGCGAGCTGAATTCCGCCTGGCTCTGCGTCCGTTCCTTCGGCGGCTCCGTGCCCGGCGGCACGAGATCAGGCAGATCCCAGTTGAGCTGCACGCCCTGAAGCGTCTGGTCGAAGATTTGTTTGCTGATCCCGCCTTCCTGGGCGGCGCGCCATAGATCGCTGGCGATCCATTGCCGGAACTGCGCTTCGACGGCGCTGCGCGAAGCGGCAGCAGCCGGCGCGGCGAAACTCCCGGCCAACATTAGTGATACGGTGGCCATCAGCCATGGGAGCCGCGTGCGGGGTCGTGCCATCGATGTTCCTCCCGGAATGCCGTCAGATCGCAGTGCGGGCTCTGATTGCCGCCGACAATGTGCCCTCGTCGAGATAGTCGAGTTCGCCGCCTACGGGCACGCCATGGGCAAGCCTTGTGATCTTCACGTCGAGCCCCGTCAGGTGGTCGGTTATATAGTGTGCTGTGGTCTGTCCCTCGACGGTCGCATTGACCGCGATGATGATCTCGCGGATCCCGCCCTTGGCCACCCGGTCGATCAGCCCCTTGATGTTGAGATCATCGGGCCCGATCCCGTCGAGCGGCGATAAAGTGCCGCCCAGCACATGATAGGCGGCATTCATTGCGGCTGCGCGCTCCAGCGCCCAGAGGTCGGAGACATCCTCGACGACGATGATCACGGATTGGTCGCGCTGCACATCGGTACAGACGGTGCAGGGATCCATCGTGTCGACATTGCCGCAGCAGGAACAGATCTTCACCTTGTCATAGGCCTCGCCCATGGCGTGGCCCAAGGGTCCGAGAAGCTGGTCCTTCTTCTTGATCAGATGCAGCGCCGCACGCCGTGCCGAGCGTGGTCCAAGCCCCGGCACTTTCGCCAGAAGCTGGATGAGTTTCTCGATTTCGGGGCCGGTGACTCGTTTTGCCATGGCGGCGTTTCTAGCCCATATAGACGCCAAACGGAATCGCCGAAGGAGCGCCCCAGATGAAAATCCTCGCCGTCTGCCTTGGTCGACCCGAGATCCTGCCGGGGAAGAAATACAAGACCGGCATCAACAAGCTCGCCATCCAGGGGCCTGTTATGGTCGATGCCGAAGGGCTCGTCGGCGACGCGATCCTCAACCGCAAGCATCATGGGGGCGTCGATCAGGCCGTCTATATCGAGGGTTCCATCGATCTCGACTGGTGGCGGACCGAACTTGGGCGTGATCTGCCTTATGGTACATTCGGCGAGAACGTGGTGATCGAAGGCCTGGAAAGCGCCATGCTGGCGGCCGGCGACAGGCTGGCCATCGGCGAGGTGCTCCTGGAAGTCACTTCCGCCCGTATCCCCTGCGCCACCTTTGCCGCCAAGATGGGCGATCCGACCATCGTCAAGCGCTACACCCGCGCAGCCCGCCCGGGCGCCTATGCACGCGTCCTTCTGGGTGGCATGGTCGAAGCCGGCCAGGCCGTCGAATTCACTCCCTGGAGCGGCGACCGCGTGACGATGCGCGAGATGATGGCGACCTTCGGCCGCAGGCTGAGCGACGCCGATCGCGCCCGTTATCTCGCCGCACCCGTCCACTACAAGGTCAGGGACGCGATCCGCGCCGGCGAGATGTGAGCCTCCGCCAAAGGTCGTAAAGCCGCCCGGCTTTACCCGCCCCATGCTTCTCGCCATCATGCCGCCCGCTTGGAGGAGCGATGGACCCGAGGAGAACAGAGCTGACCGCAGCCGATGGCGTGCGGCTGACCGGTCATTGGTGGCGATCCGCTGACGGAGCGCCTGTCGGGACCGTCATCGTCAATCCGGCAACTGGCGTCCAGGCCCGCTATTACCATCGCTATGCCGCCTACCTCGCGGCAAACGGCTTTTCCGTCCTCACCTATGATTATCGCGGTATAGGGCTCTCCCGTCCCGAAAGCCTTAAAGGATCGACCTTCACCTGGCGCCAATGGGGCGAGCAGGATTTCGATGCCGCGCTGCGCCAAGCGCTGCAGAAGGACAAGACGGGACGCGTCCTCGTCGTTGGCCACAGCATCGGCGGCTTCCTGCCGGGCTATTCGCCGGCAGTCGGGCGCGTCTCGGCCATGCTTTCGGTCGGCGGCCAGTATGGCTACTGGGGGGACTATCTGCCAGCACGACGCCTGCCGCTCTTTTTGAAATGGCATGTCGCGATGCCGGCCATCACCCTTGCACTCGGCCATTTTCCCGGCAAGCGCCTGGGTTGGCTGGAGGATTTGCCGAAAGGGGTCGCCTATGGCTGGGGGCTGCAGCAGGGCCGGGCGGAACAGGGCCTGTCGCGAGAGGCGGCCGAAGTCATGCGCGACCGGTTCGCCACCGCAGCCTGCCCGATCCTCAGTGTCGCCATGTCGGATGACGAGATCGCGACGCCGAAGGCAATAGCTCGTGCGATGCGTTACTATCGCCGCGCGGCGGTGACCAAGGTGCTGCTCGCACCACAAGACCTCGGTTTTGACCGTATCGGTCACTTCGATCTCTTCCACGCCCGCCATGAGGGTGGCTTCTGGAGTGAGAGCCTGGTGTTTCTACGCGAAGGGGATAATCCTTGGGGTGATCGGGTCTATCGCTGACAGACCCGATCACCTTTTTCGACCAGAATGAACTGCTTGATCAGAACGGGAACTTCATGCCCGGCGGCAGCGGAATGCCGGCGGTCAGTGCCGCCATCTTTTCCTGCGCCTGGGCTTCGCCCTTGTCCTTGGCATCCTTGTGGGCGGCAACGATCAGGTCTTCGAGGATCTCGACATCGTCTTCCTTGAACAGTGACGGATCGATCTTGATGCTGCGCATCTCGCCTTTGCCGCTCAGGACAACGGTCACCATGCCGCCACCAGACTTGCCTTCGATTTCGAGTGCAGCAATCTCTTCCTGCATCTTCTCCATCTTGGACTGCATTTCCTTGACCTTGCCCATCATGCCCATGATGTCGCGCATTACCGTCTCCTTGGATTGTTGTCGTGTTCTGCGGGAAGGGCGTCAGCCCTAGAATTCGATGTCGTCGCCCGGCAGGATGTCGCCCTCGGCGGATTCGGCTGCTGCCGGCGGTGCCGCCACGATGTCGTCGTCCTCGATCGCAGCTGCCTTGATCCGCACGTCGGTCACCTTGGCGCCGGGAAAGCGTGCGAGGATCGCCGCGACATCCGGGTCCTGCCGCGCATCGACTAGCCGCGCTTCGCGCGTCGTCTTTTCGACTTCGACCAGCGTCGGCGCGCCCGCCTCGTTGGACAGCGTCACCCACCAGGTGATGCCGGTCCACTCGCTGAGCTTCATCTTCAGCTCGTTGACGATACCAGGCGGGCATTGCGATTCGAGGCGAATCTCCAGCCGGCCCGGCTCGATCTTCACAAGATGCACGAACTGACGAAGCTGAGCCCGCAACACGGGCGCCCGGTTCTTGGTGCAGAGATCAGCGATATCGTCGAGTGTCTCAACGCGAACGCCCGGGACCGGCGCTTCCTCGGCCTTGGCTTCCCGCCGCTCCATCGCTTGCGGCAGCGCATCACCAGCCGGCACGCTCTGCAGATGCGCAACCGGTTGGCTCATTGCCGGGCGCGGGGCGCTAACCTGCGAGGGTTGGCCCACGGCCTGCACGCGCATCGCCATCGAGGCCCCACCGCCGCCGCCATTCGGCCGCGGCGCAGAAGGCGCGCGATCTCCGCCACCTTCACCATTCGACAATTCGAGCAGGCGTCGCGCAGCATCTTCGGGCGAGGGCAGATGGGCGGCATGCGCAAGCCGGATCAGCACCATCTCGGCAGCACCTGCCGGTCGCGACGAGGCCTCCGCTTCCGGGATGCCCTTGAGCAGCATCTGCCACATGCGCGACAGCGTCGTCACTGCCACGTTCTCTGCGAGGTCGGCGCCGCGCACGCGCTCGACTTCGGAAAGCGAGGGATCCTGTGCGGCTGAGGGAATGTATTTGAGCCGGGTCACCAGATGGGTGAAATCGGCAAGATCGGTCAGCACCACGGTCGGGTTGGCACCCGCCTCATACTGGCTGCCGAATTCGGAAAGGGCTGCTGCCACATCACCGCGCACGATATGGTCGAAAAGGTCGACGATACGGGCCCGGTCTGCAAGACCCAGCATGGAACGCACGGCATCGGCATGCACCACGCCGCTGCCGTGGGCGATCGCCTGGTCGAGCAGCGAGAGCCCGTCACGTGCCGAGCCTTCTGCAGCACGCGCAATCATCGCCAGCGCGTCTTCGTCCGCCTCGATGCCTTCCTTCGACGCAATGGTCGAAAACAGCCCGACAAGATCCCCCGCACTGATGCGGCGCAGGTCGAAGCGCTGGCAGCGGGAGAGCACGGTGATCGGGACCTTGCGGATTTCGGTCGTCGCGAAAATGAACTTCACATGCTCCGGCGGCTCTTCGAGCGTCTTCAGCAGCCCGTTGAAGGCCGCCGTCGACAGCATGTGCACTTCGTCGATGATGTAGACCTTGTAGCGCGCCGAAACCGGGCGGTAGCGCACCTGCTCGATGATCTCTCTGATATCGTCGATACCGGTATGCGATGCCGCATCCATCTCGATCACGTCGACATGCCGGCCTTCCATGATCGCCTGGCAATGCTCGCCGGGGATGCGAAGGTCGATCGTCGGCTTGTCGATCTCAGCGGTCTTGTAATTCAGTGCACGCGCCAGAATACGGGCCGTGGTCGTCTTGCCCACCCCGCGCACGCCGGTCAGCATATAGGCCTGGGCGATGCGGCCGGTTTCGAACGCATTGGTCAGCGTCCGCACCATCGGCTCCTGGCCGACCATCAGGTCCGTGAAATCCTTGGGGCGATATTTGCGGGCGAGAACGCGGTAGCCGCCGGGGGCGGGCTTGGCCTCTGCAGTCGGCTCGAAATCGCTCATCGCGTTGCCAGCTTCCCCGTCGCCCGGCTCCGGGCATGGCACGGCCCGTGTTGGAAACAAAGGCCGGAAATGAAGATGAGGTGGGAGGCTGGCACGATGACCCGTGCCGCGCTCGTTAGGGCTGCTTCCTTCCGGACCTGACCCGGTTGGCGAGTGGCTCGTCCACCACCAACCTCCCAAGGAGACATATCGGCAATAACGTCGCCAAATGCAAGCCAAGCGCCAAAAAAACTGCTAAGCAGGTTCCGGAAAAATGTCCTGCGGTTTTCCGATCAGAACCTGCGACAAAGAAAGATCGCCAGACAGCATTGCCTGGCATCAAAAAAAACAAAGCGGAGAGAAACACCGTGCAGCCATTCACCTTGGATGAGCGTCTTGGCAGAGACAGCGAGTCGATCCTGAAACTCGGCCTTTGTGACCTGCGGCTTGCCCGGGATAGCCGCTGGCCTTGGCTGATTCTCGTCCCCCAGCGCCCGGATGTCTCGGAGATCTTCGACCTGACCCCACTTGATCAGGCAATGCTGGCGTTCGAGCAGGTGACCGTGGGGACGGCTTTGAAGAAGGTGAGCGGTGCCGACAAGATCAACATCGCCGCCATCGGCAATATCGTGCGCCAGCTTCACGTCCATGTCGTCGCACGCAGCGAGAATGATCCCAATTGGCCCGGCCCCATCTGGGGCTTTGGCCAGTCTGTCCCCTATGAGGAAAAGGCCTTCGAGGCGATGAAGCACAGGATACTTGAAGCATTCCAATGAAGAACTCGATTTTCCTCAACCGTGCCCCCCATCTTGAACCCAGCGAACTTACGGCCTTTTCCGGCAACAAGCTCGACCGTGACAGCGAACATCGCGACGAGACCTCGCTTGAGCAGGCACTCAAGGTCGAGGGCATGCACATCCTCGCCTTCTCCGGCACTCAGCTGGTACTGAAGCATGATGGCCAGGTTCTCGATCCGCTCTTTGCCCCTTACGAGCTCGCGGATCTCCAGCCGAACTTCGATGACGCCATTCTGCTCGGCCACCAGGCCTCCGGGGAGCCGCGTCTTGCAGTCCCCGTCAATGTTCCCCCGGAAGCGCTCGCCGCCCAATACAAGCCCGCCGACCCCCGTGCGCTTTTCCGCGATGCCCTGATCGGTGACGAACTGCTCGGCGAAGTCGCCCAGGCACTCAGCCTCCTGCGCTGGAACGCCGACAACAAGTTTTGCGGTCGCTGTGGCGGCACGATGGACATGCTCATCGGTGGCTACAAGCGCAAATGCACCGCCTGCAGCCACGAAATCTTCCCGCGCACCGATCCGGTCGCCATCATGCTGGTCGTCGATGAAAAGAAGGATCGCTGCCTGATGGGGCGGAGCCCGCGCTTTCCGGCAAGCATGTATTCCTCGCTTGCCGGTTTCGTCGAGCCGGGCGAGACGATCGAAAACGCCGTCCGCCGCGAAACACGCGAGGAATCCGGTATCACAGTCGGCCGCGTCCGCTATCACGCCTCACAGCCTTGGCCGATGCCGCACCAGCTGATGATCGGCTGTTACGGCGAGGCGATGAATTTCGACATCACCTTCGATACTGCCGAACTCGAAGACTGCCGCTGGTTCACCCGCGACGAGATTGGCCGGATGCTGTCGGAGGGTTCAGCCGATGGCAGGACCCTGCCGATCCACGGCACGATCGCCCGTCGTCTGATCGAGGATTGGTACGAGTGGCGGCACTGAGCAATTCCGGCCGAAGTGCGTAGCGGTTCTGCGGCCGGAATTGCGCGAAAACAAAAATAGAGCGTTCCGGCGCTTCTTTTCGCCGGAACGCTCTATGCCGCCACCGTAGTGATCAGAGCTTGCCGCGCATCTCATGCGCTTTGTAGACGCCGAGGATGCGCACCTTCTCGGAGAAGAAGCGCAGTTCTTCCAATGCCCGCTTGACCGACGTATCGTCCGGGTGCCCCTCGATATCGGCATAGAACTGTGTGGCGATGAACTTGCCGCCGATCTGATAGCTTTCGAGCTTGGTCATGTTGACCCCGTTCGTCGCAAACCCTCCCATTGCCTTGTAGAGGGCTGCCGGAATGTTGCGCACGTTGAACACGAACGTCGTGATGAAGTGCTCGTCATCGCTCACGCGCTTCGGCTCGTCCTCGTCGCGGGATAGCACGACGAAGCGGGTGACGTTGTTTTCCGAATCCTCGACATTCTCAGCGATGATGTCGAGCCCGTAGAGCGGTGCCGCAAGCCGCGGCGCAAGGGCTGCCATCGTGCGGTCGCCCTTCTCCGAAACGAGCTTGGCAGCCCCCGCCGTATCGCCGGCAACCACGGCCTTCCAGCCATGGCTGCGGATGATCTTGCGGCACTGGCCGAGCGCATGGATATGGCTGTGGACAGTGCGGATCTCATCCAGCTTGACGCCCGGCAGCACCATCAGCTGGAAGCGGATCGGCATGAAATACTCGCCGACGATATGCAGGCGCGACAGCGGCAGCAGGTAGTGGATGTCGGCGACGCGACCGGCGAGTGTGTTCTCGATCGGGATCATCGCCAGATCCACTTCTCCCGTCTCCAGCGCCACGAAGGCATCCTCGAAGGTCGGGCAGGGCAGGGGCTCCATGTTGGGGAACATGTCGCGGCAGGCCATGTCGGAATTGGCGCCGTAGTCGCCCTGGAAGGAAATCTTGTTCGTCGGTGCCAAGGGATCAGTGTCCTGCGTTTGAGGAGGATGCGGAAAGGATGCGGCGTGCTTTTTCAAGATCTGCGGGCGTGTCGACGCCGAGCGGCACGGTTTTCACGATCTGGGCATCGATCCGCATGCCCGCTTCCAGCGCCCTGAGCTGTTCGAGCGATTCCCGCCTTTCGAGCGTGGACGGGCGCAGAGTAACGAAGCGTTCGAGCGCGGCGCGCCGATAGGCGTAGAGCCCGATATGGTGGTAGAGCGGGCCGGCACCGTAGGGCGCGGTGGCACGCGTGAAATAGAGTGCACGCAACCTGTCCTCGGAAAGCGGCGAGCCGATTACCTTTACCACGTTCGGGTTCGTCTTCTCCTGCTCGTCCTCGATTTCGACGGTGAGCGTGGCGATGTCGACTGCAGGATCTTCCAGTGGTTCAAGTGCCGCGCGGATGGTCTGCGCATCGATCGTCGGCAGATCGCCTTGAACGTTGATGACGATCTCGGCCACGCCATCGGGGTCTACCTTCGTCAGCGCCTCGAAAATGCGGTCGGAACCGGACTGGTGATCCCCACGGGTCATGACCACTTCGAAACCTGCGGCCTCAACGGCGTCGAAGACCCTCTGGTCGTCGACGGCGACGATGATTCGCCCGACCTCTGCCTCCTGAGCCCGTTTTGCGACCTGCACGATCATCGGCAGACCTGCGATGTCGGCCAGCGGCTTGTCCGGAAGACGGGTCGACGCCATGCGTGCCGGGATCAGGATCAAGGTTTTGGCAGCTCTGCCTTCATTCATGTCCATAACCCCTTCAAATCACCATACAGAAGTGTCAAATAGTCCCAGCCGCGGGACCATAATCGTGTTGCAAGTGTTATGCAAAAGACATAGGTTCCGCGCGATTTCAAGATCGTCCGGTTGCTCATCGGCCGGCTGCACGGGGAGCTTTGCAGATGAACTCTTATACCAACATGGGCGTGGGTGCCTTTCTCGGCACCGTCTTCGTCCTGATGTCTGTGTCCATCGCTTCGGAAGGGATATTCCATTCTGAAGCGCCTGAGCAGGAAGGCTTCGCCATCGTGGCGGAAGAGGCTGCTCCGACTGACGCAGCACCGGAAGTCGCCGCCACTCCCATCGCAGTCCTGCTTGCCAGTGCCGATGCAGCCGCGGGCGAAGCGTCGTTCAAGAAGTGCGCGAGCTGTCACACCGTCGACAAGGGTGGCGCCAACAAGGTTGGCCCGAACCTCTATGGCCTTGTCGACCGTCCGATCGCCTCGCATGAAGGCTTCAGCTATTCGGCTGCCATCAAGGAATTTTCGCAGGGCGGCAGCGAGCTCTGGACCTGGGACCACCTGAACGAATTCCTCCTCGCTCCGAAGCAGCATATCCCCGGCACGTCGATGGGTTTCGCAGGCCTCAAGAAGGACGACGAACGCGCCAACGTGATCGTGTATCTGCACACCATGGCCGACAGCCCGGTTCCGCTGCCGTCGCCTGAAGCTGCTGCACCGGCTGAAGATGCTGCTGCGCCTGCTGACGCCGCTCCGGCAGATGCCGCTGCCGCACCTGCAGAGGCTCCGGCGGAAGCCGCCCCGGCCGACGCGGCGCCTGCGGCTCCAGCTGAGCCCGCGCCAGCTGCCCCGGCAGAGCCTGCTCCTGCACAGCCTGCAACGCCCTGATCGTCATAGCCTGCTGGCATTGACGCTACTGAGACACGCGCCCGGCCCCTTGTGGTCGGGCGTTTGTTTTGTCAGCGTCAGAGCAGGAACAGCGCCCAAAGTGAAACGGTTGCCACGCCGGCAGCAGTCGAGAGGGTAATGACCGAGGCTGCCAGTCCCTGGCCCACACCGAAGCGGTTTGCAATCAGCCAGGCATTGATACCCGTCGGAACGGAAGAGGTCAGAACGAGTGCTGCCGTCCATTGCGGTGAGAGCCCAAGCAGCGTGGATGCGAGCCAGACCACGGCTGGCATCAAGCCGAGCTTCAGCAGCGAAATGCTGCCAGCAATTTTTATGTTTCCCGCCATCCCGTATTTGTTCAGCGTCATGCCGAGCGAGATCAGTGCTGCCGGTGCTGCCATGCCGGCTACCTGAGCGACGATGCCGTCGATCAGCGCCGGAACAGGGGTGCCTACAAGCTGCAGAAGGACCCCGCCGGCGAGGCCAATGATCAGCGGATTGCGCACAAGATTGCCGCCCACCTGTTTGGAAACAGCGAGAATGCCTGTGGCATTGCGTCCTCCGCTTCTCTGCTCTGCCCGTTCCATGGCCAGAACGCCGGCGATCATCATCAGCGGCAGGTGCACGGCGAGCAGGATCGACATGGCGACGATCCCTTCCGGTCCGACGGTGCGTTCGACAAGCGGCAGGCCGATGAAGACATTGTTGGCAAAGGCTGCGGAAACGCCAGCGAGCACGCCGACCTTTTGGTCACGTCCGAAGATGCGCGTTGCCAGAAGATGGCCAATGATCCAGGTGATCAGAACCCCGGAGAAGTAGGCGATCCACAGCCGAAACGGAGAGGCGCCGTGGAAGTCGGCATTGGCGATCGTCCGAAGCAGAAGGAGCGGCACCGCGACCTTGAACACGAAGTCGCCCAACCCGTCACCGATCTCCGCGGTCAGGATCTTCAACCGGACGAGCGCCCAGCCAAAGAGAATGAGAATGAAGATGGGAAGGACGTCCTGGGCAACGGTGGTCATGAAAATCGACTCGTCATGGCAAGAAAGCCCTTCTTAGGCTTCTTGCCGCGCCCGGCCAATCCATCAGAAACGACAAAAGCAGGCGGGAGCCTGCTTCGACGCCCGGTCACACCGGGGTGGGATCTGCCGCCAGTACATCCGTGGTCGGCTTTCCCGTACGGAACCGTTCATGTCCCGGTGGACTCCAGGGGAGATGGTCATCCACGGCGAATTTGGTACCCGCCCGATGTAACGACCAGATGACGTCGGCCTGCTTTTCCCTTCCCATCGGCGGAAAAACGGCTATGACCGTCAGGCCAAGCAAACGGAGCCCCGGACCTCATGAGCCAGTTCGATGTCCTGACGATCGGCAACGCCATCGTCGACATTATTTCTCGCTGCGACGACCAGTTTCTGATCGACAATGCCATTACCAAAAGCGCAATGAACCTGATCGACGCCGAGCGTGCCGAACGGCTCTACGGCATGATGGGGCCGGCTGTGGAAGCCTCCGGCGGCAGCGCCGGCAACACGGCGGCCGGTATCGCCAATTTCGGCGGCAAGGCTGCCTATTTCGGCAAGGTGGCAGAGGATCAGCTCGGTGAGATCTTCACCCATGACATCCGCGCCCAGGGCGTCCATTTCCAGACCCGTCCCCTGGGCAGCCAGCCACCGACGGCCCGCAGCATGATCTTCGTCACCGAAGACGGCGAGCGGTCGATGAACACTTATCTCGGCGCCTGCGTCGAGTTCGGCCCCGAGGATGTCGAGCCCGACGTCGTCGCCAAATCCAAGGTCACCTATTTTGAGGGTTATCTCTGGGATCCGCCGCGCGCCAAGCAGGCGATCCTCGACTGCGCCCGCATTGCCCACGAGGCGGGCCGGGAAATGTCGATGACGCTCTCCGACAGCTTCTGCGTCGGTCGCTACCGCGCCGAATTCCTTGACCTGATGCGCTCCGGCACGGTCGACATCGTCTTCGCCAACGAGCAGGAAGCCCTGTCTCTCTACGAAACGGACGATTTCGCTCACGCGCTTGATCTGATCTCGAAGGATTGCAAGCTGGCCGCCGTTACCATGGGCGATCAGGGTGCCGTCATCGTGAAGGGGGAGCAGCGCATCCGTGTCCCTGCCACCAAGGTCGAGACGGTGGTCGATACGACAGGTGCCGGCGATCTCTTCGCCTCCGGCTTCCTCTATGGCTACACCAATGGTCGAAGCTTCGAGGATTGCGGCCATCTTGGCTGCTATGCGGCTGGCATCGTCATCCAGCAGATCGGCCCCCGACCGATGATGTCGCTTGCGAAGGGCGCTTCGGCGATCGGCCTTATTTGAAGGCCTCGCCCGGGTAGGCGCCCCAGATCTCATTCTGCGAGATCCAGCCGTTGACGCCGCCGGCCTCGGCCTGACACCAATTGCCGTTGCACTCCTTGAGCCTGAGCACGACGCCGGGCTCGAGCTTGGCAATGATGGCTGCGGACGAGTTGGAATCGCGTCGCATCATGACGTAGACAGCGTCGCCGTTGCCGCGCATCCACGGGGCGGCAACCGCCGTGCGCTCCCCGGTGAGTAGGGTCTGGTTCACCCAGCCCTCGGTCCCGTCAGCATCGCGGATCTGCCGCCAGTTTTCGTATTCGCGGATGATTTCGACCGGCAGTCCCGACTTCATGTAGCGCCAGGAGACGGCGTAGTCGGTGCTCGGACCGATACGCAGGTTCACCCTTTCGGCCTTCAGGCTGACGAACCGCGGCAGCGGCAGCCCGCTCGAACCCTTGGTCGTGGATTGGGCATGACCGGCGATCGGGCCGGCCACGAGAGACAGCGCAAGAACGCTGAATGCAATGCTGACGCGGCACAGATTATGAAACATGGTCATTCCGGGCTTAAGCTGTGGAAATGAAGGGCTTTCTGACCACCCCGAGACGCGTCGCGCGTATCAGGGACAAATCCGCCGTCATCCGACGAGTTTTGTTTGTCTTCGCCGACGGGTTTGGTAGAAATTGCCTTCCTGAGAAGCGAAGTATCCCGCGACTTGGTTAACGAGTTCTGAAGAAGGCATCGATGCGGCCCATGACGAACAGGAAAAGACCCCAGGTCTATATCACGCGGAAACTGCCCGATGCCGTGGAAACGCGCATGCGCGAGCTCTTCGATGCGGAATTGAATGTCGATGACAAACCTCGCACGCGCGAAGAATTGATCGCCGCCGTCAAATCGGCAGACGTGCTTGTGCCGACCGTGACCGACCGAATCGATGCAACCTTGATTGCCGAAGCCGGCCCGCAACTGAAGCTCATCGCCAGCTTCTCGAACGGTACGGATCATATCGACATCGATGCCGCCGCGAAAAAGGGCATCACCGTCACCAACACGCCGAACGTTCTGACCGAAGACACGGCCGACATGACCATGGCGCTCATTCTCGCCGTGCCGCGCCGTCTCGTTCAAGGCGC
Organism: Rhizobium sp. AAP116; assembly: GCF_001295785.1. Taxonomy (NCBI): domain Bacteria; kingdom Pseudomonadati; phylum Pseudomonadota; class Alphaproteobacteria; order Hyphomicrobiales; family Rhizobiaceae; genus Rhizobium; species Rhizobium sp. AAP116. Next base: position 218,051 of record NZ_LJIB01000011.1, read on the forward strand.
GCGCGTGCTGATGGACAAGCCTGGCGAATGGGAGGGCTGGTCGCCCACCTGGATGCTCGGACGCCGAATCTGGGGCAAGCGCATCGGCATCATCGGCATGGGCCGCATCGGCACTGCCGTGGCCCGCCGTGCCAAGGCCTTCGGCCTGTCGATCCATTATCACAACCGCAAGCGGGTCAGTCCGGCGACCGAAGACGAACTCGAAGCGACTTATTGGGACAGCCTCGACCAGATGCTCGCCCGCGTCGACATCGTTTCGGTCAACTGCCCTTCGACGCCGGCAACCTTTCACCTGCTCTCGGCCCGTCGCCTCGCCCTGCTGCAGCCGACAAGCTACGTCGTCAACACCGCCCGTGGTGACATCATCGACGAGGACGCGCTGGTCCAGGCATTACGTGCCGGCAAGATCGCCGGTGCGGGTCTCGACGTGTTCGAGAACGAGCCAGCAGTCAACCCGAAGCTGGTGAAGCTCGCCAACGAGGGCAAGGTGGTGCTCCTGCCGCATACCGGTTCGGCGACGATCGAAGGCCGCATCGATATGGGCGACAAGGTCATCATCAATATCAGAACCTATTTCGACGGCCACCGCCCGCCGAACAGGGTGCTGCCGAACCGCAACTGAGCCGCGTCAGGTAAGTCGCTTCTGCATCTCGATATAGGTCGGGCGGTCATAGCCGGCATGGCTTCTCTCGGCGGTTCTGACAAACCCCCAGGCGCCGAACCGGTCATGGTTGCCGGTCAGTTCGATCCGGGTCTCTAGCCGCAGCGCCTGTTTGCCGAGCTGTTGCGCGATCGCCTCGCCCTCCGCCAGCAGACGTCCGCCGATCCCCTGGCCTTGCGCCTCTGCGGCAACCGCGAGTTTGCCGAGATAGAGAAAATCCGGTTCGGGACGCAGAAAGGCGCAGCCCACGAGGGTTGCGTCCATCTCTGCGATCAGTGCGATTTCGTCACGAGCCTTGTCCGTGAGGGAGGCGATGGTCAGGCGATGCGCGGAGGAGGGAGGGTCGATGACGCCGTCCATATAGGCGAAGGACGCCATGATCAGCGCCAGCAGTTCCTCGTACTGCGAATAGCTCGGATCGATCTGACGGATGACGATGCTCATGTTCCTGCCCGGCGTTTGTAGCGGATGGTATCGAAACGGGCCGCAAGCCCATCATACATCAACAGCCGTCCGACCAATGGCTCGCCGATCCCGGTGATCACCTTGATCGCCTCCATGGCCATCAGGGTGCCGATGACACCCGTTAGCGCGCCGATGACACCGGCTTCTGCACAGGCTGGGATCAAACCCTCTGGCGGCGGTTCGGGGAAGAGATCGGTATAGCGCGGATACGCTACCCCGTCCGGCCCGCTCTCATAGGGTTTCAACACTGTCACAGTTCCGTCGAAGCGCCCGACGGCCCCCGTTACCAGCGGCACCTTCGCAAGTTCCGCAGCATCCGCTGCCGCATAGCGCGTCGAGAAATTGTCGGAGCCGTCGATCAGCAGCGTGAAGCGGGAGAGATGATCCCGGGCGAATGCGGCGTCGAATCGCTCTTCGTAGCAAACCGTGCGGCAATGCGGATTGAGCCGTGCGATGGCCCGCGCCGCGCTCTCCGACTTCTTCTCCGAAAGCGTTCCCGTGTCGTGGATCACCTGCCGCTGGAGATTGGAGAGCGACACCCCGTCGTCATCAACGATTCCGAGCGTGCCGACGCCGGCCGCTGCCAGATATTGCAGCACTGGCGAGCCGAGCCCGCCAGCGCCGATCACCAGCACGCGTGCGGCTTTCAGCAGTTGCTGTCCATGGCCGCCGACTTCTGGCAGCAGTATATGGCGATGATAGCGGGAGAGTTCTTCGGGCGAGAGCGGGTCCATGGGCGCTACCTTGCCACCCGAACATGAAGATGAAAAGCGCGCTCACGCATCGATCTCACCGTCTGTCACCGTCACGAACTGCGCCCGGTCGCCCAGTGCAGAAAACATTGCCTTGTCCGTGCCCGTCATGAAAGCCTGGCCGCCGAGTGCATCGATGCGGGCAAAGAGCGATGCTCGCCGGCCCTCGTCAAGATGCGCGGCGATCTCGTCGAGCAGCAGGATCGGCGCAAAGCCCGTCATGGTCGCCACCAGCCGGGCATGGGCAAGCACCAGCCCGATCAGGAGGGCCTTCTGCTCTCCCGTTGAGCAGCGCTCGGCGTCCATGTCTTTCTCGATGTGTCGCACCATGAGATCTGCCCGGTGCGGTCCATCCAATGTCCGGCCGGCTGCCGCATCCCGATGGCGGGATTGTGCGAGGATCTCGATATAGCGCTCTTCGAATTCGAACGCCGGTAGATCGGCCAGATCATCGAGAAAGCCGGTCAGGGCGAGGGAGGCAGATGGAAAGGCGGAGGTTTCCCTGTCCGCCTCGATCAGGCCGGAGAGCAATCCCAGCATCTCGCGCCGTGCGGCCGCCATGGCAACGCCCAGCGCTGCCATCTGCTGCTCGATGCCGGACAGCCAGGTCGGATCGAAGCGCCCTTCCGAGAGCAGCTTGTTGCGACTGCGCATGGCGCGCTCGAAATCGCTGGCTCGTCGTCCATGCGCTGGGTCGAGGGAGAGGACCAACCGATCGAGGAAACGGCGTCTATCGGAAGAGGAGCCGGTGAACAACCCGTCCATGGCCGGCGTCAGCCAGAGGATGCGCAGGTGGTCGGTGAGTTCGTCGACCGACTTTGCCGGGCCGCCATTGATCCGGAGACGCCGGACGAGGTTGCCTTCCTCCGTGGTCTCTGTGCCGGTGCCGATATCGGCCTCGCCAGCCATGCCGTCAATGGCGGCAAAGACGGTGAAGCTTCCGGAGGCCCCAATACGCGGAATGTCAGAGAGCACCGCACGGCGCAGGCCACGCCCGGGCGAGAGGAAGGAGATCGCTTCCATGAAGTTGGTTTTGCCGGCCCCGTTGTCGCCGACCAGCACCACATGCCGTCCGTCCAGCGCAAGGCCTGCCTGCGCATAGTTGCGGAAGTCTGTGAGTTTGAGCCGCTGGATCTGTGTCTTCTGGGTCATCGGTCGGATTCGCTGTCGCCTTGAGCTAGGCCGAATGTGTCGTGAAGGCAAGGCGCAAGCGCGCTTTCTGGAACTTGCCGAGGTGTGCGGCGCTTGGCGACCTGGAACTCTTTTTCAGACGCGTTAGTTTTACGTTATTGCCGCCGCTCTGGAGCCAGGCCATGTCTCTGCATTCCGATGATCTCACGCCCGAAGAAGCCCGACGCGACCACTGGGAGATGCTCAGCTTTCTTGCCCTCAACGCATCGCTCGGTGCAGCAATCGGTTTCCTGGTCGCTTTTGCCATCGTCTGGCTTGACCTCGGCGGCCTTGGCACCTCGCTCTCGCGCTCCAGCCACCCCGTGCTTCCGACGGTCATGATGGCCGTGCCGCTGGCGCTGATCTTTGCCGCGGCCGTGACCGCCTCTGCCGTCATGACCATGCCGTATCGCAAGAAGAAGCAGCGCTGATCCGATCCCTTCAGCGCCACGTTTGACGGGGCGTCCGTCTTGCGGCATCTAGGCCGCTTGAGAGACGATGGAGAAGATCATGGACACGCAGGACGAGCGCATCACGCGTCTGGAAGAGACCGTCGCCCATCAGACGCGGGTCATCGAGGAACTGTCGGACCAGCTGACCGAGCAATGGAAGGTGGTCGAACAGACCCGGGCCAAGCTGGATCGGCTCACGGAGCGCTTCCTGTCACTGGAAGAGCAGGGCCTGGAAGCCCCGGCCATCACCCGCCCGCCGCATTACTGAGCGTCACGACCCGTCGTCGCAAAGCCGGTCAGCACGGCATCGACGATGTGCGCGATCTGATCGGGTGACGGGTCGAGCCGACCGGTCAGCAGCCGCTGCCAGCAGAAGCTCGAGAACAGTTCCATGACGAGTGGGATGTCGAGGCCGGCGCGGATATCACCTCGCGCCACGCCCCTCTCCAGGATCACGCCGCTTGCCCGGCAGCGCGTCAATGCGTAGTCGCGCAGCGCCTCCAGAGCCGCCGGATCGCTCTGTGCCTCGGCGATGATCGAGCGGAAGACCTCGCCGCCACTCCTCTGCCAGAAGCCGAGCAACGTCTCGAGAAAGGCGATCAGGTCGCCGCGTGCGTTTCCGGTATCAGGATAGAAGGTCTCGCCCTTCTGCCGGTGGTACACATCGAGAAGCAGCGCTGCCTTCGAAGGCCACCAGCGATAGATCGTCGGCTTTCCGGCCTTGGCCCGTCGTGCCACTGCTTCGATCGAGAAGGCTGACAACCCGCCCTCGCGCAGGATCTCGGCCGCTGCCGTCAGGATGGCGTCCTCGCTGGCCGGGTTCCGCTGTGCACCGATCGATGTACGCTTTGTGATGTCAGGTGCAGTTGTCGTCACAGTCTGTACTCCTCTGCTATTCCCCTAGCAGAAAAATCTATTGAACGAAACGGCCCGTTTCAATATAAACGGAACGTACCGTTCTTATGGAGCCTCCCATGTCCAACCCAACAGCATCCCGCCCAACACCGTCCAAGCATCGCCTTGCCCTGCTGATGCTGCTCGTCATCTATCCCTTCGTCACCGCCATTCTCTACGTCCTGATGCCCTTGACCGAAGGTTGGCCGATCTGGGCTCGCACGGCACTTCTGGCGCCGATCATGGTGCTGTCGATCGTCTATGGTATCGCTCCGGCGATCCACAGGCACTTTGCCTGGTTCATCTTGCGCCAGCCGCGTCTCCTGGCCTGACCTCATGCAAAAGGGGCGGCCCCCTTTCGGACCGCCCCTTGCAAATCTTGTCTCTGACGATCGCTCGCTCAGTCGCTGAGCGTATCGAAGAAATCCTTCATCCGGGCAAAGAAGCCCGTCGATTCCGGGTTGTTTTCCTTCGACGACAGCTGTTCGAACTCCTGCAGCAACTCGCGCTGACGCTTGGTCAGCTTCTGCGGCGTCTCGATCTGGATCTGAATGTAGAGATCACCGACCTGCGTCGAGCGCAGAACCGGCATGCCCTTGCCCTTGAGGCGGAACTGCCTGCCGGGCTGGGTGCCCTCCGGAACCGTCACACGCGACTTCGTCCCATCCAGCGTCACCACGTCGAAGGTTCCGCCCAGTGCCGCCGTCGTCATCGAGATCGGCACGGAGCAATAGAGATCCGCCCCGTCACGCTGGAAGAACTCGTGCGGTTTCACCGACAGGAAGATGTAGAGATCGCCCGAAGGGCCACCGCGAAGTCCGGCTTCGCCTTCGCCCTGCAGGCGGATGCGCGTGCCGTCCTCGATACCAGAGGGAATGCTGACCGAAAGCGAACGCTCTTCGGTGATGCGGCCCTGGCCGTGGCACTTGCCGCAGGGGTCTGAGATCGTCTGGCCACGACCGTGACAGGTCGGGCAGGTGCGCTCGATCGAGAAGAAGCCCTGGGCCGCACGTACGCGACCAGAGCCCTGACAGGTCGTGCAGGTCTTCGGCTGCGTTCCGGGCTTGGCGCCCGAACCCGTGCAGACATCGCAGGTGATAGAGGTCGGAACCCGGATCTGCGCAGTCTTGCCGGTAAAGGCCTCTTCGAGACTGATTTCCATGTTGTAGCGCAGGTCTGCACCACGTTCGCGACCGCCGGTCGATCGGGCACGCCCGCCGCGGCCGCCACCCATCATCTCGCCGAAGATGTCCTCGAATATGTCGGAGAAGCCGCCACCGGCAAATCCGCCGCCGCCGCCGCCAAAGCCGCCACCGCCCATGCCGCCCTGTTCGAAGGCGGCGTGGCCGAAGCGGTCATAGGCCGCACGCTTCTGCGGATCCTTCAGAGTTTCATAGGCCTCGTTGAGTTCCTTGAACTTCTTTTCCGCCTCATCGTCACCCGGGTTCTTGTCCGGGTGGTATTTCATGGCCAGCTTGCGGAAGGCGCCCTTCAGCTCCTTCTCGTCCGCCGTCCGGCCAACCCCGAGGGTCTCGTAGAAATCTGCTTTTGCCATGGTTTTACAAAGCTCTCAAAGCTTTCCCAACGCTCGTGTGGCTGCCCGTCGCCTTGCCGGCCTGCTTGTCACAGGCCTGCATGTCTTTCTGGAAGTCGGACGCAGCCAAGATCGCATCCTGCATCAGAAGCGTGCGTGCTTCGCCATTGCTAATCAGTCCGTCTGCGGACGTCACCGCCGCAAAGGCCAGCGAATGCGCAGCCATGTCGCAGGACGAGACTTCGCCACCGTTCTCACGCCTTTGAAGCGCCGATTCGATGATCTTGCCGAGATCGTTGCCGATGCGGGAAAGGGAATTGCTGTCCTTCGCGGAAATCGCCTTGGCCACCTTGGCCTCGGCGGCGCTCACCTGGCGGTGAACGGCGCTGACCTGTCCCCTGTCCTGTGCCACGGCACCAGTCGCCAGAATCAACGAAAATGCGGCTGGCCCGAAGGCCAGCCAAGTCTTGGAACGGCGTCCGAAGTGGCCCTGCATCAAGCCGACTTCTTCGCGTCTTCGTCCTTCACTTCTTCGTAGTCGGCGTCAACGACGTTGTCGTCCTTGCCACCATCTGCGTCGCCTGCACCGCCATCGGCCTGCTGGGACTCGTAGATGGCCTGGCCTAGCTTCATGGAAACTTCCATGAGGGTCTGGGTCTTGGCCTGGATGTCGTCTGCATCAGGCTCGGAGGCTTCGATGGCGCCCTTGAGGGCCGCAATCGCATCCTCGATCGCCTTGCGATCCGTTTCCGAAACCTTGTCGCCATACTCGCTGACCGACTTTTCGGTGGAGTGAATGAGGCTTTCAGCCTGGTTCTTGGCTTCGACGACGGCGCGACGCTTCTTGTCGGCCTCGGCATTGGCTTCGGCGTCCTTCACCATCTTCTCGATGTCGGCGTCGGAGAGACCACCGGAGGCCTGGATGCGGATCTGCTGTTCCTTGCCGGTGCCCTTGTCCTTGGCCGAAACCTGGACGATGCCGTTGGCGTCGATATCGAAGGTGACTTCGATCTGCGGAACGCCACGCGGCGACGGCGGCAGGCCGACCAGGTCGAACTGGCCCAGCAGCTTGTTGTCCTGCGCCATTTCGCGCTCGCCCTGCGATACGCGGATGGTGACGGCCTGCTGGTTGTCTTCGGCGGTCGAGAAGGTCTGGCTCTTCTTCGTCGGGATCGTCGTGTTGCGATCGATCAGACGGGTGAAGACGCCACCGAGCGTTTCGATGCCGAGCGACAGCGGGGTTACGTCGAGCAGCAGCACGTCCTTGACGTCGCCCTGCAGAACGCCGGCCTGGATGGCGGCGCCAAGAGCAACCACTTCATCCGGGTTGACGCCCTTGTGCGGCTCCTTGCCGAACAGCTGCTTCACGACTTCCTGGACCTTTGGCATGCGGCTCATGCCGCCGACGAGAACGACTTCGTCGATATCGGCTGCAGAGACGCCGGCATCCTTGAGGGCTGCCTTGCACGGTGCAATCGTACGCTGGACGAGGTCGTCGACCAGGCTTTCGAACTTGGCGCGGGTCAGCTTCATCGTCAGGTGCTTAGGACCGGAAGCGTCTGCGGTGATGAAGGGCAGGTTGATTTCGGTCTGCTGCGAGGACGACAGCTCGATCTTGGCCTTTTCGGCGGCTTCCTTCAGGCGCTGCAGGGCCAGCTTGTCGCCCTTCAGGTCGATGCCCTGGTCCTTCTTGAACTCGGCTGCGAGATATTCGACGAGGCGCATGTCGAAGTCTTCACCGCCGAGGAAGGTGTCGCCATTGGTCGACTTCACTTCGAAGACGCCGTCGCCGATTTCTAGAACCGAGATATCGAAGGTACCCCCACCGAGGTCGTAGACGGCGATGGTCTTGCCTTCCGTCTTGTCGAGGCCATAGGCAAGTGCTGCAGCCGTCGGCTCGTTGATGATGCGCAGAACTTCAAGGCCGGCAATGCGGCCGGCATCCTTGGTGGCCTGGCGCTGCGCGTCGTTGAAGTATGCGGGAACGGTGATGACGGCCTTTTCGACCTTTTCGCCGAGATAGGCTTCTGCCGTTTCCTTCATCTTCTGCAGGATCATGGCAGAGATCTGCGACGGGGAATAACCCTTGCCCTGTGCTTCGACCCAGGCGTCGCCATTGTCACCCTTGACGATCTGGAACGGCACGAGGCCCTTGTCCTTCTCGACGGTCGGATCTTCGTAGCGACGACCGATCAGACGCTTGACGGCGAACAGGGTGTTGGTCGGGTTGGTGACCGCCTGGCGCTTGGCCGGCTGGCCGACGAGGCGTTCGCCATCGTCCGAAAACGCCACCATGGACGGCGTGGTGCGTGCGCCTTCCGAATTCTCGATGACCTTTGCATCTTTGCCGTCCATGACGGCGACGCAGGAATTGGTCGTTCCAAGGTCGATACCGATTACTTTTGCCATGTCATATTCTCCTTGAAGCAGGCCGTCGGAACCCCAATCAGGCATTCCTGACAGCCCCTCGACGTGGATGGTCTGGGATACACTGCAGCGCCGCTGCGGTTATGTCGCGTATATAAGAAGCGGAATTTCTGACTGCAAGGCTGGAAATCCGCTGGAAACCCGTAAAAAAGAACAGATTGGTGCAGCGTTTTCATGGGCTTTGCCGCACCCCTCGGTCCTTGACAGACCGGCTATACTAGAGTCGCGGCCTTGCGTCAGGCCGACGGCATCTCGCCGTCCTCATGTGGCCCTTATTGTCCCAGGATCAAGTCGAGCAGAGTGGTTCTGCGCGTGCCTTGCCCTCCGCCGACCTCGGCCGGCGGTATGGGGCCTGCCGAACCAGTCACATCCTGCGAGGGAGCAGCACCTGCGGGATAGTCTTCGGCATAGACGGGATCGCCGGAATACCGCTCTTCACCGCCACCCTGGAAGACGTCTGATATGATCGTGCCGATTGTCATCGGATCTTCCGCCGGCGCCGGCTCGATGAAGTCACCACCCGGCAGCGGGGCCGGCGCAAGCCCCTGATGCGCCGCTGTCATGAAATCATGCCAGGCCTTGGCAGGAAGCCCTCCGCCGGTCACCTTCTTCATCGACTGTCCATCGTCATTGCCGAACCAGATGCCCGTGGTCAGATTGCTCGTATAGCCAACGAACAGCGCGTCGCGGAAGGACTGCGTCGTGCCCGTCTTGCCCGCCGCTTCCCATCCGGCTAGCCGTGCATTCTTTCCCGTGCCATGATCGATGACATCGCGCATCATCGCATTCATCGCAGCGACCACTCCGTCGTTGAGCACCTTCGGCGGCTCGAGATAATTGTTCTCGTAGAGCAGTGTGCCATCGGCCTTGGAGATCCGCCGTACGATATGCGGCGTCGCTTTGTAGCCGCCATTCATGAAGGGCGCATAGGCGGCCGTCAGTTCGAGGAGCGAGACTTCCGAGGTGCCGAGCGCGATGGAAGCATTCTTTTGCAACTCCGATTCAATACCCATCCGGTGCGCGACCTTGATCACCTGATCGGGTCCGACTTCCATGACCAACTGGGCGGCTATCGTGTTCAGCGATTCGGCAAGTGCCTGAGTCGCGGTCACTTGTCCCCGATACTTCTGGTCATAATTCTCAGGCGTCCAGGAGCCGATGCGGATCGGTGCATCGTTGCGCACCGAAGTCGGACGCAAGCCATTCTCCACCGCAGCGGCATAGACAAAGGGTTTGAACGCCGAACCGGGCTGGCGCTTTGCCTTGACCGCCCGGTTGAACTGGCTTTCGGCATAGTCCCGCCCGCCGACAAGGGCCCGGATAGCACCGGTCCCGTCGATGGAAACGAGGGCTGCCTGCGAGGCATTGACCTTATCGCCCTCAGCCTCAAGCGATTCCGTCAGTGCGGCCTCGGCCTTCTTCTCCAGCGTCATGTCGATCGTCGTCTCGACCACGATGTCTTCGGTCACCTTGCCGATCAGCAATGTCACCTCGTCGCGCACCAGATCGGCGACATACTGGCCTGCACCGCTCCAGTAGCGCTTCGCCTTGGTCGGCGGTTGCGACATCGCCGTCTTGATTTCGTCGGCCGTAATATAACCCTCTTCGAGCATTGCCTGGAGAACGACCTGGGCACGCGCTTCGGCCGCCTCCGGGTCGCGCGCCGGCGAGAGCCGGGACGGTGCCTTCAGCAACCCTGCCAGGAGTGCGGCCTCGCCGAGGTTCACGTCGCGGGCCGACTTGTTGAAATAACGCCGCGATGCCGCTTCGACGCCATAGGCGTTCGAGCCGAAAAACACCCGGTTCAGATACATCGCCATGATCTGGTCCTTGGTGTATTTCTGCTCCAGCCAGAAGGCGAGCAGCACTTCCTGCACCTTGCGCTCGATGGTGCGCTCCGGAGACAGGAAAAGGTTCTTGGCCAGCTGCTGCGTCAGCGTCGAGCCACCTTGCACCGCCCGCCCATTCGTCACATTGGTGACGATCGCGCGGGCGAGGCCGAGAGGATCCACGCCGAAGTGCGAATAGAAGCGCCGATCTTCGATCGCCATCACCGCCTGCGGAATGAAGGGCGACATTTCCTCAAGCGGCAGCGCTTCGCCGCCGGTCGCGCCGCGGTTTGCAATCACGGTGCCTTCGACGGACACGATCTTCATGTTCGGCGGACGCTCGGGGATCGACCAGCTGCTGGCGCTCGGCATCTGCGAGCCATAGTAGGCGACCAGACCCACCACACCGATGCCACACCAGATAGACAGCACGAAACCCCAGTAGATCAGCTTTCCAAGCCCAAATCCGCCGCCACTGTTTTTCGCTTTCCGGCTCTTCTGGTTGCCGGACTTGCCGCGCTTCGCCGAACCCGCCGTCTTCTTGCCACCGGCGCGTACCGGCCGGCCACCGATGACACGATCATCTGCATCCAGACGGAAATCCTCGTCCTCGCGCTCGTCGCCGAAGCTCGGTTCAATACGGTCGCGGGATTTGCCTCTGCTCACCATTGCGGTGATCTTGCTCCAGATGCTCGTTATGCGCTGCCTAAGGAAGACAGGCGCGGAAATGGCTTCAAGAAATCTCGGACGATCATCTACTCTCGTCGAGCCGATGATCGCGCAATTGCACAGTAATTGCGGCGATTTAAGGGGTGGTTAAAGTCCGGTAAACAAGCTCTGAACGAGGCGTGAAGCTACTGGCAGAGATCTGCCCAGACGCCATCGACCAGTGACCTCATGCGCTCCGGCGCAATCTTCACCGCAGCATTCGTCGCACCTGCGGCCGGAACCACCTCGTCGAAGGCCCGGAGCGAGAGATCACAATAGACCTTGAGAGGCGAGGGCAGGCCGAAGGGGCATACTCCGCCGACAGGATGGCTCGTCGCCTCGACCACGGCTTCGGCATCGAGCATGCGCGGCTTCACGCCGAAACGATCCTTGAACTTGCGATTGTCCAGACGCTTCGTGCCCGCGGTGACCACGAGCACCACGTCTTCGCCGATCCTCAAGCATATCGTCTTGGCGATCTGGTCCGGCTCGACGCCATGCGCTTCGGCCGCAAGCGCCACGGTGGCGGAGCTTGCTTCGGTGACGATGACGGAGATGTCGGGTCCGTTTTCCCGGAAGAACTGTCGGACGGATTCGAGGCTCATGATGAAACTCTATCCGCAGCCACATCCGCTTTTCAAGCGCCCTTGCATCTTGAAAGCCGGATCGAGCATCCCCATCTCTGGATCACCATGCGATGGAGCGTTTGCGGAGATCCTGTTTCAGGAACTTCAAAACGCTTAACCGGTTGTTAAGCATCCAGAGCGATCATCTAGATCCGGGATGCGGTTCACGAAGGTGGGCCAACATCCGAGACATCGAATGGCACGTTTCCGTCCCTGACCACGGATGTACTGGCAGGCAAGCGTAGAAGCGTAAAGGAAAGGCCGGTTTTTGACCGGCCTTTTTGCTTTTCTGGCCTCAGCCGTTTGCGAGCGCGTCAAGAATACGGATCCACGAGCGGATGCCCTTGTGGAACGAGTTGAGGTCATACTTCTCGTTTGGAGAGTGGATGCGGTCGTCGGTCAGGCCGAAACCGACCAGCAGCGAATCCATGCCCAGCATCTTCTGGAAATCGCCGACGATCGGGATCGAGCCGCCCATGCCGATGATCACGGCCGGCTTCGGCCATTCATCCGACAGTGCGTTCTTCGCCTTGGTCAGTTCAGGCGAATCATAGGAGAGCTGGATGGCCGGCGAGCCGCCATGCTCGTGGAACTCGACCTTGCAGTCGGCGGGAATGCGGGCCTGTACAAAGGCGCGGAAGCTTTCGCGCACTTTGGCCGGATCCTGGGTGCCGACGAGGCGGAAGGAAATCTTCGCAGAGGCCTTGGCAGCAATCACGGTCTTGAAGCCTTCGCCGGTATAGCCGCCGATGATGCCGTTCACTTCCGCCGTCGGCCGCGCCCAGGTGAGCTCCAGCACGGAACGGCCCTTTTCACCCGCCGGGACAGACAGGCCCACCTCGCCGAGGAAGCTTTCCGCCGTCCGCCCCAGGCTCTCCCAGGATGCCTTGATGTTGGCGGGGGTCTCCTCGACACCTTCGTAGAAGCCCGGAAGGGTGACCTTGCCGGTTTCGTCATGCAGATCGGCAAGGATCTTCGTCAGGATATGAACGGGGTTGGCCGCTGCACCGCCGAAGAGACCCGAATGCAGGTCGCGGTCGGCGGCGATGATGGTGACTTCTTCGCCGACGAGGCCACGCAGGGCCGCAGCAATCGCCGGCGTCTCGCGATCCCACATGCTGGTATCGCAGACCAGCGCGAAGTCGGCCTTCAGCTCATCGGCATTCGCAGCGAGGAAGGGCTTGAGCGACGGCGAGCCGGATTCTTCTTCGCCCTCAAATAGGATGGTGATCTTGACCGGCAGCGAACCCTTCACCGCCTTATAGGCGCGGCAGGCTTCAACAAACGTCAAAAGCTGACCCTTGTCGTCGGATGTGCCGCGACCGGTGATGACCTTGCGGCCATCCTTCTCCTTGATCGCCGGCGCAAAGGGATCGTCTTCCCAGAGGTCGAGCGGATCGACCGGCTGTACATCGTAATGACCGTAAAACAGCACATGCGGCGCGTCGGCCGTTTCAGCTGCGTGATGGGCGACCACCATCGGATGGCCGGGCGTATCACGCAGCGAGGCATCGAAGCCGAGCTCGGTGAGCACGGATACCAGCCACTCGCCGGCCTTGCGGCAATCGGCCTTGTAGGCCGGATCCGTCGAAATCGAGGGAATGCGCACGAGATCGAACAGCCGTTCGAGGCTCTGCGGCAGGGCCTCGTCGGCCTTGGCGAGGATGGGGGAGAGATCGGTCATGGTCATGTCCTGCAAATTTGAAAGTGCGGCGGACGATAGACCAAAGCTCCTGATGTTTCGAGGCGTTCTGACCGCGAATTTTTCTCAACTGCGCATCAATATCTGCTCACAGCTTGCGGGCATTCGCGATCGCCCAGCGGATGTATTCCTTCAGCAATTCCTTCTCGAAACGCCGGAAACCCTGGAAGATAGCCTGCTCCGCCGCTTCGGCGGCAGCCATTGCTTCCTCGCGCATGTCCCGCGCCTTGTCGGTCAGGAAGATCTGCTGCGCGCGTCTGTCCTTGGGGTGAACGCGTCGCTCGATCAGCCCGTCGCGCTCCATCCGGGCGAGCGTATTGGCGATCGTCGCCTGTTCGACATCGACCCGGTCGAGCAGCTGCCGCTGCGTCAACCCTTCTTCTTCCCAGAGCTCGAGCAGAATCGGGAATTGTCCCGGGGAGAAGCCGAGCTTGGCCGCCCGTGCCTGCAGCGCCCGTGTGAACCCGCGCGCAAGCTGGCTCGCCAGCCAAGTGGCGGACTCGGAGCGGTCGGGGATCGTACGGTCATTGGCCATGGCGCTCGACACGTCGTCGTGGTTCGTCGTTAGGGAATGATCGCATGCGATCCATTTCCGAGGCTGACTAATTTTGGATTTTCATGCGAGGGGAACGGAAGCCGCCGTGGCGTTAGGCGGGGGGACTGCCACGACGGCTCCGGAATATGGGGACAAAGGCCCGGAGAGGGGGATAAGGCCTTTGCCCGAGTCTGAAGCGGCGGGGGACGAGCCTCTTTCAGACTACGGCGTGATCAGGCGCCGATGACTAGGATTTGTGATCTGGAATGTGGTTTTTCAAGGGAAGACGGGATTACAAATCGGTAAGCTTTTCGTGATGGTTTACCCGTGATCCGTCGGTGATCCAACGATAAAGGGCTGCCTGCTAAGGCGAGCGATTTCGCCGCATTCGACCCAAACCGTCATGGACGTTTCAGCCGCCCCGCGCTATCCATGCCGACATGAAAAAAGGCGATCATCTCTTCCTCGTCGACGGCTCGGGTTTCATCTTCCGCGCCTTCCACGCCATCCCGGCCCTCAACCGCAAATCGGACGGCCTGCCCGTCAATGCGGTTTCCGGCTTCTGCAACATGCTGTGGAAGCTGCTGCGCGATGCGCGCAATACAGATGTCGGGGTCACGCCGACCCATCTCGCTGTTATCTTCGACTACTCCTCGACGACATTCCGCAAGGAAATCTATCCACTCTACAAGGCAAATCGCTCGGCCCCGCCGGAAGATCTGATCCCGCAATTCGGCCTGATCCGTCATGCGACGCGCGCCTTCAACCTGCCCTGCATCGAGACCGAAGGCTTCGAGGCCGATGACATCATCGCCACCTATGCCCGCCAGGCCGAGGCCGTCGGCGCCGATGTCACCATCGTCTCCTCCGACAAGGACCTGATGCAGCTCCTGACCGCGAACGTGCACATGTACGACGCGATGAAGGACAAGCAGATCGGCATTCCCGACGTCATCGAGAAATGGGGCGTGCCGCCGGAAAAGATGATCGACCTGCAGGCGATGACCGGCGATTCGACCGACAACGTGCCTGGCATCCCCGGCATCGGTCCGAAGACCGCCGCCCAGCTTCTCGAAGAGTTCGGCGATCTCGAAACTCTGCTGTCCCGGGCCGGCGAAATCAAGCAGGTCAAGCGCCGCGAAAACATCATCGCCAATGCCGAGCTCGCCCGGGTCTCCCGCCAGTTGGTCGAACTGCGCACCGACGTGCCGATCGACATGAAGCTCGAAGACCTGGTGCTGGAGCCGCAGGACGGACCAAAGCTGATCGGCTTCCTCAAGGCGATGGAATTCACCACCCTGACCCGGCGCGTCGCGGAGGTCTGCGATTGTGATGCGGGTGCCATCGACGCCGCTGTTGTTTCGGTCGAATGGGGTGACGCCGCCCGCGGTCCCGATCTCGACGCCGGCGACGTTCCCGCCTCGTCCGGGACGCCGACCTCGGCGCTGTCAGCCGCATCGTCTTCGGCTCCGGCAGCAAGCCCCGACGGCAAGACACCCGCCGATCTCGCCGCAAGCCGCGCCAATGCATTCGCCGGCAAGCCGATCGACAGAAGCGCATACGTGATGATCCGCGATATCGAGACCCTCGAGCTCTGGATTGCTGCTGCCCGGGAAACCGGCCTCGTCGCCTTCGACACCGAGACCACCTCGCTCGATCCCATGCAGGCCGAACTCGTCGGCGTCTCGCTCGCCATCCAGGACAACGTCCTGTCACCCGGCTCGCCGGACATCCGCGCGGCCTACATTCCGCTCACCCACAAAACCGGTGTCGGCGATCTCCTCGGCGGCGGTCATGCCGAAGGCCAGATCCCGATGAAGGATGCGCTTGCCGCATTGAAGGGCCTGCTCGAAGATCCGTCGGTCCTGAAGGTCGCGCAGAACCTCAAATACGACTACCTGGTGATGAAGCGCCACGGCGTTACGCTCCAGTCCTTCGACGACACCATGCTGATGTCCTACGTGCTCGACGCCGGCAAGGGCAATCACGGCATGGACGGCCTGTCGGAGAAGTGGCTCGGCCATACCCCGATCCCCTACAAGGACGTCGCCGGTTCCGGCAAATCCTCCGTCACCTTTGATCTCGTCGACATCGATCGCGCCACCGCCTATGCGGCCGAAGATGCCGACGTGACGCTACGTCTCTGGCTGGTGTTGAAACCCCGTCTGGCAGCCGAAGGCCTCACCCGTATCTACGAGCGTCTGGAGCGCCCGTTGGTGCCGGTGCTCGCCCATATGGAAGAGCGCGGCATCACCGTCGATCGCCAGATCCTCTCCCGCCTGTCGGGCGAGCTTGCCCAGAAGGCCGCCGCCACCGAGGACGAGGTTTACGAACTCGCCGGCGAGCGCTTCAACATCGGCTCGCCGAAACAGCTCGGCGATATCCTGTTTGGCCGCATGGGCCTGCCCGGCGGCTCCAAGACCAAGACCGGCCAGTGGTCCACCTCAGCCCAGGTGCTGGAAGATCTCGCCGCCGAGGGCGCGCCGCTGCCGCGCAAGATCGTCGACTGGCGCCAGCTCACCAAGCTGAAGTCCACCTATACCGACGCGCTTCCCGGCTATATCCATCCGCAGACCAAGCGCGTCCACACGGGCTATTCGCTCGCCTCGACGACGACGGGCCGCCTGTCATCGTCGGAACCGAATCTGCAGAACATCCCGGTTCGCACCGCCGAAGGCCGCAAGATCCGCACCGCCTTCATCTCGACGCCGGGCCACAAGCTGCTCTCGGCCGACTACAGCCAGATCGAATTGCGCGTGCTCGCCCACGTCGCCGAGATCCCGCAGCTGCGTCAGGCCTTCGCCGACGGCATCGATATCCATGCCATGACCGCGTCGGAAATGTTCGGCGTGCCGGTCGAGGGCATGCCGTCGGAAGTCCGCCGCCGCGCCAAGGCGATCAACTTCGGCATCATTTACGGCATCTCCGCCTTCGGCCTCGCCAATCAGCTGAGCATCGAGCGCTCGGAAGCCGGCGATTACATCAAGAAGTATTTCGAGCGCTTCCCCGGCATCAAGGACTACATGGAGAGCACCAAAGCCTTCGCCCGCGAGCACGGCTATGTGGAAACCATCTTCGGCCGCCGCGCCCATTACCCGGAGATCAAGTCGTCCAACCCCTCGATGCGCGCCTTCAACGAACGCGCCGCCATCAATGCCCCGATCCAGGGCTCGGCCGCCGACGTGATCCGCCGCGCCATGATCCAGATCGAACCCGCACTCGTGGCTGCCGGTCTTGCCGAACGCTGCCGCATGCTGCTGCAGGTGCATGACGAACTGATCTTCGAGGTCGAGGACGAGGCGGTCGATACCGCCATGCTTGTCATCGTCGACATCATGGAGAATGCGGCAATGCCCGCCGTCTCCATGCGCGTGCCGCTCAAGGTCGACGCCCGCGCCGCCCACAATTGGGACGAGGCGCACTGAGAATTCCCGGCTTCGGCCGGCATTGAAACAAGGGGTCGTTTCGACCCACAGGAGTATGAACCTTGGCCTTCACCACCATCAACGGCAATGTCGTCCATTACGAACTGATCGGAGAGGCGAAAGCCAAGAACCTGATCGTTTTCTCCAACGGGCTCGGCACCGACTTCCGCATCTGGCTGCCGCTCTTCGATGAACTCGGCGATGACGTCTCGGTCCTGTTTTACGACAGCCGCGGTCACGGCCTGTCCGGCGGTGCCGACAAGCCCTTCGGCATGGCCGATCTGGTCTCGGATCTCGCGACCCTCTGCGACGAACTCGGCATCCGCAAGGCCACCTTCTGTGGCCTCTCCGTCGGCGGTCTCGTCTGCCAGGGTCTCTGGCAGGAACGGCCGGATCTGTTCCGCAAGCTCATCCTCTGCGACACCGCCCCCCGCATCGGTTCTGCCGAGATCTGGGCCGAGCGCATCGCAGGCATCGAGAAAGACGGGATCGAAAGTGCTGCCGACAGCGCCATGGCGCGCTGGTTCACGCCGGCCTTCCATGACGACCGTGCCGACGAACTGGCCGGTTACCGCCTGATGATGACCCGCCAGTCAAAGGCCGGCTATCTCTCGACCTGTGCCGCCCTGCGCGACACGGATTTCTCCGACGTCCTGCCGACCATCACGGTTCCCACGCTCTTCGTCGTCGGCGACCAGGACGGCTCGACGCCGCCCGCCACTGTCGAGGCCGGCTCCCAGCTGGTGCCTGACGCGCGTTTCGAGGTGATCGACGATTGCGCCCATATCCCCTCGGTCGAGCAGCCGGAAGCGCTCGCCGAGCTGATCCAGGGCTTCATGCGCAAGCAGGCGAACTGAGAATAGTCACTGAAAATGAGAGAAGCCGCCTCATGGGCGGCTTCTTTCATTTCGGGGAGGGTGGTGACGCTCAATGCGCGGCGGACATGTCGCCCAGCACTTCCTTGGAAGCCACCGTCGAATCCGCGTTCAGCTTGTAGACCATGGGAACGCCCGTCGCGAGATTGACGCCGAGGATCTGCTCCTTGGTCAGCTTGTCGAGCACCATCACCAGCGAGCGCAGCGAATTGCCGTGGGCTGCGACCAGCACCTTCTCGCCCCGCAGCACGCGCGGCAGGATTTCGGTCATGTAATAAGGCCACACGCGGGCACCAGTGTCGCGTAGGCTTTCGCCACCCGGCGGCGGGATGTCGTAGGAACGGCGCCAGATGTGCACCTGCTCCTCGCCCCACTTGGCGCGCGCATCATCCTTGTTGAGGCCGGAGAGATCACCGTAGTCGCGCTCGTTCAGCGCCTCGTCCTTGATCGTCTCAAGACCGGTCTGGCCGACGTTTTCGAGGATGATGTCGCAGGTTTTCTGCGCGCGCGTCAGGACGGACGTGAACGCGATATCGAACTTAATGCCGTAGTCGGCCAGCGCCTTGCCGCCGGCATTGGCTTCCTGCACACCGAGTTCAGTCAGGTCCGGATCACGCCAGCCGGTAAACAGGTTCTTCAGGTTCCAGTCGCTCTGGCCATGGCGCACGAGCACGAGGGTACCGGTCATCGACAATTCCTCTCTTGACGATCAGGGGGTGGAGTTGAGCCCGAGCACGTCGAGCATGGTATAGCGGCCGGGCTTCTTGTCCCGGGCCCAGATGGCGGCCTTTAGCGCACCACGAGCAAACAGCGAACGGTCGGTCGCACTGTGAGACAGCGTGACCATCTCGCCTTCGCTGGCAAACAGCACGGAGTGTTCGCCGATGACGGAGCCGCCGCGCAGCGTGGCAAAGCCGATCGAACCCTCTTCGCGCGGTCCGGTATGGCCGTCGCGCACCCGAACGGAATGATCAGCAAGCGAAATGCCACGGCCCTCGGCCGCTGCCTCGCCGAGCAAAAGCGCCGTGCCGGAAGGCGCGTCAACCTTGTGCTTGTGGTGCATCTCGAGCACCTCAATATCCCAGCCGGCTGCGTCGAGCGCCTGGGCCGCCTGCTTGATCAGAACCGAGAGCAGATTGACGCCGAGGCTCATATTGCCCGACTTCACGACCCGCGCATGCCGTGCGGCCGCATCGATCTTCTCTTCGTGCTCCGGCAGGCAGCCGGTGGTGCCGATCACATGCACGATGCGCGCCTGGGCCGCCAGCGCCGCGAATTCGACGGTCGAAGCCGGCGTGGTGAAATCGATAACGCCATCGGCATGCAGGAAGGCTGCCAGCGGATCGTCGGTCACGGCAACGCCGAGCTTCGGCACGCCTGCCAGTTCGCCTGCATCTTGGCCCAGCACGGCCGAGCCGGCCCGTTCGACCGCCGCATGCAGCACAAGGCCCTCTGTCTCGCTGATCAGCTTGATCAGCGTCTTGCCCATGCGACCGGCGGCACCGACGACGACGAGCTTCATGGGCGTATTCATGCGGGTCTATTCCTGGCTGATGAACTGGCCGTTCGGAGCGGCCTGCAGATTGTTGAGGCGAGCGTAAAGACCGCCCTGTCGCTGTGCAAGGCTCTCATGCGTGCCTTCTTCCACCACCTCGCCGTCCTGCATGACAATGATCTTGTCGGCATTGACGACAGTCGAGAGGCGGTGCGCGATGACGATCACGGTGCGACCGGCCATGGCCGCATCGAGTGCCTGTTGCACGGCCGCTTCCGATTCCGTGTCCAGCGAGGATGTTGCCTCATCGAGGAGCAGGATCGGTGCGTTGCGCACCAGCGCGCGGGCGATCGAGAGCCGCTGCCGCTGGCCACCGGAAAGCGTGATGCCGTTTTCGCCGACGGGTGTGTCGTATCCCTGCGCTTGGGCGAGGATGAAGTCATGGGCGTTTGCAAGCCGTGCCGCATCCTCGATCTCGGCATCGGTCGCCTCCGGGCGTCCGTAGCGGATGTTGTCGCGAATCGTGCCTTCGAAGAGGTAGGGTTGCTGCGACACATAGGCGAGCTGCCGGCGCAGCGACGATTTCGTGATGTCGGCAATATTCTGCCCGTCGATCAGGATTTCGCCTTCGGCCGGGTCATAGAAGCGCGGAACAAGTGTGATAACCGTGGACTTGCCGGCGCCTGACGGACCCACAAGCGCGGTTGTCTTGCCGCCCTGTGCGGTGAAATTGAGTTTGCGCAAGACAGGCTCGTTCGAGCCATAGGCAAAGGTCACGTCGCGGAACTCGATCTTCGCCTCGGACACCGAAATCTGCTTGGCGCCGTCCTTGTCCCGCTGGTTCGGCTCCGTGTCGAGGATCTCGTAGATCATCCGCGCATTGACGGCGGCGCGTTCCATGAACACCTGCAGGCGCGCCAGACGCTTGGCGGGCTCGTAGGCGAGCAGCAGGGCCGTGACGAAGGAGAAGAAGGCCCCTGGCAGCACGCCGCCATAGATCGATTGATAGGCGGCATAGGCCATGACACCGGCAATCGATAGGCCCGCCAGGCTTTCGGTCAGCGGTCCGTTGCGTTCGCTGAGGCGGGCAATCCTGTTGGCGCGTCCTTCTGCGGCATCGATCGTCGACTGGATCTTGTTCTCCAGCTGGCTTTCCATCGTGAAGGCCTTGACGATCGCAATCCCCTGCACCGCTTCCTGGATGGCCCCCAGCACATGCGAATTCAGAATCACCGATTCCTTCGTCGCGCTGCGCAGGCGACGGGAAATGTAGCGAAGGCCGAGGAAAAGCGGCGGCGCTACGGTGAACACGATCAATGACAGGACAATGTCCTGATAGAACATCACGCCCAGCAGCGCGATCAGTGTCACGAGGTCGCGGGCGAGCGACGTGATCGTCATGTTGAGGACGTCACGGATCCCGTTGATGTTCTCGTTGATCTGCGCTGCGAGCCGTGCGGACCGGGCTTCACTGAAATAGCCGATGGAGAGCGACATCAGATGTGAAAACAGGCGCAGCTGGTAGCGCGCCACGATGTTGTTGCCGATCCTGGAGAGCGTCACGGCCTGACCGTATCCGGCAAAGCCGCGAAGCACGAAAGCCGCAAAGATCGAGCCGCAGATGATCCAGACGAGATCGGCGCGCCGGTTGGCAAAGGCCTCGTTGATCACGGCTTCCATGATCCAGGCGGTAAATGCGGTCGTCAGGGCAACCGTGAGCAGGCAGACGATGGCAAAGGCATAACCGCCCACATGCTGCCGCCCGTTCTCGGCGATGACGCGCTTCAGGACGGCGGAGACGCTGTCCATGTCTGGCTGGCGGGTCTGGCTATCGTGAGCGTCCAAAAAGAGTGTCCTGTCCTATTACCTGTCACGCCTCGGCAGGCGCCGCCGCTCTATAGCCAGTCGCAGCGCCTTTGACCATAGCGGGGCAGGTCCGCTCAGCGCCAGTGGCGCCCCTCGGTCGCAAGCCCGAAATCCGAAGGTGCCGTCGCAAAGGCGGCAAGGCCATGCAGGGCCGCCTGCGGATGGGTCACGACAAAGGTCGGAATGCTGTGCAGCAGAGCCTGATGCGGCGCCTTGTCCTCGAAGGCGGCGCGGAATTCGCCGCTCTGCAGCGCCGGCAGGATTTTCGGCGATATGCCGCCGGCGAGGAACACGCCGCCCTTGGCCATGAAGATCAGGGCTAGATCGCCGGCAACCCGACCGAGATAGGTTGCAAACAGGCTGAGCGCCTCGCCCGCCAGCGCATCTGCCCCGGCAATACCGGCAGACGAAACCTGTGCCGGATCCTCGTAACGCGGCGTCAGGTTCCCCTCCGCCTTGCAAAGCGCACGGTAGACATTCATCAGGCCGCGCCCGGAGAGCAGTTCTTCCGCCGAGATGCGGCCAAGCGATGCGTTGGGGTCGCGCACAGGAGTGAGATGCGGCCAGATCTGATGATCGCGGAGGGTGCGCGGGCCGACATCGACATGCCCGCCTTCGCCTGGAACCGGAAACCACATGTCGCGCGCCCGGACCAGACCGGCAACGCCGAGCCCTGTGCCGGGGCCGAGCACGACGCGTGAGCCGAGCGGGGCCTCGCTGAGCGAACCGAGATGCTGCCGGTCGTCGACGCCGAGGGTCGCCGCAGCCAGCGCCTGAGCCTCGAAATCATTGAGCAGCAGCACTTCGGCGAAGCCGAGATCAGCCATCAGCACCTTGGGGCGCACCACCCAGGGGCAGTTGGTGAGCGGCACTTCGTCGCCCTTGATCGGGCCAGCCAGCGCCAGGATCAGCGACCGAGGCTTGTGGCTGGTCGTCTCCAGAACACTCGAGCGGATAGCATCGTCGATTGTGGCGAAATCCTTGTTCACCACATTGGGGAAGCTGATCTTCTCGCCGCTTTCGTCAAGCAGGATCCAGAAGCGCGCATTGGTGCCGCCGATGTCACCGATCAGGATCGGAAAGGGGAGGGTGTCGTTGCGATGTGTCTGGGCCATGGTCTGTCCGGTCTTGGGCCCTGCTGCTCAGGCAGTCAGGGTCTGCATCAGGATGTCGGCGGTTGCGAGGTTCAGCGCCATCGGAATGTCATAGACGGTCGCCAGCCGCATTAGCGCTTTGACATCCACATCATGGGGCATGGGAGTCAAGGGGTCGACGAAGAAGACGAGCATGTCCACTTCACCTGTCGAGATCAATGCGCCGATCTGCTGGTCTCCGCCGAGCGGACCGCTTTTCAGCCGCGTCACATCGAGCTCCGGTACAGCATCCTTGATCCGTCCGCCCGTCGTGCCGGTCGCCACGATCCGCCATCCCATGAGCTTTGCCTGGTGACGCCGGGCGAAATCCGCCATGTCGTCCTTCTTCTGGTCATGCGCGATCAGGGCGATGCAACGGGTGCGGCTCACAAGGGGACCCCAGCTGATTTAAATCGATTTGATAGACCCATCTAGCGCAGCCAGGATCACTTGAAAAGCACCCTGCGGAACCTCGCCTTCACCAACCGGCCGGCCGAGCGGGGGGAACCGGAACGATGGTGGGCAATTCGAAAGGCTCAGCCATCGTCGCGACCGGCGGTGCCGCGAACGCCGACGCAGCGCTGCCGGGCATCGACCCACCCGCTGCCTGATAGGTCACCTCGTACTCGCTCGACGGTCCACGCGCGTCGAGAACCAGGGCGCAGGCCTTGGGGAGATCGGCGACCTGCATGGCTCGGGGCTTCGGCGCTGGCTTTGCGTTGGGGTCTTTCTTCGGTGCTGCCCAAGGCTCCTTGGTGAACCACCAGGCCAGCGACTTGTCGCAGCCGTCGCCGGGCGGCACGGCCGCCTGCGGCTTGCAGCCACTTGCCCCATCGGGGCAGCGCATGCGGATATGAAAATGCGCGTCATGGCCATAGATCGGCCGGATCTTGCCGAGAACGGCGCGGTCACCCGTCCAGGTGTCGCAGAGCTTCTTCTTGATCGCCGGATTGACGAAGATGCGCTCGACCTGCGGATAGCTCGCGGCCTGCACGACGAGGCGTGCGTGGGTATTGGTCCAGAGCCGCTTGTCGACGGTCAGGAACTTGTCCTTCTCCAGCATGGAGGTGAACGGCAGATCCTCGCGCTGCTGCGGGGAAAGCGCATTGGCGGGCTTCGGCGTGAACCAGATATCGGCATCAAGCCCTATCTGATGCGAGGCATGGCCTGAAAGCATCGGCCCGCCGCGCGGTTGCGAGATGTCGCCGATCAGGATGCCCGAGCCCCAGCCGAGCTGCACTGCATCTTTTGAGAAACGCTCGAGGAGCGTGATCATCTCGGGATGACCCCAGCGACGATTGCGCGACAGGCGCATCGCCTGCCAGGTTGGTCCATCGGTTGGAATGGCGACGGCGCCGGCAATGCACCCCTTGGCATAGGAGCCATAAGGGGAGGGGGCAGCCTTGGCCGGCAGCGCCATGCCGCCGAAGAGCTCCTTGGCCGGACGTCCTTCGGCGGATGCCGTATCGCTGACGACGGTCGCGAATGCGCAGGCAAACGTCAGTGCCATGGCGAGCGGGCGTGCGCCCCTGGTTTTGTTCATCGTGTGCATGTCCCCGGTCGGTCCGGATTCGCTCCCCGCCGGATGGCCGGGTGAATCACAGGTCACTCTAGCCTGAAACGGAATTGGGGTGAATCTGCGGAAGGCCCGGCGCTCACATCTCTGTCAGTCCCCTGTTTTTTGCCTGGTTTTGCCCTATCCTGCTTCGCAACAAAAGCAGATACGGGGAAATAGGCGGATGGATCGCAACAAGTCGAGCTTCGCAATCTGGGGCTTTATGGCAGTCTTGGCGTTTGCGCCGTCTCATGCGATGGCGCAGGAAAACGCAGAGCCGTTCCGCCATGGCGTCTCGCTTCTGGGCGAGCTCAAATATGCGCCCGGCTTTGCCCATTTCGATTACGTCAATCCGCAAGCGCCGAAGGGCGGCACCTTGCGCATGTCGTCGACCGGAACCTTCGACAGCTTCAACCCGGTGCTCGACAGGGGCGAAGCAGCACCCGGCCTGATCAACGTCTTCGATACGCTTCTGAAAGACACGAGTGACGAGATTTCCACCGGCTACGGGTTGCTCGCAGAAGGCGTCTCATTCCCCAAAGACATATCGAGCGCAACCTTCCGTCTCCGCGCCGAGGCCCGCTTCGCTGACGGTGAGCCCGTCAAGCCGGAAGACGTCATTTTCAGCTTTGAGAAGCTCAAGGAATTGAACCCGCTCTACATGAGCTATTACAGCCATGTGGTTGCAGCTGAGAAGACGGGCGATCGTGACGTCACATTCCGCTTCGACCAGAAGAACAACCGGGAACTGCCGATGATCCTTGGCCAGTTCCCGGTTGTCCCGAAGCACTGGTGGGAGGCAAGCGGGGCTGATGGACAGTCTCGGGATATTGGACGGACCACGCTGGAGCCGGTGATGGGGTCGGGGCCCTACAAGATCGCCGAGTTCACGGCTGGCTCGACCATCCGCTACGAATTGCGGGACGACTACTGGGGCAAGGATCTCAACGTCAATCTGGGCTACAACAACTTCAAGAACATCACCTACACGATGTTCGGCGATCGAGACGTCGAGTTCGAGGCCTTCCGTTCCGGCAACACAGACTTCTGGCAGGAGACGCGGGCCGCGCGCTGGGCGACTGGCTTCGATTTTCCGGCCGCACAGGATGGCCGCGTCAAGAAGGAGGAATATGAAAATCCCTTCCGTGCGACGGGCGTGATGCAGGCGCTGGTGCCGAACATGCGGCGCGAGATGTTCAAGGACCAGCGGGTCCGCAAGGCGCTCAACTACGCGCTCGACTTCGAGGAATTGAACCGCACCGTCTTTTACAATGCCTATTTCCGCGTCAGCAGCTTTTTCAACGGAACCGAACTTGCTTCCAGCGGGCTGCCTCAAGGCCAGGAACTCGAACTGCTGACCGCTCTTAAGGAGAAGGTTCCCGCTTCGGTCTTCGATACGCCCTACACGAACCCCGTCGGCGGTTCACCGCAGGCGTCTCGCGACAATTTGCGCAAGGCCGTCGAGCTCTTCAAACAGGCAGGCTATGAACTTCGTGGCAATGCCATGGTCAACGCGCAGACCGGCCAGCCCTTCCGCTTCGAGCTCCTGTTGTCCAGCCCCCAGCTTGAGGTGGTCGCGGTCCCCTACCAACAGCAATTGCGCAAGATTGGGGTGGAAATGTCGGTCCGCACGGTCGATCCCTCGCAATATACCAATCGAACTCGAAGCTTCGATTACGACATGACCTGGACCGTATGGGCTCAGACGCTCAACCCCGGCAACGAGCAGCGCGACTACTGGGGGTCGACATCCGTCAATCGTGAAGGCTCGCAGAATTATGCCGGCATTGCCGATCCGGCTGTGGACGCCCTGATCGAGAAGATCATCTTCCCGGCCGACCGCGCGGAGCAGGTCGCCGCAACCAAGGCCATGGACCGTGTTCTGCTAGCCCATGACTACGTCATTCCGCTCTATTACGGCGGTACGGCACGCTACGCCTTCTGGGACAAGTTCGAGCACCCCGCCGAGCTCCCGACTTACAGCACCGGCTTCCCCTCTATCTGGTGGGCCAAGGCTCCGTGATTCCGGCTCGGGGCTTGCGCCTCTTGTGTGAGACTCTAGGAATGGAGGGAACGAATCGCTGGAAAACGGAGCGGCTGATATTGTCTGACCAAACGAGCCTGGACATCGTGGGCAGATGTGATCCTGAACGGGGGCGCCGCGCATGACCGCTTATATTCTCCGGCGTCTGCTGCTGATGATACCCACAATGATCGGTATCATGGGCATCTCCTTCATCGTTATCCAGTTCGCCCCTGGCGGCCCCGTCGAGCAGGTCATTGCACAGCTCAGCGGCCAGGCTGATGGCGCGGATGCGCGCCTGTCAGGCGGTGGGGACATGCTGGGCCAGTCCGCCGGTGCAGAGGAGGGGGGCTCCCGCTATCGCGGCGCCCAGGGCCTCGATCCGGAACTGATCGCCAAGCTCGAAAAGCAATTCGGTTTCGACAAGCCGCCGCTCGAGCGTTTTCTCGAGATGATGTGGAACTATATCCGCTTCGATTTCGGCGAGAGCTTCTTCCGCAACACCTCGGTTATTGACCTGATCATCGAAAAGCTGCCGGTGTCCATTTCGCTTGGCCTCTGGGTGCTCCTGATCTCCTACGCGATTTCGATCCCGCTCGGCATCCGCAAGGCGGTCGCCGACGGCTCCCGCTTCGATGTCTGGACATCAGGCATCATCGTCGTCGGCTACGCCGTTCCCGGCTTCCTCTTCGGCATCCTTCTGATCGTGCTTTTCGCCGGCGGATCCTTCTTCGACTGGTTCCCGCTCCGCGGCCTCACCTCCGACAATTTCGACCAACTCTCCTGGTGGCAGAAGATCCTCGACTACTTCTGGCATCTCGCTCTGCCGCTCACAGCACTCCTGCTCTCGGCCTTTGCTACGACCACGCTGCTGACGAAGAACTCCTTCATCGACGAGATCAAGAAGCAATATGTCGTCACGGCCCGGGCAAAGGGCCTTGGCGAGCGCCAGGTGCTCTATGGCCATGTCTTTCGCAACGCCATGCTGATCGTCATCGCCGGCCTGCCGGGTGCCTTCATCTCCGCCTTCTTCACCGGCTCGCTGCTGATCGAAAACATCTTCTCGCTCGATGGCCTCGGCCGCCTCGGCTATCTCGCGATCGTCAACCGCGACTATCCGATCGTCTTTGCCACGCTCTACATCTTCTCGTTGATGGGCCTCGTGATAGGCCTGATTTCCGACCTGATCTACACCTGGATCGATCCGCGCATCGATTTCGACCGGAGGGATGTCTGATGTCCGCCGTCGAAACCACCATCATTGCCCCGCCGAAGAAGGGCTGGCTGAATCCAACGAACCGCCGAAGGCTCGAGAACTTCAAGGCGAACCGCCGTGGCTTCTGGTCCTTCTGGATCTTCATGGTTCTGTTCGTGCTCAGCCTGTTTGCCGAGTTCATCGCCAACGACAAACCTGTTATCGCCTCCTACAAGGGCGAAATCCTCTTCCCCGTCATCGTCGACTACCCGGAAGAGAAGTTCGGCGGCTTCCTTGCCGTCACCGATTATCGCTCGCCCTTCATATCCGACGAGATCAACGCCAATGGCTGGATGGTCTGGCCGCCGATCCGCTATTCCTACCGCACGGTCAATTCCGAGGTCCCGCATTCGGCACCAACAGCGCCCTTCTGGCTGATGGACAAGGAGACCCGCTGCGCCGCCTATCCGCTGAAGGCCGAGGATCCGAACTGCGTGCTCGGCAACATGAACTGGCTCGGCACGGATGATCAGGCCCGCGACGTCATGGCGCGCATGATCTACGGCTTCCGCATCTCGATCCTCTTTGGCCTAGTGCTTACGCTTGCCTCCGCTGCGATCGGCGTCACGGCTGGTGCCGTGCAGGGCTATTTCGGCGGCTGGACCGATCTCCTGATGCAGCGCTTCATCGAGATCTGGTCGTCCATGCCGGTTCTCTACATCCTGCTGATCATCGCGGCCATCCTGCCGCCCGGCTTCTTCGTCCTGCTCGGCATCATGCTGCTTTTCTCCTGGGTCGGCTTCGTCGGCATCGTGCGCGCCGAATTCCTGCGCGCGCGAAATTTCGAGTATGTGAATGCGGCCCGGGCGCTCGGCGTTGGCAATTGGACGATCATGTTCCGCCATCTCCTGCCGAACGCCATGGTCGCAACGCTCACCTTCCTGCCTTTCATCCTTTCGGGTTCGATCACCACGCTCACCTCGCTCGACTTCCTCGGCTTCGGCATGCCGCCCGGCTCGCCATCGCTCGGTGAACTGATCGCGCAAGGCAAACGCAACCTCCAGGCCCCCTGGCTCGGCCTCACCGCCTTCTTCACCATGTCGATCATGCTCTCGCTCCTGATTTTCGTCGGCGAAGCCGTCCGCGATGCGTTTGATCCCAGGAAAACCTTCCGATGAGCGCGGGTTCGTCAAAAGACAGCATCTGTGGCATGATGGGCGCAGGCCTGATCAGGAGCGTGATGCGATGAACAAGATCGTCAGAGAGCATTATCCGGTTGAGAATCTGCCTGCCGACCTGAGGGAGGGGTTGGAAGCGGGCGGCACAGTGCGCGTCGTGCTGGAGATGCAAGGCAACGCCCCGAGCCCGGCCAAAACGAGCTTTGAAGAGTTCATGAAAAAAGTAGAGGCCTACCGTCGCCAGGACGACCGCCGCGTTACGGCCGCTGAAGCTGTGGCGCGTATTCGGGAACTTCGCGACGAATGGGACGACTGATGCCGCAACGGCACCAAATCCACCTCGACACGAATGCTGCGATCTTGCTCGTTGAGGGTGATGGCCCTCTACGTGACTTGATGCGAAACTTGACCAGCAAGGCATCATCTCGACCGAGCACGATCTTGTCTACGAGTGCGTTGACCATCTCGGAACTGCTGGTGAAGCCATTGCGCGATGGCGATATGAGGCTCGTTGAAGTCTACAGGGCTTGGGGCTCGGGTCTGCAGATCGTTCCCGTAGCGAGCAGCATTCTGGATACCGCCGCACAATTGCGGGCGCGCCGGAACAGCCTGAAACTGCCAGATGCCATCCATGTCGCATCAGCTCTCGCTGTCGCCACCACGCATTTCTTGACCGATGATCAAGGCATCTCCAACTCTGTGACAAATTCGTCCTCAAAAGAGCCTGACTTGTTTGAAGTTTGCCGCTTGGACGCCCGCTCTCTAACCTCCCTGATCGAAAGCCTCACCGCATGACCGAACCCTTGCTCTCCGTGCGCGATCTTTCCGTCGCCTTCCACCAGGGTGGCCGCGAGAGCCTGGCGGTCGACCGTGTCTCGTTCGACATCCAGCGCGGCGAGATCGTTGCTTTGGTTGGCGAATCCGGCTCCGGCAAATCGGTCTCCGCCGCCTCGGTGCTGAAGCTCCTGCCCTATCCGGCAGCGAGCCACCCATCCGGTCAGATCCTGTTCGACGGACGCGATCTGATGACCGCCAGCGAGCCCGAGCTCCGCGCAGTGCGCGGCAACGACATCACCATGATCTTCCAGGAGCCGATGACCTCGCTCAATCCGCTTCACTCGATCGAGCGGCAGATCAGCGAAATCCTCGCACTTCACCAGGGATTGCAAGGCGCATCCGCCCGCGCCCGCGTGCTCGAACTTCTGCACCAGGTTGGCATCCGCGAGCCGGAGAAGCGGCTGACCGCCTTCCCGCATGAACTCTCGGGCGGCCAGCGCCAGCGCGTGATGATCGCCATGGCACTTGCCAACAGGCCGAAGCTTCTCATCGCCGATGAGCCGACCACAGCCCTCGACGTCACAGTCCAGGCCCAGATCCTCGAACTCTTGGGCCGCCTCAAGTCCGAGCACGGCATGTCGATGCTGTTCATTACCCATGATCTCGGCATCGTCCGCAAGTTCGCCGATCGCGTCTGCGTCATGACCAAGGGCAAGATCGTCGAGGCAGGTCCCGTCGAGGATATCTTCGAGCGGCCCCAGCATGCCTATACGAAGAAACTGCTCGCCTCGGAGCCGCGCGGCGAACCGCCGGTCCTGGACGAGACAAAGCCTGTTGTCATGCAGGGCGAAGACATCCGTGTCTGGTTCCCGATCAAGGCCGGCTTCCTGCGCCGCACAGTCGATCACGTGAAGGCCGTCGATGGCGTGGATCTCACGCTCCGCGCCGGCCAGACGCTCGGCGTGGTCGGCGAATCCGGCTCCGGCAAGACGACGCTCGGTCTTGCCCTTTCACGCCTCATCTCCTCGAAGGGGCGCATCAGCTTCATCGGCAAGGACATCGATGCCTTCTCCTACAGCGAGATGCGGCCGCTGCGCGATCGCCTGCAGATCGTCTTTCAGGACCCCTTCGGTTCGCTCAGCCCGCGCATGTCCGTCGGCGAGATCATCGCGGAAGGTCTGAAGGTTCACGAAAGGCAGCTGACGGCAGAAGAGCGCGACAGCCGCGTTGCATGGGCGCTGGAGGAAGTCGGCCTCGACCCCGCCACCCGCTGGCGCTACCCACATGAATTCTCCGGCGGCCAACGCCAACGCATCGCGATCGCCCGCGCCATGGTGCTGAAACCCCGTTTCGTCATGCTCGATGAACCCACCTCCGCCCTCGACATGACCGTCCAGGCCCAGGTGGTCGATCTCCTTCGTGATCTTCAGGCCAAACACGACCTCGCCTATCTCTTCATCAGTCATGACCTGAAGGTCGTGAAGGCGCTGGCCAATGAGCTGATCGTCATGCGCGGCGGCAAGGTGGTGGAGACAGGTCCGGCCGCAGAGGTCTTCGCCGCCCCCAAGGCCGACTACACCCGCGCCCTGATGGCCGCCGCCTTCAATCTCGAAGCCGTCGAAGCCGGCGGCATCCGCCAATAATGTGAGTCTGCAATGTCCGAAAAACGCCCCGTCGTCGTCGATCTCCGCTTTGCGCGCGAAAGCGTCGTCAATGCTCTTCACTCGGCCTTCCCCGATCGTCCGGTTATCGACATGGGTGACCCGGCGCATGCGGACCGAGACCTATCGGATGCCGAATTCGCCGTGGTCTGGAAACCGGATCCGGCCCTCTTTCGTCGTGCGACCGGGCTCAAGGCCATCTTCTCCGGCGGTGCCGGTGTCGATCACATCCTCTCGGCCTACGAGCTACCGGACCTCCCCATTGTTCGCTTCGTCGATCGCAGCCTGACGGACCGCATGAGCGAATGGGTCGTCTGGCAATGCCTCCATCATCTGCGCAACGGTATTGCCTATGCTGGCCAGCAGCAGCATCGCGTCTGGCATGAGATTGCCGATCAACCGGAAGCCCGGGATGTCACGGTCGGCGTGATGGGCCTCGGGGTCTTGGGCGCAGATGCCGTTCACAAGCTCAAGATCATCGGCTTTAATGTCATAGGCTGGTCTCGTCGCGAAAAAGAGATCGATGGCGTCGAAACCTTCGATGCAAACGGGCTCGACGCCTTCCTCGGCCGCACCGATATCCTGGTCGGCCTGCTGCCGCTGACGGACGATACACGCGGCATCTACGACCGCGCTCTGTTTTCCAGGCTGCGTCGCTCCGGCCCCCTGGGCGGTCCAATCTTTCTCAATGCCGGTCGCGGCGGGAGCCAGAAGGAAGCAGAGCTGGTCGAATGCCTCAAGGACGGCACGCTGAAGGCGGCGTCCCTCGATGTGTTCGAAAAGGAGCCGCTCGATTCCGACAGCCCGCTTTGGTCGATGCCGAACGTGATCGTGACGCCCCACGCCGCAGCCGCCTCCGATGTTCGTGCGCTCTTCTGCCATGTCGAAGCGCAGATCGGCCTGTTCGAGGCTGGCAAGCCCCTTGAATTCGTTGTCGACCGGACAGCTGGTTACTAGCCGCCCGAGAATTGCGGGAACAAACCCGCTGGAGCTCCCGTTTCCCCTGAGAATTCGCGCTTTGCGCGCCTCAGGACACAGGGAGCAACGACATGAGCAGCCGAACCGATCTTCCAGACACGACCGACCGCCGAACGCGGGGCCTGAAGCCGGAACCGATGACGCCGACGGATGCGCGTCAGGGCTCTAAAGGCAAACCGGTCCTCATCGTGCTGCTCGGCGGGCTGATCCTCGCCATGCTCGTCTGGATCCCGGCCGAATGGTGGGGCAATTCGATTGCACCGAGTGAGCCAGCAAATCAGCCGGTCGAGCAGACGGCCCCGTCGCCGAGCGAGAACAACGGCCAGGGTCAGATCGTGCCGGAGTCCAGCCCGACACCCAGCCAGTAATACGGTTAAATCTTGCGGAGAGCGGCGTAATGGCGCTCTCTGGACATTCCTCCGGTGATTGCCGATAACTGCAGCGGAAACGGCCGAAGCGTTTCGGCCGTCCCCCGCAGTCCCCCTGCGGATGGCAAGGCAATCGATCATGACCAAGACAGATATCGCGACCAGGGTTTACAATCATGCCTGGAAGCTCGATCCCATCATCCGCAGCCTGATCGATACGGACTTCTACAAACTGCTGATGCTCCAGATGATCTGGAAGCTCTATCCGCAGGTGAACGCGACCTTCACGCTCATCAATCGCACGACCTCGGTCAGGCTCGCCGACGAGATCGACGAGCAGGAGTTGCGCGACCAGCTCGATCATGTTCGTTCGCTGCGGTTGACAAAAAAGGAAATGATCTGGCTGGCCGGTAACACGTTTTACGGTCGCGCTCAGATCTTCGAGCCTGAATTCCTCGCCTGGCTCGGCAATCTCCAGCTCCCTGAATACGAACTTTCCAAGCGCGATGGCCAATACGAATTGACCTTCCACGGTTCCTGGATGGAAACCACGCTGTGGGAAATTCCGGCGCTTGCCATCATAAACGAGCTGCGCTCGCGGGCCGCCATGCGCTCGCTCGGCTATTTCACTCTCGACGTGCTCTATGCGCGTGCCAAGGCCAAGATGTGGTCGAAGGTCGAGCGCCTAGGCGAATTGCCGGGTCTGCGCATTTCCGACTTCGGCACCCGCCGCCGGCACAGCTTCCTCTGGCAGCGCTGGTGCGTGGAAGCCTTGAAGGAAGGTATCGGCCCGGCCTTCACCGGCACGAGCAATGTGCTGCTTGCCATGGATTCCGATCTCGAAGCCGTCGGTACCAATGCGCATGAATTGCCGATGGTCGTTGCAGCACTGGCAAAGACCGATGAGCAACTGGCCGCAGCCCCTTATCAGGTGTTGAAAGACTGGAATCGCCTCTACGGCGGCAATCTGCTGATTGTTTTGCCTGATGCTTACGGCACCACGTCCTTTCTCCAGCATGCACCGGAATGGGTCGCCGACTGGACCGGTTTCCGACCGGATAGCGCGCCCCCGATCGAAGGCGGCGAGAAGATCATCGAATGGTGGAAGAAGATGGGCCGCGATCCGCGCAAGAAGCTCCTGATCTTCTCGGACGGTCTGGACGTCGACGCGATCATCGACACCTACCGCCATTTCGCCGGCCGCGTTCGCATGTCCTTCGGCTGGGGTACCAATCTCACCAATGATTTCGCCGGCTGCGCGCCGGTGGAGATCGCTGGCCTAAAGCCGATTTCCATTGTCTGCAAGGTCTCGGAAGCCAACGGTCGCCCGGCGGTCAAGCTTTCCGACAACCCGCGCAAGGCGACCGGGGATCCGCAGGAAGTCGAGCGTTACCTCCGCTTCTTCGGCTCTCAGGACCGCGTCGAGCAGGCTGTTCTCGTCTGACGGTCGGTTGCACTGATGCTTTAGCAGTCTTGCATCCGCCGCCTTCGCCATGCAGTCTGGGACTGCGGGAGGGAGCCCGCGATCTGCAAGGGAGGACGACCGGATGGACATGCAAGGCAGCGAGCGCATCGAGGCGCCGGTGGAAACCGTCTGGCGTGCGCTGAACGATCCCGAAATCCTCAAGCAGTCCATTCCAGGCTGCGAAAGCCTGGAAAAGACCTCTGACAGTCAGATGGCCGCCAAGGTTGTTCTGAAGATCGGGCCGATCAAGGCGAAGTTCGAAGGGGCCGTCGAGCTGCACAATCTCAATCCGCCGCATTCCTACACGATTTCAGGCGAAGGCAAGGGTGGCCTTGCCGGTTTTGCCAAGGGTGGTGCAGATGTGACCCTGACAGAGGAAGAGGACGGAGCGACCTTGCTCACATACACGGTAAAGGCCGAGGTCGGCGGCAAGATCGCCCAGCTGGGTAGCCGTCTGATCGAATCGACCTCGAAGAAGCTAGCCGGCGAGTTTTTCTCGAACTTCAATTCCGCAGTGACCGGTGGGGTCGAGACTGACGCTTGACGGATGACGCAGGATCGGGTGAAAGCCCGGCACAAGGAAGCGGCGGCATCGTGGAACCAGCCGAGATGATTCGGCCTTAAGGGGACATGATGATGAACGAAGGACCTGACCAGTATTTCGAGCAGCAGGACATGGCGGTCAAGCTGATGCTTCTCGAGAACAAATCCGACGAACTGACGGACATCCTGGTTGAAGCGCTGCAGGATGCGCTGAAGCTCCTCGAGGAAGAACTCGCGACCGTCCACTGATAGAGACCAGTCGGTCGATCAGAACCTGTCGGAGACCTGGATCCCTGCGGGGCCCAGAATGACGGCGATCAGCACCGGCAGAAAGAACAGGATCATCGGAACGGTGAGCTTCGGCGGAAGGGCTGCTGCCTTTTTCTCCGCTTCGTTCATGCGTTCGTCGCGTCCCTCTTGCGCAAGCACGCGCAGAGCTTGCGCGACAGGTGTACCGTATCGGTCGGCCTGAATGAGCGCCTGAACCACGTTCTTGACGCCGTCGAGCTGCGTGCGTGTGCCAAGATTTTCGAGCGCCTGGCGGCGGTCGGGAAGAAATGAAAGTTCGGCCGTGGTCAGCACCATTTCCTCGGCGAGTTCGGGCGACTGCTCACCGATCTCGTCCGATACGCGCCGCATTGCAGCCTCCAGCGAGATACCCGATTCCACGCAGATCAGCATGAGATCCAGCGCATCCGGCCAGGCGCGCTTGATTGACTGCTGGCGTTTTGTGATGCGGTTCGAAACGTAGATGTTCGGCAGGTAGAAGCCGAGATAGCCGCCAAGAATGGTGACGAAGAGTCGAATCGGCAGCGCCTTTTCGGCCAGATTGCCGAGCACGAAGATCCAGAAAGCCGTAAGAGCGAGTGTTCCGAACGGCAATAGGAAACGCGCCACGAGGAACATGTTCAACGCGTTTTGTGATCTCAGGCCTGCAGCCTTCAGCTTGTCGACCGTGTTGTCGTCCACCAGCGCCTTGCGCAGGTTGAACCGTTCAACGATATGCCGCACCGACTTGTTGTTCGTCGCTCTGAGTGATGCCCGGCTCTGGGCAACTTCGGCGTTAAGTTTTGCCCGCTCCCGTGCGCGGATCAGGTCGCGCTCGGTCGAGACAGCACGCATGCGCTTGTTCAGATCGCCACGTTCCAGATAGGGCATGGCGAAGGTGTAGAACGTGCCGAACACCGCGAGCCCCACGAGAACGGCGATCAGCAGCGTCGGATCTGTCAGTTGTGCGGCCCAGTCTTCCGTCATCGCCCGCTCCTCAGATCTCGAAGTTGATCATGTTGCGCATGACCAGAAGGCCGATGCTCATCCAGACAGCCGAGACGCCGAGGATCAGGTGTCCGCGGGAATCCGTGAACAGGATCATGATGTAGTCCGGCGACGTCAGGTAGACGAGCAGGGCCACGATAAAGGGCAGTGCGCCAATGATTGCGGCCGATGCCTTCGCTTCCATCGACAGAGCGTTGACCTTGGCCTTCATCTTCTTGCGGTCGCGCAACACGCGCGAGAGGTTGGAGAGCGCTTCGGAGAGGTTGCCGCCCGCCTGGCCCTGGATCGCGACGACGATGGCAAAGAAGCTGACTTCGCTCAGCGGCATGGTCTGATGCATGCGGGCCACGGAATCGGGCACGCTCAGGCCGAGTTGCTGGGACTCGACGATGCGCCGAAACTCCGTTTTGACCGGGTCCTGACCATCCGACGCAATCATCCGGATTGCGTCATTGAGCGGAAGGCCCGAGCGGATGGAACGTGTCATGACGTCGAGCGAATTGGGGAATTCTTCGAGAAACTTCTTCTGGCGACGGCCAACGAGAAACCCGACGAACCAGCGGGGTAGGCCGAAAGCGGCGACGAATGTAGCACCTGCGATCACCAGCGGTCCCATGCCCGCAAGGAACGTCACCGCCAGTACGACCAGTCCTATCAGGACGCTCACCATATAGAACTGGGACAGGGAAATCGCCAGGCCCGATTGCACCAGCTTCGCCTTCAGGCTGGCGGCATTGGCCTTCTTGGTCTTGTCCTGCTGTTGTTTCTTCTCGAGTTCCTTGAGCGAGTCCTGCACCGATTTGCGTCGCTTGGAAATCTCCTGCACGCGGTCGCGGGCAGCCTTCATCTGGTTGGTGTCGGTTTCGGCAGACCGCACGCGGTTGATGCGGGTTGCCGTCTTTTTCTCGGTCTCGATCTTCGAATAGAGCACACCATAGGCGATCGCGCCTGTCGAGACGGCCGCGAGGAGGACAATGGCCAGAATGGTAGGATCGATGCCGAACATGCTGGTCAGATCCCCTTGGACTTCTGTTCCATCGCGTCGAGTGCTGCCGCCAGGCGACGATCTTCGTTGTAATAACGCGCACGATCCCAGAAATGCGGCTTGCCGATACCGGTCGACATGTGCCGGCCGATGATCTTGCCGTTGGCGTCCTCGCCGTCCATCTCGTAGCGCATCAGGTCCTGGGTGATGATCACGTCGCCTTCCATCCCGATTACCTCGGTGATGTGGGTGATGCGGCGCGAACCATCACGCAGACGTGCTGCCTGGATGATGACGTCGATAGAGCCGGAGATGATTTCGCGCACGGTTTTGGCTGGCAGCGAGAAGCCGCCCATGGCAATCATCGATTCCATACGGCTGAGGCATTCGCGCGGTGTGTTGGCGTGGATGGTGCCCATTGATCCGTCGTGACCTGTGTTCATCGCCTGAAGAAGGTCGAAAACCTCAGGTCCGCGCACTTCACCGACGATGATGCGTTCTGGGCGCATACGCAGGCAGTTCTTGACGAGGTCACGCATGGTGATTTCGCCTTCGCCTTCAATGTTCGGCGGGCGCGTTTCCAGACGTACGACATGCGGCTGCTGCAGCTGCAGTTCGGCCGTGTCTTCGCAGGTGATGATACGCTCGTCGGTGTCGATGAAGCCCGTCAGGCAGTTCAGAAGCGTCGTCTTACCCGAGCCGGTACCGCCCGATATGACCACGTTGCAGCGGACGCGGCCGATGATCTGCAACACTTCTGCGCCTTCCGGCGTGATCGCGCCGAACTTGACCAGCTGGGCGAGGTTCAGCTTGTCCTTCTTGAACTTACGAATGGTAAGCGCCGGACCGTCGATGGCCAGCGGCGGGGCGATGACGTTGACACGGCTGCCGTCGGGCAGACGGGCGTCGCAGATCGGGCTCGATTCGTCCACGCGACGACCGACCTGGCTGACGATGCGCTGGCAGATCGAGAGGAGCTGCGAATTGTCGCGGAAGCGGATTTCCGATTCGATCGTCTTGCCGCCGACTTCGATGAAGGTCTGCCCGGCACCGTTGACCATGATGTCGGCGATGTCGTCGCGGGCCAGCAGCGGCTCGAGCGGGCCGTAACCCAGAACGTCGTTGCAGATATCCTCGAGCAGCTCTTCCTGCTCGGAGATCGACATCGCGAAATTCTTGATCGTGATGATGTCGTTGACGATGTCGCGGATTTCTTCACGCGCGCTTTCGCCGTCGAGCTTGGCGAGCTGCGACAGATCGATAGTGTCGATGAGCGCGGAGAACACCTGGCTCTTGGTGTCGTAATAGTCTTCTGTCCGCGGCGGTTTCTTGCGGCCGGGCGTCTGCATCGACGGCGGCGTCACCTGCTGACGCGTGCTGACCTCCGGGCTGCCGGGTTCGATGAGCGTGCTGGAGCGTGCCGCGGGCGCAGCAGCAGCCGGCTGTGTCGGGATCGTGCCGACGCCCGCCCCGCCCTTGCCGAAACCGTCGTTTCCGCGTTTGCCAAACATGAGCTCTACCTGTTCCTGTTAGCGGTCTACTTCTTGCGCAGCTTTTCGATGAACGAGCCGAGACC
Source organism: Rhizobium sp. AAP116 (assembly GCF_001295785.1). NCBI lineage: Bacteria > Pseudomonadati > Pseudomonadota > Alphaproteobacteria > Hyphomicrobiales > Rhizobiaceae > Rhizobium > Rhizobium sp. AAP116. The sequence continues at coordinate 256,179 of NZ_LJIB01000011.1, forward strand.
CGCCTTCTTGGGTTTCTTGATCGTGGCCCGGCCCGTCACGAGATGTGCGAGCTGCGAGAATGTCTCCGCCGTCGGAGATTTCCCGTCCATCTCGCTGATCATCCGGCCGCTATTGGCAGCGGTGCCGAAAAGCTGGGCGTCGAACGGGATGATTGCGACCGGATCGAGCTCGAGCGGTTCGAAGAAGTCGGATGGCGCGATTTCCGGCCGCTTCGGCATGCCCACCTGATTGAGGATCAGATGCGGCGGCTTGTCCTGCGGCCTCAGCTTCTTCAAGGCGTCGATCATGTTCTTCATGTTGCGCAAATTGGCGAGGTCCGGTGCGCAGGTGATGACGATCTCGTCGACGTCGGAGAGCACAGCACGGGTCCAGTCGGCCCAGGTATGCGGCAGGTCGAGCACCGTCACGGGAGCGCTCCGCTGCAAAACGTCGAGGATCGGCTGGAAGGCGCCGCGCTCGTAGTCGTAACCGCGGTCGAGCATCGACGGGGCTGCGAGCAGGGAGAGGTTCTGGCCGCATTTCGTCAGCAGTCGGTCGAGAAAGACCTCGTCGAGACGCTCCGGCGAAAATACGGCTTCTGCCATGCCCTGGGCCGGATCCTGGTCGAAGTCGATATTCGCGGTCCCGAAAGGCAGATCGAGGTCGGCAAGCACGGTCTCCGTCGAAAACAGCGACGAAATGCCGAAGGCGCAGTTATGCGCGATGGTCGAGGAACCCACGCCGCCCTTGGCGCCGATGAATGCGATGCTGCGGCCGAGCGGCTCGGCCTCCGGGTCGACGAAGATCGAGGCGATGGAACTCATCATGTCGGCCATGGTGAAGGGCGCCACGATGTATTCGGAAATGCCGCTGCGGATCAGTTCGCGGTAGAGCGCGATATCGTTGTGCCGGCCGACGAGGATCACCCGCGAGCTCGGATCGCAGACTTCGGCCAGCGGTGCCAGCTCCGTCATCAGGTCGCGCGGTCCGGCGTCGGTTTCCAGAATGATGAGGTTCGGCGTCGGCGTCGAGGAGAACATGTTCGCGGCAGCGGCGATATTGCCATGCGTGATGCGCATGCTGACACGCGCCATGCGTCGGTCGCCGGCGCATTGCTCCATCGTCCGATGCACGCCTTCGCTGATGCAGAAGGCATGGATCGAGATGCGCGGCAGCGGACGCAGGTTCTCGACGTCGCCTGCGATCACGCTCTCGGAAGCGCTCCGATATCCCTCAGTGGATTCGCCGATGTCATAGTCGATCGCGTTCATGCTCTCATCCTGTCCTCTTGGACCGCAGTCGCATCAATTCGTGGAGGTGTCGGCGCCCCGGCGATAAAGTCCGATCACGGTCGAGCGCCTGGTGGCGTCGATCGGAGCCATGTCGCGGGGGGTGACGAGATCCATCGGATTGGCGATTTGTGCGGCGAGGTTGCTCTGCGTCGCGCAGCCGAAATTGTGATAGTTCTTGTTGCTGAAGGTGTTGTTCTGCAGGTCCTCCGGCCATTCGCCGCAGGGATTTGTCATCGCGGTGATCGCGACATAGCTGATCCTGACAGGGGCCGCATTGCTGTTGGCTTCTGCCTGGTAAGACGTTTCGATGATCTTGTTGGCCGCAACGCCCCGGGTGGTCAGAACCTGGCGGATCTGCTTGCGCATGGCCGACGCCGCGCCAGAGTTCGGCGAGCCGTGCGGCACCATGACCTGGATCGTGCCCGTCGACGCCGACAGATAGTCTGCGGCAAAACCGGCGATCGAATCCTGCACGCCAACCGTCAGTCTGCGGTCGCCGGATGCGATCGGAACATCGAGTGTATGTTCCACTTCGCTTAGCATGATGGGATGTCGCGTGCGGTAGTCGTCGGGGATGGCGGACGTCGTCATCCGGTCCTTCGTGCTGCCGCAACCCGAAAGTGCGACGGCTGTTCCGAGAACGAGGCCGGCGAGGAGGATACGCTGGAATGAATGACCCACTGATGCCATGGCTGGCCGACTTTCCCTGACTTGACGTGCCGAATGTTTCATTTCGATCCTCACGCCGTTCACTTGTAGATGAAGCCGACAGCGCCATGGTACTGGCCGGTCGGTTGGTTGTTCTCGCGGCGGCCATAGACCTTGTTCACCTTGTTCAGGAAGAAGGTCGCGCCGTCGTTTTCCGGGTTGAAATTGTCATCCGGTCGCGACAGGGCGCCGCGTGCAACGGGGCGCACCAGATAGGGTGTCGCGATGATCACGAGTTCTGTCTCGTTGCGCTGGAAGTCCTTGCTGCGGAACAGCGTGCCGAGCACAGGCACCTTGGAGAGACCCGGCAGACCGGACATCGCCTGGCGAATATTGTCCTGAACGAGACCTGCAATCACGATCGAGCCACCGGACGGCAATTCGACGGTGGTCGAGGCCTCGCGCTTGCGGATCGACAGGAAGGTCGAGCCCGGGACCTGGTTGAGAACGTTACCCGTGACCTGCGAGGATTCCCAGGTCGGCTCGGAGACATTGGTCTCGATCTGCAGGCTGATACGACCAGGTGCGAGAACGACCGGGCGGAAGTTCAACTCGATGCCGTAGTCGATGCTCTGCGTCGTGCGTTCGATGGAAATGCCGTCTTCTTCGTCGCTCGACACTTCCTGCGGTCCGGCAAGTCGGAATTCGCCGCCGACATAGAACTTCGCGGGCTCGCCCGAGATTGCGGTCAGGCTCGGTTCGGCCAGCGTGCGCATCACGCCGGCCTGCTCCATGGCATTGATGTAGGTATTGAGCCCGAGGCCGCCGATACCAGCAGAAATCACAGCCGTCCCTGTCGGATCGATGGCATTGCCGAGGTTCGACGGATTGGCATAGCTGATGCCGGTCGATCCGTCGGAGATACTGCCCGAGAAACCGAGCTGCTTCAGCACCTGCCGGCTGACTTCTGCCACAGTGACCTTCAGCGTCACCTGGTCCTCGCCCTCGATGGTCAGGAGATTGACGATCTGCGACGTCTGTCTCTGCTCGGCATAGATCGCCACAGCGCCGTCGCCGCTGCTCTCGCTGGTGGCAGTCGTATTGCGCGTCGTTGCTTCACCGCCCTTGAGGAAAGCCTCCGCAAGGCTGGCTGCACGGGCGGCGTCCTGCGGGGTACGCACGCTGCCTGTCAGGACGATGTTGTCGGAGACGATTTCGACCTTGATGTCGGATTCAGGAATGAAGCGGCGCAGATTGGTTTCAAGACCCGAGATATCGCGCTCGATCTGGATGTCCAGGCTGACGATCTCCTCGCCATTGGCGCCGAAGATGAAGATGTTGGTCTGGCCGACCATCTTGCCGAACAGATAGATGCGGCGCGACGAGCGCGTCACGGCATCGGCCATGACCGGATCTGCCACCAGAATGTCGTGAGCATCTGCGGGCAGGTCGACAACCAGCGCTTTGTTCAGGCCAAGCTTCAAAGACCGGCGAGCGCCCGGACCGGAATTGGTGATGCGCAAGACCGTCTGCTGAGCAGCCTCTGCTGCAGGTACAATAGTTCCGTGGTCAAGAAAGGAGCTCGGAGCGCCAGTGATCGCCATGGCAAAGGCGATGCTTGCGGTCAGCGATACCTTGAGTTTGTGTGTCAGACTGGCCACGATGGGTCTCCACTCATTGCATGGAATTGGCGGTCGATGAGGTCGACTTGACCACCTCGCCAGACTTGATGACCTGGATGATCGGCTGGCCGTCTCCACCGCTGAGCAGATGGTCGGCAGCCGACGTGTCTTCTTCCTGCGCGTCGGCGACCGAACGCAGTGCGAGCGAGAGACGATCTGCCATCTGCTGCGCAACAGCGATGACCTTGGTCTGGTCCGGCGTCAGTTCGAGGGTTGCCGTCGTGCCGATGACGGATTTGGAGCCATCAGGGGCTTCCGCGATCTGCTGGTCGATCGCCAGCACACGAACATTGGAAAGAATGGTCTCCGTCAGGAAATTGTCTTCCTCACCTTTGCGGACCATGATCACGTCGACGCGGTCGTTCGGCAGGATGAAACCGCCGGCGCCGGTGGCCACCGAAATCTCGGTCGAGACGGCCCGCTTGCCGGATGGCAAGAGCGCCGAGAGGATACGGGAAGAGGAATCGGCAATCTTCTCACGCCGCAGCGGCTCGCCTTCGAAGACGGGCAGGCGAACGACGACGCCGGAGAGCTCGGCGATGGCATCCGGCCGCGTCGATGATGTTATGAAGCCATCCACCACGCTGCCTTCCGGCCAGGCCATCCAGCGCATGGAGTTTTCATCGAGGCGGGCACCGACCGGAAGGTTCGCCGCTGAGACGAGCACCTCTACGGTCGGCTCCTTCTCGATGACGGCATCCTGCACGATCACGGTCTGGTTGCCGCTTAGCCGCATGGCAAGCAGACCGGCCATACCGGCAGCCACGACGGCGACGGCGAGTATGATGAGGCGGGCGGGTTTCATGATCGATCCTCGGGCGACGCAATAGGTTCTACCGGCAAGGTTGATCAGGAATTGGTGTACTTATGGTTAATGACCCGCTTACATTTGTAGTTAACGGAAGGTTTCTTCAGTCCTCGTCAGAGCGCTTTCTGAATGGCTGAGACTACAAGCGGTGAACTCGGATAGGCCAGTAGACCTGCTGCGCCAATGGCAATGGCGTAAGGGATCTTGTTGGCGACCATCAAGGTTTGTGGAAGTCGGACGCCGACAGTCGCGAGCTTGTCCCAGTTGGCACGCAGGAGCATGACCAAGATGGTCAGCACACCGCCGAGATATCCCGTATAGACGAGGAACTCGAAGAGAGAGGTGTTGAAACCGAACCAGAGCGCCGCAGCCGTCAGCAGCTTCGCATCGCCGCCGCCCATGACATTGAGCGCAAAAAGGCTGAAACATCCAATGAATACCAGCAGACCCGCCGCCAGATGCCAGCCGAGTTCGATGGCGGATAATCCGCTGAAGGGGGCAATGAGGACGAAGGCGCCGATGAGCAGGAGCGAGATCCAGTTCGGGATCGTCATCTCCAGGAAATCGGTGAGCGCTGCCATAACCAGACAGGCTGGAAGCACGATAAAGACGATCGCTGAATACATGGCCGCTACTCCTCGTCAGCATGCCTACCCAACTTCTATTGAGATTTCGCAAACGAGCTTTGATCTCGGCTCGTGAGGGTGGTGTAAAGCAGAAAGGCCGCCTTTGAAGGCGGCCTTTCAGTGCGGCGATTTTGGCGCCGCTTGCATCAGGACATTAGTTGCCGGCGGCACCAGCTGCGGTCTTGGCGGCGTTCATTTCGCTGCCAATGCTCTGGAAGGTGTTGTTCAGGGCGCCGCCGAGGGTCGTGGCGCCGGTGATCAGGGCGACCGAGATGAGGGCGGCGATAAGGCCGTATTCGATTGCGGTTGCGCCGGACTCGTCCTTGACGAAACGTGCGAAAAGCTTGGTCATGTTATTTCTCCTACTCCGCGAGGTTGATCAGCACTGCCGGCAACTGTTTGCCGTTGCTCGGATGTCGCCAACCTAAGCGGCGGCCTATTGCCATCGGCTTAAGAAAAACGGTTACCAGATCGTGAAACGGCGCAAGCCTCCGGCGTGGTAAATGAATGTTGGCATCGACCGATAAGATGCCGCAGATCTCAGCCAAAACGGCGCATTGTCGGGGGCTTTTCCATCCTCATGACGGGTGCGGCGTTCCAAGGTCTTTCCCCTTGAGAGCAAATGTTAACGCATCTCCTCGCCCGGCTGCGCCCGAATGGCACACATTCGACCAATCCGTCTCTCGAGCCGCAGGCGAAAATTGATAGCCGAGCCGATCGAGTGCTCTGTCTGGCGCTGCAAAAATGCATTTAACCCTTCGTTCACCAAAAGCCGGCATGCTTCCCGCAACATCCCCACGCGCGTATTCAAAGGCACGTTCATGTCCGATCGTCTTCTTGCTGCAGCCGCCGCCATGGCCATGGTCCTGGCCACGCTTTCGTCAGCAACCGTTGTGCATGCGCAAGATGAGGGCATCCTGCGCGTCTATATGAACAGCGCACGGGTGCTGAAGCTGGATCGCCCGGTGAGCAAGGTGATCGTCGGCAATGCCGAGGTTGCCGATGCAACCGTCGCCGACGCACGCACGATTGTCCTGACCGGCCGTTCATACGGCACGACGAACCTTGTCCTGCTGGATGCCGACGGCAATGCCATCGTGGACGAACGCATCCTAGTATCCATCGACGAGGCCAGCACCGTGCGGGTGTTTAAGTCCACCGCGCGCACCGTTCTCTCCTGCACGCCGAACTGCGAAGAACACGCAAAGACCGGCGCTACGCCGTAATACTCTTGAGTTTCGCTTTCAGACGGCGTGGCAAAGTGTAAATATTCGGGAAACGGAAAATCAATATTTGGCTCGTAGCTTCTCCTGAGCTTTGAGGATGAAGAAGGCTATGACCAGCCAGGATATCGATCGAGATCATCACATTGAGCGCCGCAGACCACGCTTCCGGCTGTGGCGCAAGCTTGCGCGATCGAAAGACGGCGCCGCAGCGATAGAATTCGCGATTCTCGCTGTACCCTATTTCCTCATCATCTTCGCGATCATCGAAACCTTCGTCGCTTTCGCTGCCGAGCAGCTGGTGACCAATGCGGTCAACACGCTGGGCCGGCAGATACGCACCGGACAGATCACCTATCAGATGAACCGCCCTGCCACGGACATGGATGTCACCAAATTCCGGGAGGCGTTTTGTGACGAGATAGACATCATGATTCAGTGCTCGGAGGCGGAAATCGCCACGCCGAGCAAACTCTATATCGACGCCCGAACCTTCCCCAAGTTTGCAGACATTCCGCAAACCATCCCGCGTGTCTCGACGGCCAATTTCGCCGACATCGACCCGACGAGCTTCAAGTTCACGCCCGGAGGGCCCGACACGGTCAACATGCTGCGTGCCTATTATCGCTGGCAGGTGATCACCGATCTCGTCCGCCCCTACATCACGACCATCAGACCCGCAGATGGGTCCCTGCCGTCAGACTTCCTCATCGTCGCCACCACCGCCTTCCAGAACGAGAAATATCCATGACCGCGAACGGCAGAGATATGTCCGCGCTGAAACGAAGCATCGCCAGCCTTCGCCAGGGTTGCTTCGGCGTTGTCTGCAATTTGAAGCGCCTGATGGGCGATAGGCAGGGCGTCGGTGGGGTCGAGTTTGCACTCGTCGCGCCGATGCTGATCGTGCTCTATCTGATGGCATTCGAGCTCACCATGGGCTTGAGCGTTGCCAAGAAGGCGTCGATGGCAAGCAGCACGATTGCAGACCTCGTTTCGCGCGAAGAGGCAGTCGACAAGACATTCCTTGCGGGCATGGCGGATGTCTCCGGCGCGATCTTCGTGCCCTATCCGTCGAAAGATCTGCTGATCAACGTCAGCGCGATAAAGATCGATTCGTCGAAAGCGGCGAAAGTCTTGTGGTCCTGGTCGACCACAGGCGTCGCCCCCTATGCCGCCGGCACGGATGCACCCGTGCCCGCTGACATGCTCGTTGCCGATACATTTCTGGTCCGCAGCGAACTCAGCGTCAGCCACGAACTGATGATGTATCTGCCGGGCCTGTCAGGCAGCGAAGCCAAGAACTTGACCATTGCGCGGGAATACTACTTCCGCCAGCGCCTCGGCACCGAAATCAAATGCCAAGGCTGCTGATCTGAGGCGTTTGCCAAGCCTTCGCGCAGGCGTTAAGGATGCGATCGAAGGCCGGCAGAACAACAAACCAGACCCGGCCGTGGTGTTCACATGGCACGTGCTTTCCTTTTCGTTCTCGATTCCTTTGGCATCGGTGGCGCGCCCGATGCGCCCGCCTATGGTGATCATGGCTCCGATACACTCGGCCATATCGCCGAGTTCTGTGCTGCCGGCGCCGGCAATCGCAAGGGGCTGCGGCATGGGCCGCTGGTCGTGCCGAACATGTCGGCACTCGGCCTCATCGAGGCCGCCAGGCTCGCCACCGGCAAGGCGCCCGACGGCATGGCCGTCCCCGAGCGGGTCTTCGGCCTGCATGGTGCGGCAAGCGAAGTCTCGCACGGCAAGGACACGCCCTCTGGTCACTGGGAAATCGCCGGCACGCCCGTGATGTTCGACTGGGGCTATTTTCCGGACGGCGAGGAAGCCTTCCCGGCAGATCTGGTGGAAGCGATCTGCCGCGAAGCGAACCTGCCGGGCATCCTCGGCAATTGCCATGCATCTGGCACCGAGGTCATCGCCCGCTTTGGCGAGGAGCATATCCGCACCGGCCAGCCGATCTGCTACACCTCAAGCGATTCCGTCTTCCAGATCGCCGCCCATGAAACCCATTTCGGTCTCGAACGCCTGCTCGAACTCTGCCAGATCGTGCGAAAGCTTCTTGATCCCTTGAACATCGGCCGCGTCATCGCGCGGCCCTTCATCGGCGAAACGGTTCAGACCTTCGAACGCACCGGCAATCGCCGCGACTATTCCGTACTTCCGCCGGAGCCGACCCTGCTCGACCGCCTCGTCGAGGCCGGTCGCAAGGTGCATGCCGTCGGCAAGATCGGCGATATCTTCGCCCACCAGGGTGTGTCCCGCATCATCAAAGCCAATGGCAACATGGCGCTGATGGACGCGACGCTGAAGGTCATGGACGAGGCCGAAGACGGCGATCTCGTCTTCACCAATTTCGTCGATTTCGACATGCTCTTCGGCCATCGGCGCGACGTGCCGGGTTACGCCGCAGCGCTCGAAGCATTCGACCGCCGCCTGCCGGAGGTCCATCGCAAGCTGAAGCCGGGAGACATGGTTCTCATGACCGCGGACCACGGCTGCGATCCCACCTGGCGCGGCACCGACCACACCCGCGAGCGCGTACCGATCATGTGCTTCGGCCCCGGCGTGCGCTCGCGCAACATCGGTGTGCGCAATACCTATGCCGATATCGGCGAAACCATCGCGGCGCATCTGGGGATCGCCCCCGGCCGCCACGGACGGAGCTTCCTGTGACGAAACGAATGAAGAAGGCTGAACTGCACTGTCATATCGAGGGTGCGGCGCCGCCGGCGCTGGCGCTTGCCCAGGCCGAGAAATACGGCGTTGATCCCACGACCTTCATGCGCGACGGCACCTATGCCTGGAGCGATTTCGCCGAGTTCATCAAGGCCTATGACCGTGTGGCGGCTCTCTTCCGTACGGAAGAGGACTATGCCCTCCTGACCGAGACCTATCTGCGCGAGCTTGCAGCCGTCGATACGATCTACAGCGAGATCATCGTCTCGCCTGACCATGGCGATCGCATCGGTCTCGGCGCCGACACCTATCTCTCCGGCATCACCGCCGGCATTGAGGCCGCCAAGGCTGCGACTGGCATCGAGGCCCGCATCATCGTCACCGGCGAGCGCCATTTCGGCCCGGAAAGCGTCATTGCCGCTGCCGAATATGCCGCCCGCAGCGACAATCCGCTGGTCACGGGTTTCAACATGGCCGGCGAGGAGCGCATGGGCCGCGTGGCGGATTACGCCCGCGCCTTCGACATCGCCCGCGAGGCTGGCCTCGGCCTCACCATCCATGCCGGTGAGGTCTGCGGCGCCTTCAGCGTCACCGATGCCCTCGACCTCGTCAAACCCGCTCGTATCGGCCACGGCGTCCGCGCCATCGAGGATCCGGAACTCGTCCGCCGCCTCGTTGATCTCGGCACCGTGCTGGAAGTCTGCCCGGGCTCCAACATTGCGCTCAAGGTCTTCCCCGATTTCGCCAGCCATCCGCTCAAGAAGTTCCACGAGGCCGGTGTGAAGGTCTGCATTAGTTCCGACGATCCACCCTTCTTCGGTACATCACTTGCCCAGGAATACGACTGGGCGTCGAGCGAATTCGGCTTTACCGATGCCGAGATCGACGGCATGACGCGCACAGCCATCGAGGCCGCTTTCGTCGACGAGGAGACGCGAGCGCGGCTTCTCGCCCGTCTTTGATGCTACGCCTGTTGAAGACCGGCTAAATTCCGGCATCGCTCTTGCGGGCGTCCAAGAGAACGTGAAAATAGAAGCACCTCAGAAAACAAGAAAAGAAGGCTCGACCATGGACGGCGTAACAGTCATCGATCACCCCCTCGTGCAGCACAAGCTGACGATCATGCGCCGCAAGGAAACGTCGACCTCGAGCTTCCGTCGGCTGCTGCGCGAAATCTCGACTCTCCTCTGCTATGAAGTGACCCGCGATCTCGAATTGACCATGGAGACGATCGAGACGCCGCTCACCGAGATGCAGTCGCCGATCCTCGAAGGCAAGAAGCTGGTCTTCGCCTCGATCCTGCGTGCCGGCAATGGTTTGCTCGAAGGCATGCTGGAACTTGTGCCCGCCGCCCGCGTCGCCCATGTCGGCGTTTACCGCGACCACGAGACGCTGCAAGCCGTCGAATACTACTTCAAGGCACCCGACGCCCTGTCGGAACGACTGATCATCGTCGTCGACCCCATGCTCGCCACGGGCAACTCGTCGATCGCCGCGATCGAAAAGCTCAAGGAGCGCGGCGCGAAGAACATTCGCTTCCTCTGCCTCTTGGCTGCCCCCGAAGGCATCAAGAATTTCCACGCAGCCCATCCTGACGTGCCGATCTTCACCGCATCGATCGACAGCCATCTGAACGAGAAGGGCTACATCATGCCCGGCCTCGGCGATGCTGGCGACCGGATGTACGGAACGAAGTGATTTCTTAACCAGATCGCAAGCTTTGACGGCCCGAAACCCCGGTTTCGGGCCGTTTTGCGTCCTGCGTTATCCAACTTCTTCGGATCCGCTGCTACGATCCGGCGTCGCTCACGGGGATAACAGATGTTCGCTCGCACGCTGTTCACAGTCATGATGCTCGCCTTGTCCGCCAGCCAATGGCCGACGATCGCGGAGAAGGTTCAGGCCATGCTGGACGAGCGCGAGACGACCGAACCCGCTGCCGTCGTGGCAAAGCCTGCCGCAGCGGTTCCATCCGGCCAGACGGTTCTCACGATGGGTCGCCATGGCCACTATTCGGGAACGTTCAAGATGAACGGCAAGCCCGTTGACGCCATGGTCGATACCGGAGCCTCCAGGGTGGCGATCAATGTCTCGACCGCGCGCCGCCTCGGTTTCAGCCCGGCAGCGCTCGATTTCCGTTACCAGGTGCGAACCGCAAACGGCGTCACCAAGGCCGCACACGTGACGCTTGACCGGGTCGAGATCGGCAGTATCCGGGTGCGTAACGTCGAAGCTGTCGTTCTGGGTGACGAGGCGCTCTCTTCCACGCTTGTCGGCATGAGCTTCATGACAAAACTCAGGTCCTATACGGCGGAGAAGCGCACGCTGCGGATGATCCAGTGAGGTTTGCGCCCGTTACTCGGCAGCGATCCTGAGCCCGATGACCGGTGCTGCCGTCGGCTTCGTTCCCGAAATGCGATAGCATTCCGCCACCGTCCTGGCGGCTTGAGTGGCAGTAGCCTCGTCATTCGCCTGAACAAAGGCGATCGGCTCGCCTTTTTCGACCTTTGTGCCCAGCGGCTTGAAGCCGGAGATGCCCACGCCGTGATCGATCTTGTCGCTAGGACGCTGGCGACCACCACCAAGCGCGACAACGGCAAGCCCAAGGCCACGCGTGTCGCAACTGCTTAGATAACCGTCTTGCTCGGCAAGAACGGCGACCTCAACCTTGGCCCGTGGGAGATACGTTTCTGCCTTCTCCATGAAATCGGCGGGACCGCCGAGTTCGCTGACCATCTGCCCGAAGATCTCTGCTGCCTTGCCGGAAGCGAGCACCTTTGCGCAGCGGGCAAGCGCGGCCGCCTGATCGCTCTCGACACCGGCATTGACCAGCATCTCGGCACCGAGCGCCAGCGTCACCTCTTCGAGTCGCGTACCGCTCTTCAAGCCCTTCAGAAAATCGACGGCGTTCAGCACTTCGATCGCATTGCCGGCGCAGTCGGCAAGTGGCTCGTTCATGTCGGTCAAAAGCGCCGTGGTCTTCACGCCGGCGCCATTGGCGACACGCACCAGCGAGCGCGCCAAGGCCTCCGCATCCTCAGCTTTCGCCATGAAGGCGCCATTGCCGACCTTGACGTCGAGAACCAGGCTTTCCAGCCCGGCCGCGAGTTTCTTCGACAGAATGGAGGCCGTGATCAGCGGAATGGATTCGACCGTCGCCGTCACGTCGCGGATCGCATAGAGCCGCTTGTCGGCCGGGGCCAGATCACCTGTCTGGCCGATGATCGCGCAGCCCGCACGGTCCACCGTCCGTCGGAAGGTTAGATTATCCGGCATCACATCATAGCCGGGGATCGACTGCAGCTTGTCGAGCGTGCCCCCGGTATGGCCAAGCCCGCGTCCTGATATCATCGGCACGGCCAGTCCGCAGGCCGCCACGATCGGAGCCAGCATCAGCGAGACATTGTCGCCGACGCCACCCGTCGAATGTTTGTCGGCCACGGGCTTGCCGACGCCTGCCCAGGAAAGCACGTCGCCGGAATCCCGCATGGCAAGCGTGAGCGCCACGATTTCATCCGGCGTCATGCCCTTGAAGAAGACGGCCATGGCAAAGGCCGCTACCTGCCCCTCGGAGATCGTTTCCTTCGACAGGCCCTCGATAAAGCCGGCGATCTCCTGCGCGCTCAAGGTCCCGCCATCACGCTTGCGTCGAATGATCTCCTGGGGAAGCATGTCTCAATACCCCGATGCCGCCGCCGTCGAGCGCTCGCCCGAGAGTACAGCGATGATATCGTCGAGCAGGCCGGAAGCGCCGAAGCGGAAGGTCGATGGCATCACCCAGTCCTCGCCCATGATGGTGTCGGCGAGCTTTAGATAATGGCCAGCGTCCATTACCGTCGCAATGCCGCCGGCCGGCTTGAAGCCGACCTTCTTGCGGCTATCGCGGATTGCCTGCAGCATGATGTCGGCCGCTTCGAGCGTCGCATTGACGCCAACCTTGCCGGTCGAGGTCTTGATGAAGTCTGCCCCGGCGGCGATCGAAAGATCCGATGCACGTCGGATCAGGGAAATGTCCTTGAGCTCACCCGTTTCCAGGATCGTCTTCAGGATCGCTGGGCCACAGGCGTCTTTGACCGCCGAAACCATGTTCGTCACGGCCTTGTCGTCACCGGCCGCCAGCGCCCGGTAGGGGATGACGAGGTCAATGTCGTCGGCGCCATCAGCAACCGCATCGCGCGTCTCGGCCAGCACGTCTTCCGCCTTCATCTCGCCCGAAGGGAAGTTGACCACCGTTGCGATGCGGATCGGGCTGTCGGGGCCGAGCAGCGTGCGTGCCTGCATGACGAAGCGCGGCCAGATGCAGATCGCAGCCGTCGGACCAAAGGCGCTCTGGGCGCGACCGCACAGCGTCACGATCTGGTCGGGCGTGCAGTCGTCTTTCAGGTTGGTGAGGTCGAGCAGCGAAAGCGCCCGCGATGCGACAGCGCGCAGTTCTTGATTATCCAATGTCATTTCCTCCGCCGACCATCCGTTTCAGGATGGTGGCCAGACGTTTGCCGCCGATCGGCGCCATGTCCTTGGTTTCTTCGTGGCTGAGTTCGCCACCGGTCATGCCTGCCCCATAATTGGTGATCACCGAGGCGGCTGCAACCCTCAGGCCATAGAAACGGGCTAGAATGACTTCCGGCACGGTCGACATGCCCACGGCATCTGCACCCAGAATACGCGCCATGCGGATCTCCGCCGGCGTCTCGAAGCTCGGGCCCGAGAACCACATATAGACACCCTGCGCGAGCGGCACATCTTCTGCTTCAGCAGCTGCCCGCATCGCGGCCTGCAGCTCGGCATCATAAGCCGAGGTCATGCCGACGAAGCGCCCGTCGCTCGGCTCGCCGATCAGCGGGTTCTTGCCGGAGAAGTTGATGTGATCGGTGATCTGCATGACAGAACCAGGCGGCATGTCCTCGCGCAGCGATCCCGCTGCGTTGGTGAGGATCAGCGACTTCACGCCGAGCCCCATGAGAACCTCGATCGGCTTGCGCATCGCATTCGCATCGCCGTGTTCGTAATAATGCATGCGGCCGGCCAGCATGATGACCGGCGTGCGCCCGAGATAGCCCGCAACGATCTCGCCGGCATGGCCGGACACACCGCTTAAGGGAAAACCGGGCAGATCGGAGTAGGGGATGCGGACGGCATCACGAACCTCGTTGACCAGCGATCCCAAGCCCGATCCGAGAACGATGCCGAAGCGCGGCATGAGGCCGTTCAGGCGCTCGACAAGCAGATCCACGGCCGCCTTCATCCGAGGATGTCCGTTTTGAAGCTGAGCGGCAGAAGCTCGTCCATCGTCATGATCTTCTGCACACCCACTTCGTCACAGAGATAGATCTTGGTATCGGCAGACGCGAATTCCGAGATCTTCTGGCGGCAGCCGCCGCAGGGCGGGCAGAGCGCCAGCTTCTCGGCAATCACGGCCATCTCGACGATCTTCTTGCCGCCACCCATGATCATGCAGCCGATCGCCGTCGGCTCGGCACACCACCCTTGAGGGAAAGAGAGGTTCTCGATATTGGCGCCGGTATAGATGCGACCGTCGTCGGCCCGGATCGCAGCCCCCACGGGGAACTTCGAATAGGGCGCATGCGCGAATTTCATCGCGTCCCGCGCGGCTTCGAAAAGATCATGCGCCATGATCAACGCTCCTTGGAGTATGCGACGCCACCGGCCTTCGGCGGGTTGGCAGAGCCGATGAAGCCCGCAAGCAGAATGCAGGTGAGGATATAGGGCAGGGCCTGGAAGAGCTGCACCGGCACTTCCCCGATGAGCGGTATCTCCTTGCCCTGCATGAAGTTGGCGAGGGCATCGAGGAAACCGAAGAGCAGGCAGGCGAACATGACCGGCACCGGCTTCCACTTGGCGAAAATCAGCGCTGCAAGCGCGATGAAGCCCTTGCCGGCCGACATGTCCTTGATGAAGGCAGCCGACTGGGCGATTGCGAGGTAGGTGCCGGCGATGCCGCAGAGCAGACCGGCCATCAGCACCGCGCGGTAGCGCAGGAAGGTGACCGAAATGCCGGCGGTATCGACCGCACCCGGGTTCTCGCCCACGGCGCGCAGGCGAAGGCCGAAGCGCGTGCGATAGAGCACCCACCAGGAGATCGGAACGGCGAGGAACGCGATATAGGTGAGCATGTTGTTGCCGGAGATCACGTTCGAATAGATCGGCCCGATGAAGGGCACGTCGCGCATCATGTCGGCACCCGGCAGGATGATGGGGGAGAAACGACCGTCGCCGGAGACCTGCGGCGTACGGCCGCCCTGGCCGAACCATGCCTGGCCGAGCACCACGGTGAGGCCAGCCGCGACGAAGTTCAGCGCCACGCCCGAAACGATCTGATTGCCCCGATTGGTGATCGAGGCAAAGCCGTGGATCAGCGAGAACACCAGCGAGACGGCGATGCCGGAGAAGAGCCCGAGCCAGGCCGAACCGGTGAGATAGGCGACACAGGCCGCGGCAAAGGCCGCTGCCAGCATCTTGCCTTCAAGCCCGATGTCGAAGACGCCGGCCCGTTCGGAATAGAGGCCGGCAAGGGCTGCCAGGATCAGCGGGATCGACAGTCGGATCGTCGAGCCGAGGATGCTGATGAGCATGTCAAAGGATTCCATGGTCGCGTCCTCAGGCCTTTGTCATTGTCTGGTAGATCCGCACGATCATCGGGCGGCACATGAATTCCAGCGCGCCGGCAAACAGGATCACAAGACCCTGAATGACCACGATCATCTCGCGGGTGATGTTCGGCATGTCGAAGGAGAGCCAGGCTCCACCCTGATAGAGAATGCCGAACAGGATGGCGGCAAGCACGATGCCGAGCGGATGGTTGCGCCCCATCAGCGACACCGCGATCCCGACAAAGCCCGCGCCTGCGACGAATTCCACCTGCAGACGGGCAGACGCGCCGAGCACCGGGTTGAGCGCCATCATGCCGGCAAGGCCGCCGGAGATCAGCATCGTGATCATGACGATCTTCACATAGGGAATGCCAGCATAGGCGGCGGCCGAACGGCTGATGCCGAGCGTGCGCATCTCGAAGCCGAGCTTGGTGCGCCAGATCAAGATCCAGACCAGCACGCACATGACGAGCGCGATCAGGAAGGAGACGTTGAACGGGGCAGGTCCGAGCGTGCCGCCGAACATCGCGATCAGCCAGTCGAGCTTGGGCAGCTGGCCGCCTTCGAGGAAGGTGCGGGTTTCCGGCGCCATTTTGCCCGGCACGATCAGCACGTTGACCAGCAGATAGACCATCAGCGCTGCGCCGATGAAGTTGAACATGATCGTCGTGATGACGATATGGCTGCCACGCTTGGCCTGCAGCCAGGCCGGGATGAAGGCCCAGGCCGCGCCGAAAAGGGCGGCCGCCATGATCGCAAACGGCATGGTGACATACCACGGTACGTAATGGTCGAGCGCAAGCGCTGCGAGTGCGGCACCCAGTCCACCGAGATAGGCCTGGCCTTCCGAGCCGATGTTGAACAAGCCGGCGTGATAGGCGACCGCGACGGAGAGCCCGGTGAAGATGAAGTTCGTCGCATAAAACAGCGTGAAGCCGATGCCTTCGCCGCTGCCAAGCGCGCCTTCCAGCATCAGCTTCAGCGCCTCCCACGGGTTCTCCCCGATGATCCACACCACGAGGCCGGACACGAGAAAGGCAAGCGTGAGGTTGATCAGCGGCAGCAGCGCATAATTGATCCAGTTCGGCAGGGGTACGGATGCAGTGCTCATCAAATCCTCAAGCGGCAATGCCGGCCATCATCAGGCCGAGTGTCTGTTCGCCTGTATCAGGCGTCTTTTCGCCGACGACCTTGCCGGCGAACATCACCAGAATGCGGTCGGAGAGCGAGCGGATCTCGTCGAGCTCGACGGAGACGAGCAACACGGCCTTGCCAGCGTCGCGCGTCTCGACGATCCGCTTGTGAATGAACTCGATCGCGCCGATGTCGACGCCGCGCGTCGGCTGGCCAACGATCAACAGCTTTGGATCACGCTCGATTTCGCGGGCAACGACGATCTTCTGCTGGTTGCCGCCCGAGAAATTGGCGGTCTTCAGTCTGGGGTTCGGCGGACGGATATCGTATTTCTCGATTTCCTCGACCGCCGCCTTGCGCATCAGGTCTGGATTGAGGAACGGACCCTTTCCATAGCGTTCGTCGCGATGGTAGCCGAGAATGGCATTCTGGCTTTCCTCGAAGGGAAGCACGAGGCCCATATGGTGGCGGTCTTCGGGGATATGCGCCACGCCAATGCCGCGCAGTTCGGCCGGGTCGAGGCCGGCAACGTTCTGTCCGTTGATCCAGATTTCGCCCGAGGTCGGCTTGCGAATCCCGGTGATGGCTTCGAGAAGCTCGCTCTGACCATTGCCGGCGACGCCGGCAATACCGACGATCTCGCCGGAGCGCACGTCGAAGGAGACGTTGTCGACCATGACGACGCCCCTGTTGTCCTTGACGGTCAGATTGCGCACCGAGAGGAAAATCTCGCCGGCATTGGCCGGCTTCTTCTCCACATGCAGCAGCACCCGGCGGCCGACCATTAGCTCGGCGAGTTCTTCGACCGTGGTTTCGGCCGTCTTGCGGGTCGCAACCATTTCGCCGCGGCGCATGACGGACACGGTATCGGTAATCGCCATGATCTCGCGCAGCTTGTGGGTGATCAGGATGACCGTCTTGCCCTGGTCGCGCAGCACGCCGAGGATCTTGAACAAATGGTCGGCTTCAGCCGGTGTCAGCACGCCCGTCGGCTCGTCGAGGATCAGGATCTCGGCACCGCGATAGAGCGCTTTCAGAATTTCGACGCGCTGCTGCAGACCAACAGGCAGTTCCTCGACGATCGCGTCGGGATCCACGTCCAGCTCGTAGTCTTCTTCCAGCTTCTTGAGCGCCGCGCGTGCGGCATCCGTGCCCTTGCCGAGCAAGGCGCCGCCTTCGGCACCGAGCATCAGGTTCTCGAGCACTGAGAAATTCTCGACCAGCATGAAGTGCTGGTGCACCATTCCGATTCCGGAACTGATGGCGGCCTGACTGTCCTTGATCGTGATCGGCTTTCCGTCGATCTGAATGGAACCCTGATCGGCCTGATAGAAGCCGTAGAGGATCGACATCAGCGTTGACTTGCCGGCGCCGTTTTCACCGATGATGCCGTGGATGGAGCCCTTGGCGACCGTCAGATTGATATTCTTGTTGGCATGCACCGCACCGAACTTCTTGTCGATGCCGATCAATTCGATCGCGGGTGCCTGGTTCGTTGCGTTCATTCCGGTCCCCCAGACATACAAAAAGGGCGCAGAACGACGATGTCGCCGTCCTGCGCCCGGATTCTAGATCACTTCGGGCAGGAATTGTCCGACATGTAGTCGTGGACCTTGATGGTGCCGGCGGCGATGTCGGCCTTGGCCTTCTCGACGGCAGCCTTCATCTCATCGGTGATCAGCTTGGCGTTGTTGTCGTCCAGAGCGTAGGCGACACCTTCCTGTGCGACGCCGAGAACCTGCAGACCGGGCGTGAACTTGTCGTTCTTCGAATCTGCGTAAGCGTTGTAGACGGCGAGGTCGACGCGTTTGACCATCGAGGTCAGAACCGAACCCGGATGCAGGTGGTTCTGGTTGGAGTCGACGCCGATCGACAGCTTGCCGTTGTCGGCAGCGGTCTGCAGAACGCCGAGACCGGTTGCACCGGCTGCCGCGTAAACGACATCCGCACCCTGGTCGATCTGGTTCTTGGTGAGCTCACCGCCGCGAACCGGGTCGTTCCAGGCAGCGCCCGTGGTGCCGGTCATGTTCTGGAAGACCTGGATGTCGGCCTTGGCAGCGCGTGCGCCCTGCTCGTAGCCGCAGGCGAACTTGCGGATCAGCGGAATGTCCATGCCGCCGACGAAGCCGACCTTGCCGGTGGTGGAAGCCATGCCGGCGAGCAGGCCAACGAGGTAAGAGCCTTCCTCTTCCTTGTAGACGACCGAACGGACATTCGGCTTGTCGACGACGGAATCGACGATCACGAACTGGGTATCCGGGAATTCAGCGGCAACCTTTTCGATGGCCGAGGTCCAGGCGAAGGAAACGGCGACAACCGGGTTGAAGCCGCGCGAAGCGAAGTTGCGGATTGCCTGTTCGCCCTGCGTGTCGCTGGTCGGCTCGAAGTCGCGGTAGTCGATGCCGGTTTCGGCCTTGAACTTCTCGGCGCCACCGTAAGCGGCTTCGTTGAAGGATTTGTCGAACTTGCCGCCCGTGCCGTAGACCAGCGCCGGCTTGATATCGGCCGCAAGCGCGGTCGCCGACATCGCGGCCAAGGCAAAGAGACTGAGGAGGGTTTTCTTCATGGTGCAGCCCTGTTGTTGCTATTGATCTTGTTGGGTCCTCCCGCAAGCCTTCCTCATGAGAAAGACATGTCTGCGGAACCGCCGCCCCCTTTTCCGGAGGTCCTGGCTGGCTTTCATCCTTGCATGGCTCGCTTCAAAATTCACCAGATTTTTTTCATCTGGTAAAGATTCACAAGCCTGCTGATTTTTCAGCGCAGGACGCTGAAAAATCAGTCAGATCAATAGGATTTATGCTGCGTCTTTGAGCATTCGCCCTCAGGCTGCGGGCGAGATCGGGCAGGAAACGCCCGTACCGCGCAGGCCGCAGTAACCATTCGGATTCTTCGCCAGATACTGCTGGTGATACTCCTCGGCAAAGTAGAACGGTCCGGCATGGGCGATCTCCGTCGTCACCCGGCTGCTGCGTCCAGCCTTCACCAGCGCCTCCTGGAAGCGATCGCGAACAGCGATGGCAAGCGCCATGTCCTCGTCATCCTCGACATAGATCGCGGAGCGATAGGTGGTGCCGATATCATTGCCCTGGCGCATGCCCTGGGTCGGATCATGCGCCTCGAAGAAGATCTTAAGCAGCCCTTCCAGCGAGATTTTCGCGGGGTCGTAGACGACCTTCACCACTTCGGTATGCCCTGTGAGACCCGTGACGGTCTCCTGATAGGTCGGATTGGGCGTGATGCCACCCTGGTAGCCGGAGACGGTGAGATGAACGCCCGGCGTTTGCCAGAGCAGACGCTCGGCGCCCCAGAAGCAGCCCATGCCGAGATAGATGGTCTTCATGCCCTCGGGCACTGGGCCCTTCAGCGGCAGGCCGGAGATGAAATGCGTCGATGCGGTCGGGATCGGCTCGGATCGGCCGGGCAGGGCGTTTTCTGCCGTCGGCATGACGGTTTTCTTGTTGAACATGTCGATCAGGAACATCTTGAAACCTCCTGAGGCCGTTTCTCGGCCTGTTTTTCCACTTTGTTCTGCCTCTGCGGCAGATCACCGCCCGCCGCATCAACCGGCTGCGATCTTGTTTCGTTGGTCGTCGGCACTCACCGAAACTTGCAATCTGCCGGGCACTATCCAGCCTTTGGCGCGCCGAAGGCCTGGTTCAAGCCGCAAATCGTCCGGCCAGCGAAGGCCTCTTGTAGCCGATCATCCAGAAGGCGAGCGACAGCACCAGCATGGCGGCAAATGCCGGCTGCGGCAGGACAACATCGCGAAGCGCGAGCCAGGCGCCGTCGCCGAGGCGCCCGACGACAAGCTCCTCGAGTGTCATCAGAGAGCCCGGATGCGTCTCGATCCAGGCTTCCGAAATCGGGGTCATGATGACCTGCGATGCAGACACCGAGGCAATTGCATCGATCACGCCGAATACGACGCCGACGCAAAGCGCAAGCAAACTCAAGACCCTGAACAGGAAGCGCACCACCAATGTCTCCGGCTGAAGCCCGGCACGGCCTTTAGGGCCTGCCGCACTGAGCATATAGATAGGGAATTGTCGGCCGATGTCAAAATTCTGATAGATTTCGGTTGATCCGCCGAAATTCCTCGGTATATATCCCGCCCGACCAACCGCGGTGGTTTTCCCCGCGTTCCCCCTGGACAGGTGGCCGAGTGGTTTAAGGCGCACGCCTGGAACGCGTGTGTGCGTGAAAGCGTACCGTGGGTTCGAATCCCACCCTGTCCGCCATTCTTCCCCATCTCCGTTCGGCTAGATGATGCCATTCACCCCTATGGCACAGTGTTGGCGGTTCCCCCTGCATTCTCGGCTTCCGAAACGCTCTGCTTGACCGCGATAAAGCTGTCCGGCGTGACCGAGATGCTGTCGATGCCGCACTCCACGAGGAACTTCGCAAATTCCGGATGGTCGCTCGGTGCCTGGCCGCAAATGCCGATCTTGGCCCCTGCAGCCTTGGCTTCGCTGATCACGCTGCGGATCATCCATTTGACTGCATCGTCCTGCTCGTCGAAGAGATCGGCCAGCTCGCCGGAATCGCGGTCGACCCCGAGTGTCAGTTGGGTCAGGTCGTTTGATCCGATGGAGAACCCATCGAAATGCTGGGCGAACTGCTTGGCAAGGATGACGTTCGAGGGGATCTCGCACATGACGAAGACCTGCAGGTCGCTCTCCCCGCGCTTCAGTCCGTTTTCGGCCATCACGCCAAGTACCTTTTCAGCCTCCGCAACGGAACGGCAGAAGGGGATCATCACCACGACATTCTTGAAGCCGAGTTCGTTGCGCAGCTTTCGAATTGCCCTGCATTCGAGAGCAAATCCGTCCCGGTATCGCGACGAATAGTATCGCGAGGCGCCGCGAAAACCGATCATCGGGTTTTCCTCGGTCGGCTCGAACGCGGCACCACCAAGAAGCCCCGCATATTCATTGGTCTTGAAATCGCTCATCCGCACTATGACAGGCTGCGGGTAGAAGGCTGCTGCGATCCTCGCCAGCCCTTCGGCGAGCTTGTCGACGAAATAGGCGGACTTGTCGGCATAGCCCGCCGTCAGTTCGGCGATTTCGGCCTTGGCACTCTGATCGGTCAGGCTGTCGAAATTCACCAGTGCCATGGGATGGATACGAATGGCGTTGCTGATGACGAATTCCATGCGCGCCAGGCCAACGCCGTCCGCCGGCAGTCGCCACCAGCGGAATGCGGCACCCGGATTGGCGAGGTTCAGCATCACCTTGGTCTTTGTCGCCGGAATATCCTCCATGTCCAGTGTCTGGACCTCGTAGTCGGCGCGGCCCTCATAGATCGACGCCTCGTCGCCTTCGGCGCAGGACACGGTAATTTCCTGGCCGGAATGCAGGACCTGGGTGGCTGTCCCTGTCCCGACAATGGCGGGCAGCCCCAGTTCCCGGCTGACAATGGCAGCATGCGAGGTGCGGCCGCCATGGTCGGTCACGATCGCAACTGCCCGCTTCATGATCGGAACCCAGTCGGGGTCGGTCGTGGACGTGACCAGGATCGATCCGTCGACGAATTGCCCGATATCGCGGGCGTTCTCGATCAGGCAGACCTGGCCGGAGACGACGGCGTCGCCGATCGACAGGCCCTTGAGCAGTGTCTTGCCCTTGCTCTTGATCTCGTAGGAGCTGAACACTGCGGTTTCGCGGTTCGACTGGACCGTTTCTGGTCGGGCCTGGACGATGTAGAGGCGCCCGGAATGCCCGTCCCGGGCCCATTCCATATCCATGGCGCAGCCGTAATGGCGTTCGATGGTCGTGGCCCAGCGCGAAAGTGTCAGGATCTCGGCGTCTGAAAGCACGAAGGCGGCGCGCTCCGCTTTCGATGTCGGCACGTTGCGCGTCGGCTCGGCAGAGCCATAGATCATCTTGATGGTCTTGCTGCCGCACTTCTTTGAAATGATCGGGCTGAGCGTCGGATCGTCCAGGAGCGGTTTGAAGACCTGATATTCGTCCGGGTCGACGGCGCCCTGAACGACATTTTCGCCGAGCCCCCAGGCGGCATCGATCAGGACGACCTTGTCGAAACCCGTTTCCGTGTCGATCGAGAACATGACGCCGGACCCGCCAATGTCGGAACGCACCATTTGCTGGATCCCGACAGACAGCGCGACCTTCATATGGTCGAAGCCTTTCGTCTGGCGATAGGAGATCGCCCGGTCGGTAAACAGCGAGGCAAAGCAGCGCTTGCAGGCCTGCAAGAGTTCCGTCTCCCCGACGATATTGAGGAAGGTCTCCTGCTGTCCGGCAAAGCTCGCATCCGGAAGGTCCTCGGCCGTGGCGCTGGAGCGGACGGCGACGCTGACCTCAGGTTGACCGGCTCTGTCTGCCAGGCCGCGATAGGCCTCGACGATGGCAGCGGCCGTGGCGGCCGGCCAGTCAGCCCTGAGGAACAGCTGGCGGATGGCTGCCCCCGTCTCGGAAAGGCTTGCCTTGCCGGCTGTCCAGTCGGCGATCGATTTGCCGATCGATTCGCGGATCTGGTTTTCGTCGACGAAATGCCAGTAGGCATCAGACGTGGTCGCAAAGCCCGGCGGAACATCGACGCCCTGGAGACCCAGCTCCTGGATCATTTCTCCGAGCGAGGAATTCTTGCCCCCGACCTTGGCGACATCCGAGCGTTTGAGGTCATCAAACCAAACAACATGAGCGGTTACCTGATGCATGCCTACCTCCTCCAAGGACGGGTTGTTTCAAGCGAACCCGAGAGAAGGCTATCGGCAAATCGCCGACTTGCGGTTGATACACATCAAGGAGAGTTCGCCTCGGCCCGGATCCTCCGGTTTTCGTCATGCAACTCCGAGGCGGTCAGCACTTGGCTGTCCGGTCTGTTGCAACATGCCGCTGAATGCTGGACGCTTAAGGGTCGGTGCTGCGCAGATATCCGAGCACGGCGTCGGCGATCATCGACTTGTGACGGTCGTAGAGGTCAGGTTCGGAAAGGTCACGCTTGAAGATCGTGCCGAAGGTGTAGCGGTTCGAGACGCGAAAGAAGCAGAAGGCGCTGATCAGCATGTGCAGATCGATCGCGTCGACCCTTCGCTGGAACAGGCCGCTCTTCAGGCCACGGTCGATGATGTCCTGCAGCGTGCGAATGACGGAGATGTTGAGATCAGCGATTTCACTCGATCGCTTCATGTGCATCGCGTGATGAATGTTTTCGATACTGACGAGCCGCACGAAATCGGGATTGTGTTCGTCATGGTCGAAGGTCGTGCTGATCAACCGGCGCAGAGCTTCGTCGGGCTCCAGTTCCGACAGCTGCAGATCCGCTTCGAGCGATCGGATCTTGCGATAGGCCTTTTCCAGCACCGCGAGGTAAAGCCCTTCCTTGCTGCCGTAGTAGTAGTAGATCATCCGCTTGGAGGTGCGCGTCTTCTCGGCGATCTGATCCACCCGCGCGCCCGACAGGCCGAATTCGGCGAACTCCTCCGTTGCGACATCCAGGATGTCTTCCCGCGTCCGCTCAGGGTCGTTCCTGCGCGTTTCCCTCGCCGTTTTCGCCATAGTTTCCATCCCCGATCGCGATTGCGGCCGTTGCCGACGCAGCGCGCCTTCAGTTCATAGTGATCTCGGCCTCACGCTTCAAGCCGGCCAGTGTTGACACTAACTAGTTAGTACATTATCGTTCCTGTCAGGTTGGGAGGCCGGAAGCGTGGACAAGATCCGGGCTTCGACATTGGGAGGCGGCTATGACGCAAAAGCGCGATATCTTGCGCGCCGGACTGATCGGGTTCGGCATTCAGCGCTCGCTGACCCCTGCCATGCACATGCGCGAAGGCGCGGCCCATGGCGTCGATTATCAGTACGAACTCATCGACCTCAATGAGCGTAAGCTCGGCCCCGATGACCTCGATGCGCTTGTCGCCGAGGCTGAGCAACGCGGCTTCTGCGGCCTCAACATCACCTATCCCTGCAAGCAAAAGATCCTGCCCTTGCTGACCGACATCTCCGAGGACGCGCGCAAGCTCGGCGCGGTCAATACCGTGATCTTGCGAAACGGAAAGCGCATCGGCCACAACACCGACTGGTGGGGGTTTGCCCAAGGGCTTAGCCGGCAGCTGCCTGACGCAGACTTGTCGTCTGTGGTTCAGATCGGTGCTGGCGGTGCCGGCGCGGCGACGGCCTATGCCGTGCTCGAAATGGGCGCGCGGT
The DNA here is from genome assembly GCF_001295785.1 of Rhizobium sp. AAP116. Classification (NCBI taxonomy): domain Bacteria; kingdom Pseudomonadati; phylum Pseudomonadota; class Alphaproteobacteria; order Hyphomicrobiales; family Rhizobiaceae; genus Rhizobium; species Rhizobium sp. AAP116. Next base: position 281,039 of record NZ_LJIB01000011.1, read on the forward strand.
CACTTGCAGTCTTCGATATCGATCAGGACAAGGCATCGGAACTCGCGTCCCTCATGGCGAGACATTTCCCGGAAGCGTCGGTCAGCGTGGCCTCCGATCTGCAGGCTGCCATTGGCGGCGCAACCGGGCTCGTCCATGCCACGCCGATCGGAATGGACAAGCATCCCGGCATGCCCGTGCCCGCAGAACTGTTGCACCCGGGCCTCTGGGTCGCCGAGGTGGTCTACTTCCCCTTGGAGACGGCGCTACTGCAGGCCGCCCGCCAGCGCGGATGTCGTGTGGCCAACGGAGGCGGCATGGCCGTCTTCCAGGCCGTCGGCGCATTCTCGTTGTTCACGGGCCTCCAGCCGGAGGTCGGTCGCGTGCTTCGCCATTTTGAAGTGCTGACGGAGGGTGGTGTCACGCGCCAGCCTCAGACGGCTTGAGGCGGAGAGTGCATTTGGAGTGCGGGCGTCAGGCGCTGGCAGCCTGTCTGGATTGAAACTGGTGGCCCGAAAGGGCAGGGAGGAGGAAGACATGTCCGGCATCATCGACATCCTGTACTCCCGGGCTGTGCGCCACCTGTCGCTGTCCCATGGTCCAACTCCTGGCATACGATCCGCTGTGCTGGCAGTTCCCGCTTGTGCGAGGAGGCTCGCATGAAGACCTCGATTGCGACAGTCTCCATCAGCGGTGAGTTCGAGGAAAAGCTCGCCGCCATCGCGCGCGCCGGCTTCGATGCCGTCGAGATCTTCGAGAACGACTTCCTCGCCTTTGACCGTTCGCCGGCAGAGGTCGGACAGATGGTTCGTGATCACGGGCTTGCCGTATCGCTTTTTCAGCCGTTTCGCGACTTCGAAGGCATGCCCGAGCCGTTCCGGTCTCGCAATTTCGATCGCGCCGAGCGCAAATTCGATCTGATGGCCGAGCTCGGCACGGATCTGATGCTGATCTGCTCGAACGCCTCACCGGTCGCGCTGGGCGGGATCGATCGCGCCGCCGAGGATTTCCATGCGCTTGGCGAACGTGCCGCGCGCCGCGGCTTGCGGGTAGGTTACGAGGCGCTCGCCTGGGGTCGGCATATCAACGACCACCGCGACGCCTGGGAGATCGTGCGCCGCGCCGACCACCCCAGCATTGGCCTGATCCTCGACAGCTTCCACACCTTGTCTCGCAAGATCGAGCTGAATTCGATCCGGTCGATCCCAGGCGATCGCATCTTCATTGTCCAGCTCGCGGATGCGCCGCTGATCGAGATGGATCTCCTCTATTGGTCGCGCCATTTCCGCAACATGCCGGGCGAAGGTGACTTGGCCGTCACCGCCTTCATGCAGGCCGTCGCGGCCACCGGGTACAACGGCTATCTGTCGCTGGAAATCTTCAACGACCAGTTTCGTGGCGGCTCACCCGATGCGATCTCGCGGGACGGGCGTCGCTCGCTGGTCAACCTCATGGATCAGGTGGCCCGGGCTGAACCGAAGATCCGCATACCGGTGCCGGCCATGCCCGATCCCGCCAAAGTATCCGGCATCGCCTTCATCGAATTTGCCGCCGGCGAGGACGAGGAGCGCGAACTCGAAGCCCTCTTCACGCTTCTCGGCTTCGTGCCCACTGCCCGGCATCGCTCCAAGGCCGTGACCCTCTATCGCCAGGGCGACATCAACCTCGTCATCAACAGGGAAGAGAAGGGTTTCGCCAACGCCTCCTATCTCGTCCATGGGGCCAATGCCTATGCCTTCGGGCTCATGGTCGATGACGCGGCAGAGGCCCACAGGCGCGCGCTTCAGCTCGGTGCCGAGGATTTCCGCCAGTCCGTCGGTCCAGGCGAGCTGCAGGTCCCGGCGATCCGCGGCGTCGGCGGAGGGCTCGTCTACTTCCTCGACCAAAAGAGTGAACTCGCGCGGATATTCGACGTCGAGTTCACGCCTCTCGATGAAACGCCGGAGAGCAGCGTCGACATCGGCCTGACCCGGGTCGACCACATCGCCCAGACAACGCGCTATGAGGAAATGCTCACCTGGCTGCTCTTCTACACATCGCAGCTCGATGCCCGGAAGACGCCGATGGTCGACATCATCGATCCGGCCGGCCTCGTCAGAAGCCAGGTGGTCGAGACCCCGGACGGGCGCCTGCGAATCACCCTGAACGGCGCTGAAAACCGCAACACGCTGGCCGGCCGCTTCATCGCCGAAACCTTCGGCTCGGGTATCCAGCACATCGCCTTCGAGACCGACGATATCTTCGCCACGGCCGAGGCACTTGCCGCCAAGGGTTTCCGATCCCTCGTGATCTCGCCCAATTATTATGACGACATCGAAGCCCGATTCGGTCTCGATCCCGATCTCGTCGAGCGGATGAAATCGGCGAACATCCTCTATGATCAGGATGAAGCGGGGGAGTATTTCCAGCTTTACTCGCCAACCTATGGCGAGGGTTTCTTCTTCGAAATCGTCGAGCGTCGGGGCTATCGTGGCTATGGAGCGCCGAATGCGATCTTCCGCATCGCTGCCCTCAAGCGCCATCTGCGTCCGAAGGGAATGCCGAAATGAGCGCCCGGATTATCCACGCAGCCGGTCTCAGCCGTTCAGTTCGCCACCGTGCCGCCGAGTGCAATCGTCAGCGACTGGTCGATGTGACGCGACAGAGCTGCGGCAGCCAGCTCCGAAGACCCCTCCAGCAGCGGGTTGAGGAAGGCCAGATGCTCGGAGATAACCCGTTTGGCATTGTCGCGGGTCACGCGCACTCTGGTTTGCGCCGTCATCCGGATCTTGATCGCCGTGACACGGTAGACATTGGCGATCAGGCTGTTCTCCATGGCATCGACCATGTCGGCATGCATCTGCCAGTCATAGACCTGCAATTCGCGCAGGAAGGCCGGAAGGTCGGTGATGTCGTCGCCGCCGAGCCGCTCGCGCGCCTGGATATGCCAGTCGAGCCAGTTCGCGATCACGGCGCGGTCGAGGCGCTGAATCATGTCCGGAATGGCGCTGAGTTCGATGATGCGGCGCATCTGATACGCTTCCCGCACGAAGGTCACGTCGAGGCTCGGCACCATCAGCCCGCGTTGCGGCAGCGTCTGCAAAAGGCCTTCAGCCTCGAGCCGCGGGATGGCTTCGCGGATGGCGCTGAGCGTCAGACCCGTCGTCTCGACCAGCGCGCGCTGGGAGATGACCTGGCCCGGCTTCAGCCGGCCCCAATTCAGAAGTTCTTCAATTCGACTATAGGCGAGCTGCCTGAGGGAGCTTTCACCTGTCGTCGACATAACTGCCTGCCGGGCGCTCGGTTTGTCTCTCATGGGGTCACACTGTCGTTGTTCGGGATTGATAACAGCACACTAACATGTTAGTTCGATATCAGTAAGGCAGGATCTCTGCCAGCAGCGCGTTTTCACAGGTTTGGAGGACCGGAAGCGTGCTGGGGCGGAAAAACAACCAGAAGTTCATAGTCAAACGGGAGGAGACTACGCAATGAAACTCACACTGACCCGCCGCTTCCTGATGGCGTCCGCCATCACCTTCACGGCACTCGCCGCGAGCGGCCCGCTCGCAACCGTCGTCGCTCAGGACAAGCCGGTGATCCGCATGTCCACACCGGCCTCCGAGACCGATCAGCGATCCGTTGCGCTGGCAACCGTCTTCGGCCCGGCGATCGGCGAGTTCGCCACCTACCAGCCGCATTACAATGCCTCCCTCGTGCCGCAGGGCTCGGAACTCGAGGCCATTGCAGCCGGCGATCTGGAAATGTCGATCACCTCGGCCCAGGAACTGGCAAACTTCCTGCCGGAATTCTCGATCTTCGCCACCGGTTATGTTCATCGCAGCGCCCAGCATCAGGTCAACGTCTTCAACGACCCGCTGATGCAGCCGTTCAAGGACATGGTCGAAAGCGAACTCGGCGTGAAGCTGCTTGCCGTCATGTATCTCGGCAAGCGCCATGTGAACCTGCGCTTCCCGCGTTCCGAAAAGAACGTCATGACTCCCGCCGACCTGGCCGGCGTCAACCTGCGCATGCCGGGCAGCGACGCCTGGCAGTTCCTCGGCCGCGCGCTCGGCGCAAACCCGACACCGGTGGCCTTCACCGAAATCTACACCGGCCTGCAGACCGGCTCGGTCGATGGTCAGGACAATCCGCTGCCGACGGTTGTCGATGCGAAGTTCTACGAAGTCACCAAGCAGGTGAGCCTGACCGCCCACCTCGTCGACCTGAACTACATCGCCTTCTCCAAGGCTGTTTGGGACAAGCTGACGCCTGAGCAGCAGGCAACGGTCCAGAAGGCCGCCGAAGACGCGGCGCAATCGGGCCGGGAAGGCCAGCTGAAGAAGGAAGACGAACTCGTCGCCTTCCTCAAGGAACAGGGCCTCGATGTTTATGAGCCCGATCTGAACGCGTTCCGTACCCATGTCCAGGCACAGTATGTCGGCTCCGACTTCGCCAAGGCCTGGCCGGAAGGTGTTCTCGAAAAGGTCAATGCGCTCGCCGACTGATCCCGATCTGACCTGAACCGGGCCGGAGAGTGATCTCCGGCCCCTCGTCGAACATGATGTCCTGTCGAAGGTGATGGTGTGTCTTCTCTAATCAGACTGTTTCGGACTTCGGCGGAGGCCGTGGCTGCCGCGCTGATGGCCGCCATGTTTGCGACCTTCATTCTGCAGGTCCTCGTTCGCTACACGGCGCGTCTGCCCTGGGTCGCCGAGAACATGCCCTTTCTCCTGCCGACCAACTTTGGCTGGACGCTGGAATTCTGTCTCGCCATCTGGGTCTGGCTGATTTTCTGGGGCAACAGTTTCGTCGTCAGGGTCGAGGATCACGTTACCTTCGACGTCCTCTATGTTTCCGTCTCCCCGCGTGTCCGGCGGATCTTCACCATCGTCACCGGCCTTGCGGTCGCCATCGCGCTTCTCTTGTCGGTAGCGCCCACCTGGGATCGCCTCGCCATTCTTCGCCTGAAAAAGACGGCCACTCTCGGTGATCTCTTCGGCGACTGGATCCGCATGCGGGATGTCTACATGATCTATATCGTCTTCCTCGTCGCTGTCGCCGGCCGCTATCTGTGGCAGGTCTGGCAGGCGTTGCGCGAGAGCCTCAGCGGCTCTGGTGATACCGGACAGACGGGAGGCCAGGCATGAGCATCGCCTTCCTCCTTTGCATCGTCATTTTGCTTGGCCTCGCCGTGATGGGTACGCCCATCGCCTATGCGATCCTCGTCGCCTCATTCGCCTATCTCGCCGCCAGCGGCCAGAGCATTGGCATCAGCGGCAAGATCCTGCTTGATGGCCTTTACCAGAGCTTCATTTTGCTCGCCGTGCCGCTGTTCATCATCGCGGCCAACATCATGAATGCCGGCTCGGTCTCCGACCGGCTGCTGCAGTTCTGCGTCGCCCTGGTTGGCCGCTTCCGCGGCGGCCTCGGCCATGTCAACATCCTGTCTTCTTTGGTGTTCTCCGGCATGTCCGGCTCGGCGATTGCCGATGCCGCCGGCATCGGCAAGATGATTATCGACATGATGGTGAAGTCCGGCCACTACACGCGCGGCTACGCCGCCGCGATCACGGCCGCTTCCGCCACCATCGGCCCGATCATCCCGCCGTCGATCCCGATGGTGCTCTATGCCCTCGTTTCCAACACCTCCATCGGCTTCCTCTTCCTCGGCGGTATCGTCCCCGGCCTGATGATGGGTGCCATGTTGATGGCCATGAATGCCTGGATTTCGCACAGGCGTGGCTTTGCCAAGCATGAGCCCGTGCCGCTGCGGGAATTCCCGGCCCTGACGATCAATGCCGGCCCTGCATTGATGATGCCGGCGATCCTGCTCTACGGCATCTATGGCGGCGTCACGACGCCGACCGAGGCGGCGGCTGTGGCGGCCTTCTATGCGCTGATCCTGGCGACGATCTTCTACAGGTCGCTCAGCTTCAAGCATTTCTACGAGATCCTGGTCACCAGCGCACGTTCCTCCGCTGCCGTCGGCCTGATCATTGGCGGCGCGCTGATCCTGAACTACATCGTCGCCTCGGAGAACATTCCGACCGTCGTCGCCAACGCCCTGGTCGACCTCGATGTGCACCCGCTGGTCTTCCTGCTCGCCGTCAACCTTCTGTTGCTCGTGCTCGGCTGCTTCCTCGATGCCTCGACGATCATCCTGGTCATCATTCCCTTGTTCATTCCGACATGCCGTGCGCTCGGCATCGACCTCGTGCATTTCGGTGTGGTGGCCGTGGTCAACTGCATGATCGGCCTGATCACGCCGCCCTATGGCATTCTGCTCTTCGTCATCAATGCCGTGACGCGCATACCGCTCGCGGAAATCATCCGAGAGATCTGGCTCTTCCTGGCGGCCCTGATGGTTGCCCTGCTGCTGCTGATCCTCATTCCTGACATCACCCTGATGCTGCCGCGTGCCCTCGGTTATGCCGGCTGACCGCAACTGCCCCTGTTTCGAGGACCGCTTCCATGACGCATAACTTCCACGGGATCGTCCCGGTGATGATCACGCCCTTTACCGACAACAACGGGATCGACTGGGACGGCTATGCCAGGCTGATCGAATGGTACATCGACAATGGCTCCCATGGCCTGTTCGCCGTGTGCCAGTCCTCGGAAATGCTGTTTCTGACGCTCGAGGAGCGCACCGCGCTCGCCTCATTCACGGTCCGCCAAGTCAAGGGCCGCGTCCCGGTCGTCGCTTCCGGGCATATCTCTCAGAGCATGGACGACCAGAAGGCAGAACTTCGGGCCATGGCTGAGACGGGCGTCGATGCCGTCGTGCTGGTGACAAACCGCCTGGCGGCTGCCGACGAAGATGCCACCGTCTTCCGCTCGCGCATGCAGGACCTGCTCGGCGCGATCCCGGCAGACATGACGCTCGGGCTCTACGAATGCCCCGCACCCTATCGCAGATTGCTGACCGATGATGAGGTCCGCTGGTGCGCCGAGAGCGGTCGCTTCGCCTTCCTGAAGGATGTCTCCTGCGATCTCGACCACATCCGCCGCCGGCTTGCTCTGGTCGAAAACACGCCGCTTGCGATCAACAATGCCAATGCAGCGATCGCCTGGTCTTTCCTTGAGGCCGGTGGCCACGGTTTTTCCGGTGTCATGAACAACTTCCACCCGGATCTCTATCGCTGGCTTTACGATCACGGCAAAGCCCATCCTGAACTTGCCGCCGAACTCGACACCTTCCTCGTACTGTCGGCCATGTCGGAGAGCTACGGCTATCCGAAGCTTGCAAAGCATTTCCATCGCCGCATCGGCACATTCGCAAATGTTCACAGCCGCGCCGTGCCGCATGACATAGCGGAACGCCACTGGGCCGTGGAGACCATTCTGGATCATATCGTGACGGGTGCGGACCGTTTCCGCTCGAAAATCGCGAGAGCCTGAGCCAAGGCTTTCGCCCAACTTAGGCCGGTGCGGTGCTCAAGGCCGATCGTTTGCGACTGAGGTAACGTCCCTCTGCCGCACGAACGATGGATCCCTGATCCATCACAGTCTTGCCGCGGACCAGCAGGCGCACCGGCCACCCCGTCACCGCAAGCCCTTCATAGGGTGTGTAATCTGCCCCGTGCTGGAGCATCTCATTGGTCAGGGTGAGCTGCTTCTTCGGGTCCCACAGCGCGATGTCGGCATCTGAGCCGATCGCGATCGTGCCCTTCTGCGGATACATGCCGTAGAGCTTGGCGTGGTTGGTCGACGTCACCGCAACGAAGCGGTTGATATCGATCCGCCCCTTCATCACCCCTTCGGAAAACAGGATGGGAAGGCGCGTTGCCACGCCCGGTATCCCGTTCGGGATCCAGCGGAAATGCCGCTTGCCTTTCTCGTTCAGCTTGCCCTCCGGATCGTCAAAACGAAACGGGCAGTGATCGGACGAGAAGAGGTCGAAGACACCCTGTTCGAGACCTTCCCAGCAGGCGTCCTGGCTCGCCTTGTCGCGCGGTGGTGGCGAGCAGACGAATTTTGCGCCGTCCAGGCCTTCGAGATCGAGATTATCCGCCGTCAGCATCAGATACTGCGGGCAGGTCTCGCCGGCGATCTTCTGTCCGCGCTGGCGGGCGCGGCGGATTTCCTCCATCGCCTCGCGGTTGGAGACATGCACAATCACGATCGGTACGTCGACTATTTCGGCGAGCGACAGCGCTCTGTGGGTCGCTTCGCGCTCGGCCGCCACCGGGCGGGTTGTTGCATGGTATTTCGGGGCGAACTTGCCCTCTTCTTCATGCCGGCCGATCAGGTAGCGGATCGCATCCTCATTCTCGCAGTGGACCATGACCAGCGCACCGGTGCGCCTTGCCGTATCCAGCGTGGCCAGAATCTCGTCGTCACGCAGACGCAGGCCCTCATAGGTCATGAAGACCTTGATCGAGGTGTAGCCATCTTCGACAAGTGCCGGCAGTTCCTGGCCGAGAACTTCGGCCGTCGGGTCAGTCACGACGAGGTGGAAGGACACGTCGATATGACATTTCCCCTCGGCCTTGCCGTGATAGACCTTGAGCGCCTCGCGCAGTGACTGACCCTTTTCCTGCATGCAGAATGCGAGCACGCTGCTGTTGCCGCCGATCGCAGCCGAGCGCGTGCCGCTGTCGAAATCGTCGGCCATGACGATGCCCTCGCCGGAGGGCTGGTCGAGATGCACGTGGCTGTCGATCCCGCCCGGCAGGACGAAGAGCCCCGTTGCATCGATGACCTCGTCGGCATCCCTCAGATCGGTTGCCAGCGCCACGATCCGGCCATCCTTGATGCCGACATCGCTGACGAAGCTGTCGCTTGCGGTCACCACCGTTCCGTTGCGGATCACCGTGTCGAAATGCATGGGGCTCGTCCTTCTCTGTTGCGGTTCAGCTCGCCTTGGCGAGCCCGGCCTGTCCGGCCAGGATCCGGTCAAGCGCTGCCGTGAAACGGTCCACTTCCTCCAGGGTGTTGTAATGCACCATCGAGACGCGCAGCATACCGCCATGATCCGTCAGGCCGAGATATTCGGCGAGCCGGCGCGAGTGAAAGTCGCCGAAGCGCATCGCGATCTTTTCTGCGTCCATCGCCCTGCACATCTCGCCGGCCTCGCGACCGTCGAAACGAAAGGCGATGGTCGGCACCCGGCGGCTCTCGTGATTGGCTGACTGCCCGACGATCATGCAGTCGTTGCGCGAGCGCAGATAGGTGAGCAGACGCTCGGTCAGCGCGTCCTCCTGCGCCGTGATCGCCGCATAGGCGGCCTCGATCTTCTGGCGCACGCTGCCGGGTTCGCCCGCCTGTTCGCCAAGGCTCACCAGATAGTCGACGATACCGCATGTGGAATAGGCGAGCTCGTAGTTGGGATTGCCCGGCTCCAGTTTGCCCGGCACTTTATCCTTGCCGTAAAAGTAGTGGTAGATCGGGTCGAGCTCGAGAAGCAGGTCGTATTTGCCATACATCAGCGCGTAATGCGGACCATAGGTCTTGTAGAGGCTGAAGACATAATAATCGACGTCGAAGGCTTGCACGTCGACCGCGCGATGCGGGGCATAGGCAACGGCATCGACGCATATCTTGGCGCCACGGGCATGCACGAAGTCGGCGATCTCGCGGATCGGGTTGATCGAGCCGAGCAGGTTCGAGCAATGGGTGACGCAGACGAGCTTCGTCCGCTCTGTCATCAGCGGTGCGAGATCGGCAAGGTCGAGCGTCATCGTGTCCTTGTTCAGCGGCCAGATCTTCAACACCACGCCGCGCTCCTGCAGCCGGTCCCAGGGTCCGATATTGGATTCGTGGTCAGCAATCGTGATGATGATCTCGTCGCCTGCCGCTAGTTGGCTGTGCATGGCCCGTGCGAGGTTCTGCAACAGCGCGGTCGTCGAGTTGCCGAAGACAATCTCTTCCGGCCGGCCGGCATTGACCAGATGCATGGCCGCAGTGCGCGCCTCGAAGAGTGCCGCGGCTGCAGCCTGCGAGACCTCGTAGGAGCCGCCGATTTGAACGTTCTTCTCAAGAAGGAAGGTGTTGATGCGCTCGACAGCGCCTTTGAGGATCTGCGAGCCGCCCGCATTGTCGAAGAAGGTCCAACCGCGGGCGAGGCCCGGAAACTGGCTCCGCACATAATCGAGATCGAGCGCCTTTGGGGTTGGGGTTGCCATGGCAGGGTGTCCTCCGGTCTTTTTTTGTTCAGTGGTTGAGGACGGCGCGCAGGAAACCACGCGTCCGTTCGTGTTTGGGCGTGTCGAAGATATCCTCGGGCGCACCGCTTTCCACGAGGCGACCGCCATCCATGAAGATCACCCGATCGGCCACCTGGCGGGCAAAGCCCATCTCGTGTGTCACCACGATCATGGTGACGCCGGAGCCTGCAAGCTTGCGCATCACGTCGAGCACCTCGCCGACCATTTCCGGATCGAGCGCCGATGTCGGCTCGTCGAAGAGCAGCACCCTGGGTTCCATGGCGAGCGCTCTGGCAATCGCCACGCGCTGCTGCTGGCCGCCCGACAGTTGCCCGGGAAATTTCTCCGCCTGCTCCGAGATCCCGACGCGGGCGAGCAGTTCGCGCGCCTTGCGTTCTGCTTCCGCCACCGAGGTGCCGCGCACCCGCATCGGTGCGAGCATGACATTCTTGAGCACGGTCATGTGCGGGAAGAGATTGAAGGACTGGAAGACCATGCCGACCTCGGCGCGCACCTTGGCAAGCGCCGGGCCCGGCTCGACGCGGATGCCGTCGACGGTGATCCGGCTTTCCGGCGCAAAGGCTTCAAGATGATTGATGCAGCGGATCAGCGTCGACTTGCCCGAACCCGAGGGTCCGATGACGCAGACGACTTCGCCTTCGGCAATATCGAGGTCAATGTCGTGCAACACGGTGAAGGTGCCATAGGCCTTGGTGAGCCCGCGGATCGAAATGAGCGGGGCTGTGGTTCCGGTCATCAGCGTTTCCCCCGGCTGAAATGTTTCTCGAGACGCGAGACGATGGCAACCATCGGCCAGAGCAGGGCGATATAGATCAAAGCCGCCCCGATCAGCGGTGACGGATTGGCAGCGAGCGCCTGCGCTTGGGTCGCCTGTTTCAGAAGATCTGGCATGGCGACGACGGAGGCGAGTGCCGTATCCTTCATCACGTTGATGCAGTTGTTGGTCAGCGGCGGAATGACGATGCGGATCGCCTGCGGCAGGATCACGTCGATCATGGTGTGGCGATTGGAAAGACCGAGTGCAGCCGATGCCTCGAACTGGCCATGCGGGATCGCCTCGATACCGGCGCGGAAGATCTCGGCGGTGTAGGCTGCGGACACCAGGGAGAGCGCCGTGACCGCAGACAGAAATGGCGATAGCCGTATGCCGACGAATGGCAGCGCGTAGTAGACGACGATCAGCAGGACCAGAAGCGGGATGGAGCGGAAGATGTCGATGTAGACGCGGATCAAAAGCTTGAAGAAAGTCGGCGCGTAAAGGCGGGCGACGGCCAGAAAAAGTCCGCCGGCAAGACCGACCAGAATGCTGGTCACGCCGATCTGCAAGGTCACCACCAGACCCCATAGGAGGGCCGGCATGCTGTCAGCCAGGACCTGCAGATTGAAGAAGGTATTGAGGAGTGTCATGCCGCATCGGCTCCCTTGGCACGTCGGCGGGACAAGAGCGTCCCGCCGATCGCGTTTTGAGCGTTACATGCCTTTCGGCATGTCGAGTACGGTGACCGTCGAAGTCGTGTCTTCGGCCTTTGCGCCGAACCAGGTCTCATGCAGCTGGGCAATGAAGCCTTCCTGCTTGAGCGTGGTGATCACGGCATTGACCTCCGTTGCGAGCGGATCGTCCTTGTTGAACATGATCGAATACTTCTCGCCGGTCGGGATGCGCTCGACCACCTTCAGTTCCGGCTTGTCCTTCGCGTAATAGAGAAGCGCCGGGATGTCGGAGATATAGCCATCGATGCGACCGGCAACCAGGTCGAGCATCGCGGGCTGCAGGCCTTCAAAGCGGCGGATTTCGCCGAGTTTGTATTCGCCCTTGTTGGCCTCGGACCACATGTCGCCGGTCGAGCCGGTGTCGACGCCGACGACCTTCTCGCCCATGTCCTTCAGACCCATGATGCCGGAGGCGGCAGTCACGGTCAGCGACTGGTCGCTGTCGTAATAGGGCTGCGCGAAGGACACCGATTCCAGGCGCTTTTCGGTGATCGTGATTGAGGAGATCGCCATGTTGATACGGCCCGATTGCACGGCCGGGAAGAGGCCGTTGAACGGCGTGTTGACGAATTCTACCGTTTTCCCGAGGCGCTTGGCGATCTCGTTGACGAGATCGACCTCGAAGCCGGTAACCTTGCCGCTGGCGTCTTCGAATTCCCAGGGTACGTTGCCAATATTGGCGCCGACGGTCAGATCTGCTGCATGGGCGGACGTGCCGAATGCGGCAAGCAGGCCCGCGAAGATGGAAGCTTTAAATGTGGTTGAACGTGTCATGAGAGTTCCCCTTGTTTTTTGAACATGACTCAATCTACATTGGTCTAACTGGTCAGACCAGTCAGGCCAAACAAGCATGCGGCTTTCCGCTTGGCAAGGGGATGCCGAAAAAAATAGATTAGGTGCCGAAGCACGCCGCCGGGGAAGGGACCGCATGTTCAACAAGACGCTCGTGCCACAATCGGTGGCACGCGAGATCCAGGGCATGATCCAGTCCGGGCAGCTGAAGCCCGGTGAAAAGATCCCTTCGCAGCGGGAGTTTTCCCAGAAGTTCGGTATCAGCCGCGCCTCCCTGCGCGAAGCGCTGCTGACGCTGGAAACACTCGGTCTGTTGAAGACGGAGGCGGGCAGGGGCACCTTCGTCGCAAGTCCTGCCACGCCGGCCTCTGCTGCCACCGGTCACATGGCCCCCTGGCGCTATTCCGACAGCCATTCGGTCTTCGATGTCTTCCAGACCCGCATCCTGCTTGAAGGCGAGATTGCCCGGTTGGCGGCTGGCCGCCTGACGCAGCTGCAGCTCGACAAGATGGAGCAGGCGACGCGAACAATGGAAGAGTGCTGGGCCAATCAGGATCTCCTCGCCAATGTCGAGGCAGACCTCGAGTTTCACGGGCTGATTGTCTCGGCCTGCTCGAATGCCATGCTGAAGGCCCTTTACCAGACCGTCCGCGATCTTGTGACGGAAACGCAGCGCCAGCCGATCCCGATCACCGATCCAGAACGCATGCGGGAATCCATCGCCGAACACCGCAGGATCATTCTCGCCCTGCGCTCCAATGACGGCGCAGGCGCCAAGCTCGAGATGGAAACCCATATCCGCAACACCGCGCGTTGCGCCGGCCTCGAGCCGTAAGCGACAGACCTCCTCCCATGCAGAGGCGGCCCGGCCCTGGATCGGCAAGTCCGTACCGGTGTTGACCCACTGGCCAATGACTGCGACAAGGCACGCATGCATACACCGATCGATATCGACCCGGATTATCTCAGGTCTCGGCTGAAGGCATTGCTCGCCATTCCGAGCCCTACAGGCTTCACAGACGAAGCCGTCCGGCACACCGCTCGCGAACTCGAGCGTCTCGGACTCGAGGTCAAGCTGACCCGCAGGGGTGCGATCCGCGCCCGTCGACCGGGAGCCGCCGACAGACCCGCCCGGGGCATCGTCTCCCACCTCGACACCCTCGGCGCCCAGGTGAAGGCGCTGAAAGACAATGGACGCCTGGAGCTGGTCTCGATCGGCCATTGGTCGGCGCGCTTTGCCGAGGGCGCTCGTGCCTCGATCTTTTCGACCAAGGGCATCTACCGCGGCTCCATCCTGCCATTGAAGGCATCCGGGCATACTTTCAACGACGAGGTCGACACACAGCCGACCGGCTGGCGGCACATTGAAATGCGCATCGACGCTCTGGCGCGCGACCGCAAGGACATCGTGCAGCTGGGCATCGATATCGGCGACATCGTTGCGATCGATCCGCAGCCGGAGTTTCTCGAAAACGGCTTCATCGTCTCGCGTCATCTCGACGACAAGGCCGGCGTCGCGATCATGCTGGCCGCGCTCGAGGCGATGCAGCGGCAAGAAATCGAAACACCGGTCGATACCTATTGGCTGTTCACCATCGGCGAAGAAGTCGGCGTCGGCGCCTCAGCCGCGCTCGTGCCGGAAATCGCCTCCCTGGTCGCCATCGACAATGGCACCACAGCACCCGGTCAGGCTTCCGACGAATTCGGCGTAACGCTTGCCATGGCCGACCAGACCGGGCCCTTCGACTATCACCTGTCCAAGAAGCTCTTCGAACTGTGCGGCGAACATGGCATCCGCGTTCAGAAGGATGTCTTTCGCTACTATCGCTCCGATGCCGCTTCGGCGGTCGAGGCCGGTCATGACGTGCGCACCGCACTTTTGGCCTTCGGCGTCGATGCCTCGCATGGCTATGAGCGCATCCATCTCCATGCACTGATCTCGGTCGCCAAGCTGGTGGTCCATTACGCCGCCAGCGAAGTCCGGATCGAACGCGATTCCGAGGAGGTTTCCGGTCTGCGCGGCTTCACCCGTCAGAAGGTGGCGCCAGCCGAGCAGGTGCTTCGAGCAAACGAACCCGACGAACCATAATTCTGGCACTTCGAACCATCCGCCCACGTCGCGGATCGCCACAGTTGAAGCCGCTTTTGAGGCGCGATTGCTGCGAAGTTTCGCGCATGGCTTGACATCCGATTGCGGCGGTTGTTTCCCCCTGCTAGCGTTCGGAATGGCGGATGCGCCGAACCTGCGGAGAGTGAGACAATGTCGGGCGACGAGGCAACGAAAAGGCCGCGGCTGAAGATCGGCTTCGTGCTGTCGCGCTCCTTCACTCTGTCCGCCTTTGCCCTCTTCATTGATACAATCCGGCTTGCCAGCGACGAATATGATCGCTCGGGCCGCGTGCTCGCCGATTGGCAGGTGCTCGGCAGCACGCGCCACCTGATCAGTTCGAGCTGCGGTGTGCAGGTCGCACCGACCAGCGACTTCGTCGATCCGAGCCGCTTTGATTACATCGTCGTGGTCGGCGGCCTTCTCGGGCGCCAGGCCGCCGTGGACGATCAGACCATCGCCTTCCTGAAAAGGGCCGATGCCCAGAAGGTGCCGCTGATCGGCCTTTGCACGGGAACCTTTATCCTCGCGGACGCGGGTCTGATGAAGAACCACCAGACCTGCGTCAGTTGGCTCCACTACCAGCAGTTCCGGGACCGTTTTCCCGATCATGAGGTCCGCTCCGACCGTCTGTTCAATCTCGATCGCCGCCGCGGCTCCTGTGCCGGCGGCAGCAGCTCCGCCGACCTCGCTGCCTTCATCGTCCGACAGTATCTCGGCCACGATGCCGAGCGAAACGCGCTGGAAGTCCTGCAGATCGAGAAGGCCCGCACCAACAGGGACATCCAGGTCCGTCGCCCGCTCACCATCGAATGCGACGATCCCCGGGTGAAAGCGGTTCTGATCCTGATGGAGCAGAGCCTCGAAAACGAATTGACCATCGATCAGCTTGCCCGCTCGGTCGGCCTTTCGCGCCGCCAGCTCGAACGCCTGTTCGCCCAGAAGATCGATGTCTCGCCCGCCCGCATCTATACGAAGCTCAGGATGGAACGCGCCAAGATGCTGGTCACCCAAACCAATGCTTCGCTGATCGATATCGCCCTTCAGGTCGGCTTCCAGAACACCTCGCATTTCACCCGCGTCTTCAAGGGCACCTATGGCCGGACACCAGGCCAGATGCGCAGCCATCCGACGGTTTGACCGCGATCGGGCTCGCGCATCAGCTGCGTTAGGAGTGCCTTTTTTAGGTCTGTTGCCTGCGACGCAAAGGCCCCGGCCGCCCGCTTGTGAGCCGACTCGGCCGGTGCTATCCAGCGGACATCTGTCGGGGGATAGAATGGCCGAACGGGGCGTTGATTTGAGCTTTGACCGGGCGATACGCATGATCTGCGTTGTCGCGCTTGTGCTGCTCGGCCTCGCGCATCGCCCTGCCGTTCCACCCACACCGCAGCTTTCCCCGCAGGAAATCGCAGCCCTTACCCTGCCGGATGGCAGCCTGCCTGAGCTCTGCCTGCCCACAGAGAACGGCAAGGCCAAGGGCCACGCCGTCTCGTCCGATTGTGAAGCTTGCCGCATCGCGGCATCAGCCCTGTTGCCTGCCCCGGCCGATTCGGTCGGCTTCCGCATGCCGCTCATCGCAGCAGTGACCTTGCCGCAGCCGGCAGAGGCTCACTATCGCCAGCTTTTCCCGCCCGACAGCCATCCCCGCGCGCCCCCTATCACCGTCTGATCGAAAGCCATGGCCGGCGCATGTCTGCGCCCGGCTGTCCGTGTCGTCAGGCCGGTGAGCTAGCAGTCGCAGCTCCGGTCGAAATCGGATGTCTGTCATGCTGCAAATGTTTGCCGATTGCGGGGCGCCGCCTGCGTTCCCGCCTGTTTCTTCAACCTTGTCGCCGCAACGTGCGATGTCGCTCGCCGGTCCGCTTCTGCCACCGCGCACCGTCGTCTTTCTCGAAGGTCTGGCCCGCTCCCCGCAATACCGCGTCGTCGATGGCTGTGTCGCCACCGCCCAGACATTGGTCGATGGTCGGCGCCAGATCATCGATCTCGTCGGCCCCGGACGCCTGATCGGCCTCGGTTTTGGCGATCAGAACCGCTATTCCGCGGAAACGCTGGGTTTCACCCGGCTGGAGGCCGTGTCTGAAAGCCTGGCCCAGGGCGAGCGTGATCTGGCGCTGAGCGAAATGCTGGCCCGCTCGCAAAGCCTGGTCATGTTGCTCGGTCGCAAGACCGCACCGGAGCGTGTCGCCTCCGCCCTCATCGATCTTGCGGAGCAATTTGGCCGCGCCGCGCGTGACAGGAAGCGGAGGTCCGTCACCTTCCATCTTTACCCGACACGCGGCGATCTCGCCGACTGGCTCGGCCTCACCATCGAGACCGTCAGCCGCTGCCTCACCCGTCTGAAGAAGGCAGGGCTCATCGAGATCAAGCACGGAGATCTCGTCACCGTGCTCGATCCGGAACAGCTCTCAGGCGTTGCTGCCGGCGCTCGTGCGCTCGCCAATTAAATTTTCCCATAACCAACAGAGAATTAGGATGACCATCGTTTCCGACCTCACCCCCGCCCAGGCGACAGGCAAGGATCTGTCACGCCGCTTCTACATCACCGCGTGGCGCTGGCATTTCTATGCCGGCCTCTATGTCGCGCCCTTCATGATCATGCTCGCCGTCACCGGCCTGATGATGCTGTGGACGGCGACCTTGTTCGGCCGCGATGGCGAGAAGACCTATACGGTCGAGCCGCAGGCTGCGGTTTCCTCCGTCTCGGATCAGGCAGGAGCCGCGACCCTCGAAATCCCCGGCCAGATCCTCCAGTACATCGCCCCGCGCACGCCCGAACAGGCCGCCCTCTTTCGCATCAACCAGGGTGACGCCTCCTATATGGTGGCGGTCGATCCTTACCGTGCCGAAGTCCTCGGCCACTGGGATCGGCGTACCGGGCTCTACGATCTCGCCGACAAC
Source organism: Rhizobium sp. AAP116 (assembly GCF_001295785.1). Taxonomy (NCBI): domain Bacteria; kingdom Pseudomonadati; phylum Pseudomonadota; class Alphaproteobacteria; order Hyphomicrobiales; family Rhizobiaceae; genus Rhizobium; species Rhizobium sp. AAP116. The sequence continues at coordinate 298,457 of NZ_LJIB01000011.1, forward strand.
ATCCATGGCACGCTGCTGATCGGCACTCTCGGAGACCGTCTGATCGAGATCGCCGCCGGCTTCGGGATCGTTCTGGTGATCACCGGCCTCTATCTCTGGTGGCCACGCGATGGCCGCGGTTTCGGCTCGGTGCTGCTTCCGCAGCTTTCCGCCAGGGGGCGTCAGTTCTGGAAGTCGTTGCATCTGACGATCGGTTTCTATGCCTCGCTCTTCCTCGTCGTCTTCCTGCTGTCCGGCCTGACCTGGGCGGGGATCTGGGGCGAGAAGTTCACCCAGGCCTGGAGCACATTCCCGGCCGAAAAATGGGACAATGTGCCCCTGTCGGACAAGACCCATGCCAGCATGAACCATGGCGGCGTCAAGGAGGTGCCGTGGACGCTGCAACAGACCCCGATGCCCGCTTCCGGCTCGGATGCCGGTGTCACCGGCACACCGGCAGGTGAGCCCGTTTCGCTCGATGCCATCGTCATGCTCGCCCGCACGCTCGGCTTCGAGCAGCGCTTCCAGCTGGCGTTCCCGGGTGACGAGACGGCCGTCTGGACCATCTCGCGCGATACCATGAGTAATGACAGTGCCAATCCCTTGATGGATCGCACCGTTCATGTCGACCAGTATACCGGCCGCATCCTCGCCGATGTCGGCTTCAGTGATTACGGTCCAGCCGGCAAGGCCATGGCCGCCGGTATCGCCTTCCACGAGGGCGATATGGGTCTCTGGAACCTGGTGCTGGTCAATATCGTCTGTCTGTCGATCATCTTCCTCTCGGTCAGCGGTTTCGTCATGTGGTGGAAGCGCCGCCCCAAAGGTGCCGGTCGTCTTATGGCCCCCAACGTTGGCGAGCCCGGCCCCCTCTGGAAGACCGGAGCACTGGTGATGCTGGGAACGGCTTTGCTCTTCCCGCTCTCAGGCGCCGTCCTCCTGGCGGTGCTTCTCCTTGACCTCCTCGTCCTTCGCCACATCAGGCCGCTGAAAAAGGCCTTGAGCTGATTGAATATCGGCGCCCCCAAAAGCGGCGCGCCGAGTCGCCGTCATCCATCTTCTGAAAAAAGAATGGAACAATGGAACCTCTCGGCCATTTGCAAATCATGTGTCCGGTAAACCGAGGAACGGTTTGCCGGCACCTTTTCGTTTGGTCTTTCAACGGAGGTTTCAGCCCGGTTCATGTGTGGCATTTGCGGAGAAGTGAGATTCGATGGCGCATCGCCGTCGGTAGCAGCAGTTTCGATCATGGCGGACGTCTTGGCCCCACGAGGGCCGGATTCGGCCGGCGTGATGGTCAGGGGCAATGTCGGGCTCGGCCATCGACGATTGCGCATCCTCGATCTTTCCGACAAATCGCAGCAGCCGATGGTCGATCCCGATCTCGGCCTTTCGCTCGTCTTCAACGGTTGTATCTACAACTTCCGTGAGCTGCGCAGCGAACTGGAAGCCAAGGGCTACCGCTTCTTCTCCGATGGCGACACCGAAGTCATCCTGAAGGCCTGGCATGCCTGGGGCACGGACTGCGTATCGCGCTTCCACGGCATGTTCGCCTTCGTCATCCATGAGCGCGACACCGGTCGCGTGGCCATGGCGCGCGACCGCTTCGGCATCAAGCCGCTCTATCTGGCCGAAGTCTCCGGTGGTCTGCGCTTCGCCTCCTCGCTTCCCGCCATCGTCAAGGCGGGTGGCGTCGACACCGCGATCGATGTCACGGCGCTTCATCACTACATGACCTTCCACGCCGTCGTGCCGCCGCCCCGCACGATCTACAAGGGCGTGCGCAAGCTTCCCCCGGCAACGATCAGGGTCTACCAGCCTGATGGCAGCTTCAAGGACAAACGCTATTGGGACCCCGCCTATACGCGCCGGGCCGAAGACGCAGGCATGAGCCGCGAGGACTGGCAGGAGCAATTGCTCGATGCGCTTCGTCTCGCCGTCAAGCGCCGGATGATTGCCGATGTCCCCGTTGGCGTCCTTCTGTCAGGCGGCGTCGATTCCAGCCTGATCGTCGGTCTGCTCGCGGAAGCAGGTCAGACGGGCCTGATGAGCTTCTCCGTCGGCTTCGAGGAAGCCAATGGCGAAAAGGGCGATGAATTCGTCTATTCCGACCTGATCGCCAAGCACTTCGGCACCGACCACCACAAGATCTTCGTGCCCTCGGCCGATCTGATGGGCGCGCTTCCCGGCACCATCGCTGCCATGTCCGAGCCCATGGTCTCCTATGACAATGTCGGTTTCTACCTTCTGTCGAAGGAAGTCTCGAAACACATCAAGGTCGTGCAGTCAGGCCAGGGCGCCGACGAGGTCTTCGGCGGCTATCACTGGTATCCGCCGCTGGTCGGCTCCACCGATGTCGTCGGCGACTACGGCCGCGCCTTCCGCGATCGCTCGCATGAAACGCTGACAACCCAGCTCCGGGACCGCTGGATCACTGAGCGCGATGTCAGCGGCGACCTGCTCCGCGAACATCTCCTGCGCGCCGGTGCAGACAGCCCGGTCGATCAGGCACTCCGCCTCGACAGCAATGTCATGCTCGTCGACGACCCGGTCAAGCGCGTCGACAACATGACCATGGCCTGGGGCCTGGAAGCGCGCGTGCCCTTCCTCGATCACGAACTGGTCGAACTCGCCGCCCGCATTCCCCCGGAGGAAAAGCTCCGCGACGGCGGCAAAGGCATCCTCAAGGATGTCGCCCGCAAGGTCATCCCCTCCGAGGTCATCGACCGCAAGAAGGGCTACTTCCCGGTACCCCAGCTGAAATACATCGCCGGTCCCTATCTCGACATGCTCCGCGACGCCCTGTCGTCACAGGCTGCACGCGAGCGCGGCCTCTTCCGCCAGGATTACATCGATCGTCTGGTGGCCGATCCCGCCGCGCATATCACGCCGCTGCAGGGCTCCGAACTCTGGCAGATCGGCCTTCTCGAAATGTGGTTGCAGGCTCAGGAGAACTGACGTGAGCAAGGCAGAGAAGAAGCCCGCCACCCAGCCGCGCAAGGCGCGTCGCGGCAACGCGCTATCGCATCGGCTGACGCGCCTCAGAACCCCTGGCGGCAGTGGCCAGGGGGCAGCCAGCCGTACTTGTGAACCGGATGCACGCAACCGCAACGTCGCCCTCGATTGCGGCTGGGGTCGGCTTCTTTTCACACCGACCTTCGAGGCCTATACCGACCTCCTCGAAGCGCTCCGCGAAGAAGCCCCCGACACGCGCGACATCGCCTTTCACGTCGGCGATCCCCATGTCCTGCTCGCCCAGGCACCGCAGGAGATCTTCCTCGATCCGTCCCACACCTTTAGGCTCGATCTCTCCACCTATCGCGCCGGAGGCCGCCGCCCCAAGGGCGTCACTATCAGGCGTTTCTCCTCGGAAAGCGATGCGGCGGGTATCAATGCGGTCTATGCCAGCTGCGGCATGGTCCAGGTGCGCGAGGACTTCTTCACCGGCGAGCGTGACAACAGGCCGGTCACCTATTTCGTCGCGCAGGACGATCTGACCGGCGAGATCGTCGGAACCGTCACCGGCATCGACCATCACCGCATGTTCGACGACCCGGAGCGCGGCGCCTCGCTCTGGTGCCTCGCCGTCCACCCGCAAGCCCGCCAGCCGGGCATCGGCGAGGGCCTGGTGCGTATCCTCGCCGAACATTTCCAGGCGCGGGGCCTCGCCTATCTCGATCTCTCCGTCCTGCATGACAACGATAAGGCGATCGGCCTCTACGAGAAGCTCGGCTTCCGCCGGGTGCCGCTCTTTGCCGTCAAGCGCAAGAATGCCATCAACGAGAAGTTCTTCGCCCAGCCGGTCGAGGGCTACGAGGCGCTCAACCCCTATGCCCGTCTGATCGTTGACGAGGCGCTCCGCCGCGGCATCCATGTCGAGGTGACCGATCCCGAAGGCGGCTTCTTCCGTCTGAGCCATGGCGGGCGCAGCATCCACTGCCGCGAAAGCCTCTCGGACCTCACCTCATCGGTCGCGATGTCGATCTGCGACGACAAGGCAGTCACCCGCCGCTTTGCCCAGACGGCGGGTCTCAGAGTCCCCGAACAGCTCTCCGCAGACGCCCCCGAGGACGAAAAGCAGGCCTTCCTCGAAAAACACGGCAAGCTGGTGGTGAAGCCCGCCCGCGGCGAACAGGGCCGGGGCATTTCGGTCGGCATTTCCTCGATGGACGCCCTGCAGGCCGCCATCCGCCAGGCCCGCCAGGTCTGCGACCGTGTGCTTCTGGAAGCCTGTTTCGAAGGGGAAGACCTCCGCCTCGTCGTCATCGACTACAAGCTCGTCGCCGCCGCCGTGCGTCGCCCGCCCCGCGTGATTGGTGATGGCCGCTCGCCGATCCGCAGGCTGATCGAACAGCAGTCCCGTCGTCGCGCTGCCGCAACCGGTGGCGAAAGCCGGATTCCTGTTGATGCCGAGACGAAGCGATGCCTCGCCGAGCAGGACCTCGATCTCGACAGCGTGCTCGAAGAGGGCCGCGAAATCACGGTCCGCAAGGCTGCCAATCTCCACACCGGCGGCACGATCCACGACGTCACCGCGACTGTCCATCCTGACCTCGTCGATGCCGCCTGCCGGATCGCCAAGGCCATCAAGATCCCGGTTGTCGGTATCGATTTCATGGTCCATGACCCGGCAAAACCGGACTATATCTTCATTGAAGCCAATGAGCGGCCCGGGCTTGCCAATCACGAGCCGCAGCCAACGGCCGAATGTTTCATCCAGCTGCTGTTTCCAGGCAGCCGCGCCCGCGAGCGCCGCAACGCCTGACGACAGGCGTGATCGAAAAGACCCGAAGAAGAAGGGCGGCATTCCGGTGCCGCCTTTCTTCTTTGGAGCCCTCATCATGGCTATTGCGACTCTCCGATCGTGTCCGCCATATGCGCGCCCCGACGTCCCATCGGCTCTGCCGGTCCAGTCGTCGTGTCCACTGCCGTCTGATGTTCGAGCTCCGCATTCAGCATGGCCCCGACAATCAGGATCACCACCGACAGCCAGGTCCAGAACATGAAGGCGATAAATGTGCCGAGCGCGCCATAGGTCGCGTTGTAGTCGGCGAAATTCTCCAGATAGAAGGAGAAGCCGAGCGACATGATCATCCAGACGAGCGAACTCAGCAAAGTGCCCCAGGTCAGCCATCGCAGTTGGGCGTTCTCGCGGCTCGGCCCATAACGATAGATCATCGCGGACCCCAGCCAGATCACGCCGATCAGGATCGGCCAGCGGATAAACCCGACGATCATTTCGGCCCGCGCGGAAATGAAGACGACCGACATGATCAGCGGCAGAATTGCGAGTGCCGTGACGACGACGGCGAGAACGGCCATGGCGCCAAGTGTAAATGCGACGGCCAGAAGCGTAGTATGGACGAAGCCGCGTTTCTCCTGTTCCTCATAGGCAATGTTCATGGCCTCGAAGAGCGCCAGCATCCCGTTGCGGGCACTGAACAGCGACACGCCAAGACCGACCAGAAAACCCGTGCTCAAGGTGCTGTTGTTTTCGTCGGCCAGCGCCTGCAGTTGCCCCAGGATCATCGTGACCCCATCGGCAGGCAGCAGTTCGGAGAGGAAATCCAGCCGTCCGGCGATCGTGGTCGGATCGGCAATCAGGCCATAAAGCGACACCAGCGCTGCAAGACCGGGAAACAGCGACAGCATCACGTAGAAGGACACGCCTGCTGCAGCGAGCGTGACCCGGTCGGATGTCAGCCGCGACAGGACCCTGAGCGAAACGTCCCACAGGCCACGCACCGGAATGTCGCTGGGGCTGCACGCGTCTCGCCCTCGTTCATCGCGGACTTGGGAGGCAGTGAGGGGCGTGGATGAAGGTGTCACTGGCGGCATGTCGGGCTCCTTGTTGTCAGGGAAACTGGTCCACATGCCGCCATGTTCCCTGCCGAGACGAGAGAAGCCGGGCGGAACCGTAGCCGGCCGAGGTCGGTTGGGCTCCCAAATGCTTCACAGGGAGAAGACCATGTCCGACAATACCAAGCACCAACTATCGACCGGCCATCAGCGGGAGGAGGTCGATCCGCATCTGGCGCAGCCCTTAGAAGCCGCCGCGCGCCGGTCGGATGCAGCCGCCGTGGAACATGGCATGTCGAGGGGCGATGAACTGCTCAGCATCTACCGGCTGGAGCCCATAGCCGCGCCGGACGATCCGCGTTGGGACAATGCCCCTGGCCATGGTGTGGTGACGGTAGCCGCCCGCTCTACGGGCGATGCCCGCCTCGTCGCGGCCTCGCAGGAGCTGGACTATATGGAAATCGACGCCAAACCTGCCGAGGACGTGACGACCGGAATGGCAAGTGCCTTCCGCTCGGAGAAACTCTACACGGTCACCGAGATCGCGCGTGACAGGCAGGGTCTCACCCGCGGCCTCATCGAAGGCGAGATCGGCGTAGACACGATCAGACCCGTCCAGATCTGATCGAAGCGTGGCTGTCATGATGCCGGACTGAGGGAAGCGGGCCACACCCGCTTCCGCTTTTGCCGTTTTCGAAGTAGCTCGGGCCTCAGACCTTGGCGCTTTCCCCAGCCTCTTGCCGTGAAACGAATTCCATCGTCACCTCACGTAGATTGTCCTTCAGCCATTGGGCCATGTTCTCTTCTTCCGCGAGGTTCTGCTGCAGGCCGCTGGCCGCGCCTTGGAACCCACCCATTTCCGCCATGACCATCAGCGAGTTATAGGCGGCGATCTCGTAATTCTCGAAAGCCTGGTTGGCGAATGAGTTCTTCAGGATCTCGTCACCCGCCATGGCGTGGCTGATTGCAGCCATGCTGCCGCCTGCCGAGAGCATCCAGTCCTTGATGGTCGAGTGATCCTCGTCGAGGCTCGCGAGGATGTCCTCGAGCCGCTTCAACTGCACTTCGGTCTCCTGCAGATGCTGTTCCAGTCGCCGTGCCACCTGAGGATAATTTTCGATTCGGGAAAGCTGTGGCTTGATGATCGAGATTGCCTGGTTTTCCATCGCATGCGCATTGCGCAGGCCGGTAACGAAAAGCGAACGTCTGTCTTCTGCCATTGTCTCTGTCTCCTTGATCTGACCGTCTCCGAACCGCGAGTCCCCTGAAGGGTTCCCAGTGGCCAAGATGCCGGGTGGATCATGGAAAAGGCACGCCGCAGCCTGGCGTGCCTTATTGAAGACTGGTCTGTTGCCCGCGCTGGACCTTTCGGCGATCCGGATCAGCCTTCGAAGTCGCCCTCGGCATTCACCTCGCGCCCGCCGACGATGATCGCTCGTTTGCCGACATGGTTGGCAGCACCGACGATGCCTTCCTGCTCCATCCGCTCCACAAGCGAAGCCGCCTTGTTGTAGCCGATGGATAGCCGGCGCTGGATGTAGGAGGTCGAGCACTTCTTGTCGCGCAGCACAACCTTGACCGCCTTGTCGTAGAGGTCGTTGCCGTCCTCTTCCGCCATCGCGCTCTTGTCGAAAACGGCCACGTCCTCTTCCGGCTCTTCTTCGGCTTCGTCCGCATCCTCGGTCACGGTGCCCAGATAGTCCGGACGGCCCTGCATCTTCAGATGCGCGACCACCTTCTCGACTTCCTCGTCGGAAACGAAGGGACCGTGCACGCGGGCTATGCGTCCGCCACCGACCATGTGCAGCATGTCGCCCTGGCCGAGCAGATGTTCGGCACCCGGCTCACCCAGAATGGTGCGGCTGTCGATCTTCGACGTCACCTGGAAGGAGACGCGCGTCGGGAAATTTGCCTTGATCGTGCCGGTGATGACATCGACGGACGGGCGCTGCGTCGCCATGATCAGGTGGATGCCGGCGGCACGCGCCATCTGCGCCAGTCGCTGGATCGCACCTTCGATTTCCTTGCCGGCAACCATCATCAGGTCGGCCATCTCGTCGACCACGACGACGATGTAAGGCATCGGCGAGAGATCGAGCTCCTGCTCCTCGTAGACAATCTCGCCGCTCTGCCGGTCGAAGCCGGTCTGCACGCTCACGGTGATCGTCTCGCCCTTCTCGCGCGCCTGGGCCGCGCGGGCATTGTAGCCGTCGATATTGCGAACGCCGAGGCGGCTCATCTTGCGATAGCGATCCTCCATCTCGCGGACCGCCCACTTCAGCGCCATCACGGCCTTCTTCGGATCGGTAACGACAGGGGTCAAGAGATGCGGGATGCCGTCATAGACGGAAAGCTCCAGCATCTTCGGATCGACCATGATCAACCGGCATTCGTCCGGCCGGAACCGGTAAAGCAGCGACAGGATCATCGTGTTGATTGCGACCGACTTGCCCGAACCGGTGGTACCGGCAACGAGCAGATGCGGCATCTTTGCGAGTTCCGCGATCACGGGCTCGCCACCGATGGTCTTGCCGAGGCAGACCGGAAGCTTGTAGCGCGTCTCGGCATAATCGGGCGTCTCGATCAGCTCGCGCAGATAGACCGTCTCGCGCACCGGGTTCGGCAGTTCGATGCCGATCACATTGCGGCCGGGCACCACGGCGACACGGGCAGACAGCGCCGACATTGACCGGGCGATATCGTCGGAGAGGCCGATGACGCGCGAGGACTTGACTCCCGGTGCCGGTTCGAATTCGTAGAGCGTCACGACGGGGCCCGGGCGCACGTCGATCACTTCGCCCTTGATGCCGAAATCTTCGAGCACGCTTTCCAGAAGCCCGGCGCTCTGCTCGAGCGCCTCTGCCGTCATCGTCACGCCGGTCTGAACCGGCGGCATCTGCAGGAAATCGAGGTAGGGAAGCTCGTATTCGCCTTCGCCCAGCGCTTCCTGCGCTTTGAACAGCGGCTGCCGTGGCAGGGCGGCAGACATCGGAGCAATCGACGAATGGTTCGCCTGGAGCGGCGCCGGAACAACGGCCTCAAGGGGGGCAACCGTCTCGGTCGCCGCTGCCTGCGCCTGCTGTAACGCGTAGGACGCCGCTGACACCTCCCGATATGCGACTTCCCGATACAGCGCGACGACCGAGCCCGGGGTTGCGTCGAACACGGGCTTGCGCGCCGCAACGGTCACCGGATGTGCGGTGGCCGAAACCCCTTCTGGGCGATAGCGCACGACTTCGGCGCGCACCGTTGAAACAGCCTGAGGTGCAGGTGCTGGAATGCTGCGAACCGGCTGCGGTGCGGTGTGCTGAGCCCTTTGCGGAGCCGCCGGCTGGCAAGCCTGTGAAACAGGTTGCGCAATCGGGGTCCGCGCCATTTCGATCTCCAATGGAGCATCCACCGGCGCGATCATCGCCTCGAAGAAGATGTGGTCCGACAGCAGCGCTGCGATCGGCAGACGCTCAACCTGCGCTTCGTGCGCGACCGCAGTCACTGCCTCGGGCTGCGTCGGTGACGGATTGGTCATCTGCGTCCACGCGGCAAAGCCTGATGTAACAGATGCCGTGACGGCCGGAGCCGTGACAATAGGCTGGACGGATGGCCGAGCAAACACAGGAGCCGCAACCGGCTCAGGCGCAGCCGCTGCAGGCGGTGTCCGCAGAAACGCATTGCGCACCATCGGCGCACGCGCTGCGGGGGCCGCCTGCTGGGCAGCAAGCCGCAAGGCTTCTGCCTGCTGGGCGAGCGACCGCTGCAAGTGCGGCGGCACATGAGCCTCGGTCGTCGGTCGAACATTTGCCCCGACGGTCGCGGCCCGGGTGCTGGCAAGCACGCTGCGCATGCCCTGAACCAGGGGTGCCGGTTGAACGGGCTGTGGGGCAGGGCCGATCTCCTGCGGCGATGCGCCATCTGCCATCGATGCTTCCCAGGCGGCCTGTTCGGCCTGCTGGCGGGCGAGTTCCCGGCGAAGCTTGTAGGTGAGCGCGCGCGCGCCCACGGCATCCGGCGGCTGCGGCAAGGTCACGGAAGCAGGCATGCGCGGCACTTCGGCTTTCGGTGCCGGCGCGGGTGCGCCTGTGCGCGGCAATCCGGCATAGGGTACGCTACTCGCCGCTGACGAGGCAGGCCTTGCCGGGGCAGGCGCCACCGGCTGAGCTGTCGGCTGATAGGCTTGTCGTGTGGGCGCCTGAGGCATCGCCGGCTGTTGTGCGACCGTCCGTGCAGGCGGTGCGCTCGGCTGGGCGACAGGCGCAGGCGTTGGCTCGGCCTTGCCCGGCACGCGGTCGGGCGTGCGGGTGAAACGCACATTGGGACCTAACACGAAGGCCTTCTGCCAGACGGGCGTTTCCTCACGCCCCTCGATCTGGTCGGCTGCCGACTGATCGGCGCCTTCACCCTTGTTGTCCCCTAAATGATTGACCTGATACGCGGAATTTGAACGGGGAGGGTGCATCGGAAACCTGAACGCTGGCGGGATACAAGAACGCGAAAACTGAGCTATCTGAGTAGAAAATAAAGGTTAACGACCGCTTTCTGTCCGGCAGAAATTTCTAATGCACGAAGGGTCTGAATCGGGCCCTTTCGTCCCCGATATCGCTGTTGCCAAAGCCGAATTTCGCCCCTCGCTGGAAGATGCTGGCCCCCAAGTTTTTTTCTCGCACCGTGTCTCCGCTCGGGCTATGGACGGTGACGAACAGAAAGCCGGTCATGTCGAAGAAAGAGAAGCCCAGTCCCCTGAAAAAGCTCCTGAAGGCCTGGACATCAGCGGGGCCCGAGGATCGCCAGGCCTTTCTGGATCTGGTCTCGGCAGAAGTGCGGGCCCGCGCATCGGCCGCCCCCGATCTGTCCGGTGCCGAACCGATTCCAGACGACGCCGCGGCCCTCATCGCCAATGGCCGGTATCTGCTGCCATCGACGATCGAGCGGGTCGAAGCGGTCATGCGCGCTCGAAAACTCTCGCCCTCCGGTGTCATGGCCGAACTCGGCTTCTCCAGCCGCGACGCCTCGCTCACCCGCGCGCTCGCCATGAAAGCGGCCTTGCGCCTCTCCGTGATCGCGGCACTTGCCGAGTGGCTTCTCGCACACGAAGCAGACGGCTGAGGCAGCACACTATGCCGTTCACCCTCGTCGCGCCGGTTGAGTTCGTTCAGGACATCAAGAAAAGCCGCTTCATCGCGCAAGCGGCACCGATTGCCAGCGAAGAGGAAGCCAAGGCCTTCCTCGCCTCGGTCTCCGATCCCGCCGCCAATCACAATTGCTGGGCCTGGCGCATCGGTCAGGCCTACCGTTTCTCCGACGACGGCGAGCCCTCGGGCACGGCTGGCAAGCCGATCCTCCAGGCGATCGATGGCCAGGAACTCGACGGTATCGTCGTGGTCGTGACCCGCTTCTTTGGCGGCATCCTGCTCGGCAGTGGCGGTTTGATGCGTGCCTATGGCGGAACGGCTGCCCAGATGCTCCGATCGGCCGACAAGCGGGAGATCATCCCGATGGTAACGGGCGAATCATCGGTCAGCTTCTCGGACCTCGCCCTCGTGAAGTCGCGGCTCGCCGCAATCCCGCATCTCACCTTCGTCGAAAGCTTCACGGCAGAGGGTGTCGATCTCGCGGTCACGCTGAGGCAGGGCGATGAGGATCAGGCGATCCGGCTGGTGCGCGATCTCACCAGCGGCCGGTCAAGCCTCGTCTTTCCGGACTGAGCGCTCAGCTCTTCTTTTTCGGCATGTCCTGGCTGGAAAGCTGCTTCCAGGAATTCTGCTGGGCAAGCATGCCGCGCAGATATTGCAGATTGGCCGCCGCCTGCTGCGGATCGAGCTCCTGGGCCGCCAGCTGTTCTGCCTCCTGGAACCGGCCCTGCAGGCCGACCACCAGCGCGAGGTTCTGACGGACCCGGCTGTCGGCACGGGGTTGCTGCGACGCCTGGCGCAGATAGTCCTCGGCCGTCTTCAGGTCGCCCGAAAGCACGAAGGACATGCCCATGTTCGACAACACGCTTGGATCGTTCGGCTGCATCTGCAGCGCCATGCGATAGCGCGAGCGCGCCTCGCTGGAACGGCCGAGCTGGTCGAGCACGGCCCCTTCCGCCGAATAAAGTCGCCAGTCGGGTCGGTCCGGTGTCTGCGCCCGCTGAATGGTGCCGAGTGCCTTTTCCAGCTGCCCCGCCGCAGCCTGCGCCTTGCCGAGTGAGGAGAGCACCTCGCGATCGTTCGGATGGGCAATCGCCACCTGCTGCATGACAGCAAGCGCCTGCGTGTTGCGGCCTGTCATCATCAGTCCATTGGCATAGGAGAGGCCGATATTCCGGTCCTTCGGGTTGCGGTCATAGGCCTGGCCGATGCCTTCCACGGCGCGGCTCAGTTGCGGACCGCTGAGCGAATCGAGTTGCTGGCTTGCCTTGGGGATCGAGCCCGTCGTCAGCTCCTTCTTCGCCGAGCCGCAGCCGGTGAGCGTCATCGCCGCCATCACCAGACCTGTCATGGCCACGATCCGCAGATGGTTTGCCGAGCCTGGAATTCGCATGCGCATGGTGATCGTCCCGAGTTAGCTAGTCCCCGCCGCCGCGCCTCGTCCGGGCGGCGCAACCTCCACTCAAGCAATAATCTGTTAACCCTAACGGAGTGTTAATCGAGCCCCCAACGATTCTTCAGCCGAATCTCCAGAAAGCGTCTCGCCATGGCCCCGTTCCAGTATATCGAAAGACCGTCCCCCTTCAGCACCAAGGGCGGCAAGACGCTCCCGGTCTTCGCCGTCACCCCGGCCCATGTCGAGACCGGCACGCTGGAACCACTCGCCCTCGACTGGGCCAAGAAGGCCGGCTTCAAGGCCGAGGCCGGCTCGGTGCTGCTGATCCCCACCGCCGACGGCCATGTGGGTGGCGCGCTGTTCGGGCTCGGCGCCAACCCTTCCGAAAATCCCTATCTGACTGGCAAGCTCGCCCGTGCGCTGCCGGCCGGCGAATGGCACATCGAAACCGCCCCGCTCACCGCCAACCGCCTGCTGCTCGGCTATGGCCTCGGCGCCTACAGCTTCGACCGTTATCGCTCCGAGCGGGTCACGGAACCGCGCCTGCTGATCCCGCAGGATGCCGATGCCGCCGACATCAAGCGCCAGTTGGCGGGCGTCTATCTCGCCCGTGACCTGATCAACACCCCGGCCAACGACATGAGCCCGGCCGATATCGAAGCCGCTGTCCGTCGCTTGGCCGAACACTACAAGGCCGAAGTCTCCGTCATCACCGGCGACGAACTCGTCGAGAAGAACTTCCCGCTCGTCCACGCCGTCGGCCGCGCCTCGACGGTGGCCCCGCGCTTGATCGAAATGCGCTGGGGCAAGAAGGGCCATCGCAAGGTCACCCTTGTCGGCAAGGGCGTGAGCTTCGACACCGGCGGCCTCGACATCAAGCCGGCCTCCTCGATGCTCCTGATGAAGAAGGACATGGGTGGCGCCGCCAATGTTCTCGGCCTCGCGCTGATGATCATGGACGCCAAGCTCAAGGTCGACCTGCACGTCGTCATTCCCGCCGTCGAGAACGCCATCGCCGGCAATGCCTTCCGCCCCGGTGACGTCTACAAGAGCCGCAAGGGTCTGACCGTCCAGATCGACAACACCGATGCCGAAGGACGCCTGATCCTTGCCGATGCTCTGGCCTATGCCGACGCCGAGGAACCGGATCTGCTGATCGACATGGCCACCCTGACGGGGGCCGCCCGTGTCGCGCTCGGCCCGGATCTGCCGCCCTTCTTCACCGATGACGAAGACCTTGCCCATGGCATCGCCGATGCGAGCCTCGCGGTCGACGATCCGCTCTGGCGCATGCCGCTCTACAAGGGATACGAGCGCATGCTGAAGGCCCAGATCGCCGACGTGACGAATGCCCCCTCGGGCGGTATGGCGGGCGCCATCACGGCCGCCCTCTTCCTCAAGCGCTTCGTCTCGCCGGGCCGCCGCTGGGCGCATTTCGACATTTTCGGCTGGTCGCCGACGGAGCGGGCCCATTCGCCTGTCGGCGGCGAGGCTCAGGCGATCCGCGCGCTTTACCGCTACCTGCAGTCCGGCGCCGACTGAGCCTGAATCCACCAGCCCCTTGCCAGATCGTTCCTTTACCGGAATGATACTCGCGAGGGGCTGCTGGCCCGGATCAGAACGAGGGGGAGGGGCCATGGGCCTCGAAATGACGGCGACCCAGGCGCTTTGCCTGTGGCACAGGGTGACCCTGGATCAGGTCCAGAAAGACGGCCACGACCTCACCATGCGTCAGCTCGCCGTGCTTCTCGAGATTTATCTTGTGCCGCCGCCCCATACGGTGCGCGGCCTTGCCGCAACCCTCAATGTCACAAAGCCGGTCATCACCCGCGCCCTGGATACGCTCGGGGAGCTGGGCCTCGTTGACCGTATCAGGGACGAGCTCGACCGCCGCAGCGTCATCGTCAAGCGCACCGTCGGCGGTGCGCTCTTTCTCGAAAAATTCGGCGATAACATCATCGCCCGGGGCCGCTCGCTTGGCTGACGGAGACTTGATTATGCTCGACCGGCGCCTCAACGCCTTCCGGCCCGATCTCGCCGATATCGCCCTGAAGGGGCAAGTCGAAGCGGACAGGTTTGTCACCCCGGAACCGGCGATGATCACCCAGCCGGTCGTGCCGCTTCGCCCGAAACCCGATCTTTCCATGGGAATCGATACCGAACTCCTGATGGGTGAAGAAGTCCGTGTTTTCGAGCGCAAGAATGGCTGGGCGTGGGTGCAGGCGGTGGACGATGGTTATGTCGGCTACCTGCTGGAAGAAACGCTCGGCGCTGTTGCCGTAGCAACCCATCTCGTCACTGTGCCGCGCACCTTCGTCTATTCGGGCCCCGATCTGCGCTTCCCGACGCGGATGGCCTTGTCGATGGGAAGCCGGCTAACGATCGAGGGGGAGGCGGAAACCCGCGGCACCCGCTATCTGCTGATGCCGGACGGCGGAGCCCTTGTTTCCCGCCACATTCGCCCGATCGCCGAACCTCCTGCACCGGATTACGTCGCCGTTGCAGCGCTGTTCCTCGAAACGCCCTATCTTTGGGGCGGCAAGTCTGGCTTCGGCATTGATTGCTCGGGCCTTGTGCAGCTGGTCATGCGCATGGCAGGCCAGAAGGCCCCGCGCGACAGCGACATGCAGGCATCAGGCCTCGGCGTACCCGTGGAGCGTGCCGAGCTCAGGCGCGGCGATCTTGTCTTCTGGAAGGGCCATGTGGCGATCATGGAAGACGAAACGACCATGATCCACGCCAACGGCAACACCATGTCCGTGGCCCGCGAGACGCTTGAGGTCGCCATCGAACGCATCGGCTGGCTCTACGGCACCCCGACCGGCTACCGCCGCCCCGTCGCCGAAACGTGATGATTCCGGTCTTGGTGCCGCCGCGTCGAGTGCCTATATCGGCACCATGAGAGCTGACGAGAAGATTGCCCATGCTGCCGGCCTGCCGAAAGAACAACACGTCCACGAAGATCAGCACTGCTCTGGTGCTGGCGTCGCTGGCCGTCTTCGCAGCTGTCGCCCCCGCCTCAGCCTCAGAAGGCATCGCCTGGGGCGCAGCCGGACAGGAGAGTTTCAAGGACCTGCCTGGCGTCAAGCCGCAGGATCCTGTCAACCAGTTCGGTGAAAACGTCAGCTGTGAAACGCGGACGGTTGTCCCCAACCGCCATCACTTCGGTCGCCGTGATCTGCGCGACAGCCTGCCCTACACGGTCTATCGCTGCGAAAAGAACGGCATCGTCTATGAAGGCACCGAGCCGCCGCGGTCCGGCCGCATGTGGTATCCCGGCGTCAACCCAAGGGTTATCGACTGATCTCGTCGGTCTCGGTTCAGTCGTTCGAGGCAGGAAGTTACGCGATCAACTGGCCTTTGTCGGGCTTTGCAAGATTTTACGTAAGATGAAAACGCGAAAGTAGTATTTCGTTCTTAGGTTGTCCTCAATAGACGGCATCCGTCCATCCAGCGTGGTCCGGATCCATTGTCGTTTCAAACAATGAGGACACATCATGCTTCTGGAGAAGATCAGTCACTGTTGGCAGGATCGGTCGGGCAACTTCGGGATCATTTCCGCATTGCTCGCACCGATCGTTCTCGTGTCCGCAGGTGGTGCCCTGGACGTCGCTTCGGCCTACAATACGCGCATCGAGATGCAGCCTGAGCTCGACGCCGCCATGCTCGCCGCTGCCCGCAAGAGTGGCAAAAGCGCCCAGGAGCTTGAAGCCGGTAATTTTCTAGGTCTCGACGCCGAGCAGGACGAATTGAATGAAAGCGCCGGCTTCACGCTGACGGTCAATGCCGACGGTTCGCTCACCGGCGGCTACGAGCAGGATGTCGACAACAGGTTTCTCGGTATTGTCGGCCTGAGCAGCTTCACCCTTGGCGTCAGCACCACCGTCGCTGCCGGGGCGGAAGAGGCGGCTGGCGGCAATGGCTGCATCTATGCCCTCGGCAACAAGAGCCAGGCCGTGCTCATCAACTCCGGTGCCAATGTCAAATCGACGAAATGCGAGGTCCACGTCCATTCGACCAGCAATCCCGCCTTCATCATGAATGCCGGGGCAACGATCGATACGGCGAAATTCTGCGTCAAGGGCGCGAACTATATCAAGAACGGCGGCACGCTCAGCAATCTTCAGACGAAATGCGCGGCGGAAGCGGATCCCTTCGCCGGCAAGATGCCGGAGCCTAAGGTCCCTGCAAACTGCACCACATCAGGCACGATGGACGGTCAGTCCATCACGCTGCAGCCGGGCAAGCACTGCGGAACCACGTTCAACGGTTCGCCCACCGTCACGTTCAAACCGGGTCTGCACATCATTTCCGGCCGGATGATCATCAATTCCGGCGCAACGGTGAAGGCGGAAGGTGTCACCTTCTACTTCCCCGACGTCAACAGCGAGATCCGCGCCAATGGCGGCCTGACCTTCACGGCGACGGCGCCGACATCAGGGACCTACAAGGACATCCTGATGTTCGAGAAAACCAGCGACGCCAGCAACAACCGCAACCCGCAGCAATATGTCTTCAACGGCAGCAAGGGCGAGATCCTCAAGGGGATCATCCACCTGCCCAATCGCGACGTGACCTACAATTCGACCACGAACCAGACGAACAACATCACGCTGGTGGTGAATACCATCATCATGAATTCGGCCAACTGGAAGATCGAGCCCCTGTCGGGTGGCGGTTCGACGCCGACGAGCGGTCTCGCCAATCCTCGCATTCTGCGCTGATGCTGGCTGCGCTGATGCTGGTCGAAGGAATTCAGATCTTGGAAGGGGCGTCCGTTAAGTGCCCTTTTCTCAAGCCTGATCGTCCTGGCCGAGCAAACCGTCGAACACTTCGATCAGCGCTTCGCTGATCGCGCCGCCGAGCTTGTGGCCTGCCTCGCGCAAACCTTCCTCGTCCATATCGCGCGCCGCAAGCGCCAGCGCCGTGCCCTCTTGGGCAACGATTTCCTTGGCACGTTCGATAGCCCAGAGGGCAAATTCGCTGCGGCTTTCGATGGCGACGGTCTCGTCCATGGTCTGTCCTTGTGGCGGTCTTGGGGTGCTCGGGAATGCGTGAAAAATCGCACTGAAAACGACAGTGCGACAGCACCGGAAACTCAATTTTCAGACAAGAAAAAAGCCCGGCAAGCCGGGCTTTTTAAAGTGTTTGAGGATCGCATAAACTGCTGATCTCAAATCGGAATTTGGTGCCCAGAAGAGGACTCGAACCTCCACACCCTTTCGAGTACCAGCACCTGAAGCTGGCGCGTCTACCAATTCCGCCATCTGGGCGACGAGGAGCCGTGTAAAGGGACTGCTCCGACCTGTCAACCGGCTTTTTGAAGTTTTCATGTCGGCGCGATGAAGGCGTCTGCCTGAATGCCGGAAGCGGATTCGCAGATGCGTTGGGACACAGGCCTTTTGCACAGTCTGCCACGGATAACGCGGCCGTGAAAAAGCCGTGATCGAAACGCTCTATCTTGCCGTCGGCGAGGCGGTTTGCCCGCCGCCGGGATGAACGACGGGATGACTATATGACGATTCGATCCGCTTTTGTGGCCGTGGCGCTCGCCGGCGCCCAGCTTTTCACCTCCGTGGCGGATGCTGCGATGACGAAACCGATGCCATTGATTTCGCAGCCGGGCTCCGATGTCGAAGAGATCGATATCGTCTGCGACTTCTCCGGTTGCTACGAGACCTGGGACCGCCCGCCGCCGCGCCGTCCACGCCCCCTGCCACCGGAATATTATCCGCCGTCCGTCTATGACGAGCCGCCGGTCTATCGCCCACGGCCGCGTCCGCCCGTCTATGTCGAACCCGGCTACCGTCCACGGCCGCGCCCGCCAGTTTACGAGGATCCGGGTTATCGTCCGCCACGTCGGTCCTGGGAGCGGCATGTCGACTGGTGCCTGAACCGCTACCGGTCCTACAATCCCCGCACCAACCAGTTCCTCTCGACGAGCGGCTACTACAAGGTCTGCCAATCGCCCTTCTATTGAGACGAGCGATCTTCGAAGGCGGTTCTGCGGCCGCCTTCGCCCCTGTTTCAGCTGTCGAGCCCTTCATTGCGGCTCACACTGTCCACATGGCCGAGATCGCGCTCGGGATCGATGGCATCACGCACCTTCTGCTTCAGCTCCTTCGGGCCTGGAAAGCCGCCATCACGCTTGCGTTCCCAGATCAGGTCGTCGTTCAGCTTGATCTCGAAAATCCCGCCCGTACCAGGGATAAGTGCCACTTCGCCCAGATCGTCAGCAAAGGTGTGCAGCAGTTCCTGCGCCATCCAGCCTGACCGCAGAAGCCAGTTGCATTGGGTGCAGTAGGTGATCGAAATCCGGGGTTTTTCCATCGGGGTATTCCTCACTTCACGGATAAGTTAACCCAATTAATCAACTTTTCTGCGTGCGTCCAATTGCCACGCAGCTAAGCTTCGGCCATGACGCGCAGGTTATTGTCTTTTTTGGAGTTTGTTCATGTCCATTGAACCGAACCGTCTTTTTGTTCCGGCCCTTGCCCCCGTCTATCGCTCCGGTCACGACGGGGTCGAAACCCTGCTGCGTCTGGTGGCCGGTGGCTTCCTCGTCATCCATGGCGCCAGCAAGATCGTTGATCCCTTCGGCGCCGTCCAGATGGTCGAGGGCCTCGGCTTCTATCCCGGCGTCTTCTGGTCGCCGCTTCTGGCGATCACCGAATTCTTCGGTGGCATCTTGCTCGCGATCGGTCTCCTCACTCGGCCGGCGGCCTTTGCAGCCACGATCGTCCTGCTGGTCACGGTCTATTTCCACTGGATCCAGCTGGATCAGGGCTTCTCCGGCGCGGAAAAATCGCTGCTGTGGGCGGCAATGACGTTCTATTTCGTCATCCGTGGCGGCAACCGCCACTCTGTCGACGCCCGTCTGAAGAAAACCTTCTGAGGTCCCGGAAGGGCGCTGCTTGCGGCGCCCCTCCGTCTTGCGACATTCGCATCCGCATGCTTTCTCTGGGGGCAACCATCCACGAGATCCGATTCCCCATGCGTGTTGCCATCGTCGAAAACACCCGCGTCACCGAAGTCGGTCAGGTTGGCATTGCTCTGGCCGAGGCGGGCGCGAAAACTGCCACCATCCGAGCCTATGCCGGCGAACCACTGCCGGACCTCGATGCCTTCGACGCTCTGGTGGTGTTCGGTGGTGAGCAGAATGCCCGCGACGACGAGAAGCATCCCTATCTCCCGGAACTCGCAAGCCTGATGCGTCGCTTCGGCGACAGCGCGAAAGCCGTGCTCGGCATCTGTCTCGGTAGCCAGCTTCTTGCCCGCGCCTATGGCAGCGAAAACCTGATCGGTGCCGCCCCCGAATTCGGCTGGCGCAGCATTGGCCGCACCGAAGCCGGCAGACGGGATCCGGTGCTCTCGGCCATGCCCGACCGATTCCTCTCCTTCCAGTGGCACGACGACACCTTCACGCTGCCGCAAGGTTCTGCTCACCTCGCGGAAAACGAAGCGGCTCGCCACCAGGCCTTCCGCATCGGCCGCGCCGCCTATGGCTTCCAGTTCCATTTCGAGGCCAACCGCGAGGTTGTGCGCAACTGGATGACGCATTTCCCAGAGATTATCGAGCGCAAGGAACCCGGCTGGCTCAACCGCCATCCTGAGATCGAACCGACCGACGGGCAGCTTTCCGATGAAGCCGGGCTGGCGCTGGCTCGTGCCTGGGTCCGGCAGATCCGCCCGTCTTGAGCGCATCTCCCGCGTCAACCGGATCCCTTCGCCGGGTTTGACCGACATCAAGCCGCCGCAGCACCCGACCTGTTATCTCCGACCTCACTGATCGGAGTTCTGCCTTGTCCCTGTCCGCCTTTGCCTTTGCCGTCCTGCTCCTCCTGCTGACACCGGGGCCGACGAACACCTTGCTTGCCGTTTCAGGCGCCACCCGCGGCCTCAAGGCCTCGCTGCCGCTGATCGGGGCCGAATGCGCCGGCTATCTCACGGCCATCGTCCCGCTTGTCTTTTTGGCAGCGCCACTGCTCATCGACCAGCCGGCTGCAGCGCTTGGCATCAAGCTCGCCTCGACCCTCTGGGTCTTGCTGCTCGCCGCCCGGCTCTGGATCCGGCCGCCTTCGGCCAATGCGCAGGCCGGAACGACGGTGGTTGCCGTCTACGCCACCACGGTGCTCAACCCCAAGGCCCTGATCATCGGGCTTGCCCTCATTCCCGCCGCCGGAACGGGTTCGCTGGAAGCACTGCTCCGGCCGCTCTCCTATCTCGCCGTGTTTTCGCTGCTTGTCGTCATCGTCGCCACCTGCTGGCTGAGCGCCGGTGCCGCCATCCTCCGGCGGCTGGCAACCACCAACCCCTTGCTGTTCGGGCGGGTCGCCGCAAGCTGCCTCGCGGTCTTTGCCTTGAGTCTTGCCGGCCGCGCCATCGGCTGGATTTGATCTGGTGTCCCCGACCTCCCTCTTGCGAGCCATCCGCCCCCGTGCTTAATCGAACTTCAATCGATTGAGATCGCTTCAGAAACCTGTGGGAGGGGGACATGAAGGCAGTGGGTAAGCGCTTGGTTGCGCTCTGCTTCATCATCATCGGGCTGGCCTTCCAGCCGGCCCAGGCATCCCCTGTGGGCGCCGACACGGTCATGCGCGACTGGTATCGCCTCATTCTCGAACTTGTCCGTCATACGCCGACCTATTCGCCCCCCGTGGCAAGCCGCGCCTTCGCCTATCTCGGGGTCACCGCCTATGAGGCGCTGGCGGCCGGCGACACGACC
The DNA here is from genome assembly GCF_001295785.1 of Rhizobium sp. AAP116. Classification (NCBI taxonomy): domain Bacteria; kingdom Pseudomonadati; phylum Pseudomonadota; class Alphaproteobacteria; order Hyphomicrobiales; family Rhizobiaceae; genus Rhizobium; species Rhizobium sp. AAP116. The sequence goes on from NZ_LJIB01000011.1 coordinate 319,482, forward strand.
ATGACCTCGCTTGCCGGTCAGTTGAACGGCCTCACCCCAGTACCTCGGCGTGAAGCGGGCCTCGCCTATGACGAGGCCGTCGTCATGCAGGCCGCCCTGTCATCAGCCGCGCGCGAATTCTTCGGCAATACCGGCCCGACCGGTCAGCGCGCCCTGAAGCGCATGACCGAAAAGCTCTCGTCCGAAGTGTCCGTCGGACTTGCCCCCGATCTCGTCGCCCGCAGCCAGGCCTATGGCGAGAGCATAACGGCACATATCCTTGCCTGGTCGCTGGACGACGGCGGCGCCAAGGTCGAAAACATGGGCTTCCCCCTGGAATTCGCGCTGGGGAGCAACAAGGACAGCTGGGTGCCGACCAGTCTGATCAATCAGCAGCAAATGCCCCTTCTTCCCCAGTGGGGCGAGAACCGTCCCTTCGCCCTGCAGACCGGCAATGCCTGCCCGCTGCCGGCGCCGCCTGTCTACAGCGAGGACAAGGATTCCGACTTCTACAAGGAAGCGATGGAGGTCTATGAGGCGGTGAACAGCGTGACCGATGAGCAGCGCGCCATCGCCCGCTTCTGGTCGGATGATCCTATGCTCTCGCCGACCCCGCCCGGCCACTGGATCGTGATTGCCCTGAAGGTCCTCGACGAGCAGGAGGCCGGTGCTGCCGAACATGCCGATCTGCTCGCCCGGCTCGGGATTTCGCTCGCCGATGCCTTCATCGGCTGCTGGCATTCGAAATTCGAATACGACCTGCTTCGCCCGGTCACCTATATCAAGCGGGTCATCGATCCCAAATGGGAGCCGATCCTGATCACGCCGCCCTTCCCGGAATATCCTTCCGGCCATTCCACCCAGTCGGGTGCGGCAGCCACGGTGCTGACGGCCTTTTTCGGCGAAAACTTCGCCTTCACCGACAACACCCATGAAAAGGACAAGCTGCCGAACCGCAGCTTCAAGAGCTTCTGGGATGCGGCTGAAGAAGCCGGCATCTCGCGTCTCTATGGCGGCATTCATTTCCGCGCCGCGATCGATCGTGGCCTCGACCAGGGGCGTTGCATTGGCGAAAAGGCGGTCGCCTTGAGGACCCGCGGATGACGGCCGAAGCCATCGCCTCGCACCATCGCCGAACCGCCCTTGCGGCCGCCCTGTTCGCCGCGCTCCAGGCCGGCACAGCGCTTGCCAATGGCGGCCCCCTCGTGCCCCGCTTCACCGACGAAACCGCCTCCAGCGGTATCGTCAGCACCTATCGCGGCGATTGGGAATATATGGTCGGCGGCGGTGCCGGTAGTTTCGACTGCAATACCGATGGCTTCCCCGATCTCGTCCTTGCGGGCGGCGAGGACAAGGCGAAATTCTACCTCAACCGCAGCGAGGATGGCGGCGCTCTCAAGTTCGACGAACAGGTGTCCGGCCTCGAACTCGACAAGGTGATCGGCGCCTATCCGCTGGATGTCGATGGCGACGGGCTGCAGGATGTCGTGCTCTTGCGCTCCGGCGAGAATGTCGTGATGCGCGGCTTGGGCGAATGCCGCTTCGAACGCGCCAACGAGGCTTGGGGCTTCGACGGCGGCGACGCCTGGTCGACGGCCTTTTCCGCCACCTGGGAGCGCGGCAACTCCTGGCCGACGCTTGCCGTAGGCAATTACATCGACCGCTTCGAGGACTTCGAGCCCTGGGGCTCCTGCACCGACAACTGGCTGCATCGCCCGTTGTCCGCTGCCGAGCGTCGCTTCGCCCCGCCGCTCGCGCTCAATCCCTCCTATTGCCCGCTGTCGATCCTCTTCACCGACTGGAACCGCTCCGGCACGCCCTCGCTGCGCGTCTCCAACGACCGCGAATATTACAAGGGCGGCCAGGAGCAGATGTGGCATGTTGAGCCGGGCAAGGCCCCGCGGCTCTACACCCAGGAGGAAGGCTGGAAATACCTGCGCATCTGGGGCATGGGCATCGCCTCTTATGACCTCGATTTCGACGGCTATCCGGAATATTTCCTCACCAGCATGGCCGATAACAAGCTGCAGAGGCTCGCCGAAATCCCCGCCGACGGCAAGCCGAAACCCTCCTATGCCGATGTTGCGTTTGCCAAGGGTGCGACCGCTCACCGGCCCTATACCGGCGGCGAGATCCGCCCTTCGACCGCCTGGCATACGGAAATCGAGGACGTCAACAATGACGGCCGCACCGACCTTTTCGTCGCCAAGGGCAATGTTGCCGAGATGCCCGATTTCGCCGAAAAGGACCCCAACAACCTGCTCGTGCAGGGCGAGGACGGCAAATTCGTCGAAATGGGCGACAAGGCCGGCATCGCCTCTATGGCCAAGGGCCGGGGCGGGGCGCTGGCAGACTTCAATCTCGATGGAAAGATCGACCTCCTCGTCGTCAACCAGGGGTCTCCGGTGGAGATCTGGCGCAATACGACGGAAGGCGCTGGCCACTTCCTGCAACTGGCGCTGCGCCAGGACGGTCCGAACCGCGATGCGGTCGGCGCCTGGATCGAGGTGAAAACCGGCGATGTCGTGCAGCGCCGCGAACTCACCATCGGCGGCGGCCATGTCAGCGGCAAGACCGGCTGGCATCATTTTGGTCTGGGGGAACAGGCAGAAACCGAGATCCGCGTGCTTTGGCCGGATGGCGAGGTTGGGGAGTGGCAGACGGTGGCGGCTGATGGGTTTTACCTCGTTGGGCGTGGCACGGGGCCAAGGCTGTGGAATCCGGGCGAGGGGATGTGAAGGGGCACGACCCCATCTCCCCCCTTGCGGGGGAGATGGGCTCCGCGCATTCCGCTAGGCCCTCATGCTGAGGTGCCCTCGCAAGGCGAGGGCCTCGAAGCATCCCGCTCTGGTGGCCTCGTGCTTCGAGGGTCGCTTCGGTGCCACCTCAGCATGAGGGGTGGCGGGGTGGCCTCGCCCTTCGAGGCCGGGCAAGCCTGGCACCTCAGGGTGAGGGTGATCTATCAATGTCAAAAACCCCAAGCTTCGCCACCGGTCGGGATTGCTCCCTCCGGGTCGCCTGAAATCTGTCTCGGACGAGGCGCCAGAAGCAACCTGTCTAAGTAGTTTTATGTGGCTCCTTCCGGCGCCCCGTTCGGCGTCTATTCCCGCTGCATGCGTCTCTCTGGCAAGGCCGGCGACGGTCCTCGGGTCAGGCCCGAGGATGACCGGGCGTAGGGTCCGGCTTTGACAGAGCCCTCCCAAGGGAATGTCTGCCAGAGCCTGGCCGGTGGCCCGGGAGGTTCCCGCCGGATGGTGCACCATTCCGACCGGGACCCTCGCCCGGGGGATGATCGTCCGGCCATTCGCGGCCCGGCGCTCATCCCCGCCGTTTTATTCGCCCCGCTGTCTGGATGTTCGCGACGGCGTGAGCGCCTTGTCTGTGTGCCTCTGAGGCACGTCCTTCCGATCGGGGTATCCGGTGACGAGAGCATCCGACCTCGTCACCTTCGTTACCAGCCCCTCGTCCGGAGGGAGACCGTTGCAGCGGGCCGGGAACTCACACCTGCGACAGTGCTCCACCCCGGCGCCGGCCCCGCCTCGCCTGACATCGCATCGTCAGGTGTATCCGAGGGCGGGACGGG